>SVJK01000030.1 GCA_015069015.1 Oscillospiraceae bacterium
TATTACAACAATAGGAGAATTCAAGCCAAAACAAAATGGATGCCTCCTGTAGTATACAGAGAAGCATCCATGAATGCTTAATTATTTAGTTAAATAATGTGTCCAGAAAACTGGGTACATATCAAAATCTAACGATTGGGAGGTCGGTTCATTTTTTTACGGTCTCTTTTTCATATAGCAGAAAAAGATTCAAAACTTTTATACATTTTCTGTCAGCCAATTATCAGAGCCACACATTATTGTCTGTATCATCCTCAATTATTTCCACATCAAGTTCTCCTGATTTACTGTAGAAATATTTTGTCATAGGCTCTATTTTGCATCCGTTTTCTTTCATTCTCAAAAGGTCTGCTCTTCTTCCTCGGAGCATTTTCATAAAGTTGTCTTTTCCCTCAGAGAAGTTTTCTCTTTCCCAAAGAATATCATACTCTTTGAGGTTTTCGTCAATCATCTTTATGATTTCATCAATTTTTTCTTCAGTTGAACATCTGTTATATCTGATTTTGGTGGTTTCAGCCGCTATCAGAACCTGATTTGCATTAACAAGAATCTGACGTTTGAAGTTTTCATCAAAGTCGATTTTTTCAACATCGGAAATCACCTTTTTCATATACTCTAAAACATTATCAAAATAGAAATCATCACCACATTCCATAAGGTCAAAATCGCCGGGAAGTGCAGTTTCTTCAATTGGGTTGCCGATAAGACGCATACTCATTGAAAAACCGGGTATTCTTTCGGGTTCAAGAAGGTAATACTGTCCCATTCTGTAGATAAGTTCGGATATGTGTTTTCCGTCAAAATATTTTTCATCAATAAATCTTTTTGATTCCTTTATGAAATCTGCTTTCATCAGATAGTTATTCTGTTTTGCTCCTGCATTCCATGCATACTGACCGCCAAGGGCCGTCGGAACAAGATTCCATACAGGGAATGAGTTGTGACCGTCACCTGCACCCCAGTCTGTATACATATATCCCACTGCACCATGGTCCCTTCCTATTTCAGCACAAAGCTGAAGATTGAAAGTCAACACGTCATAACGGCTTGTACAACATCCCCATGTGCTTGAACTTGGGCAAACATAGAAAGGTGCATTGTTTCTTGAAAGTGCCGAGCACCATCTTTCCATTGTTGCCGTGGGAATGGGATCATATCCCCATATGAGGGCAATTGCATCTTTGGGAGCATTCTGAAAAACATAGTCCTCATTTTTGAAATTATGTATCATATCAGTAAAATACTGACATCTTCTTCCATACTTTTCTCTTGAAAGGTCGGCAACTTTATTGAGCCATTCAACAAATACTGCCTCTTTCCCTTTTTCCTCGCAAACCTCTTTTGTCTGATACATTCCAAGGCCGCCGCTTTCATCAAAGCCCACATTTGCCATATCGGAAGATGTGCAAAGGGGGAAAATTGATTCGTAGAGTTTGTCAAGAAATTCCAAGGATTCAGGCAAAAGCGGATTGATTGTGCCTGTGTTTCTGGTTTCGTCACCAATTCTCAGGTGCTTGAACTCATCCTGATCAAGCCATGTTTTAAGATGTCCGAAACTTCCCACATAGGGAACAAGTTTTATAAATCTCTTTTCGCAGTAGTCATTGAGACAGGTCATATCTTCGGGAGTGTAACATTCAAACCCTTCGGTATATTTCGGGAATGCCTTATAGTCAAAAACAAATCTCTCAAAAAAGAGTTGGAATTCGTTATATTTAAGGTCTGCCATAAGGTCAACATATCTTTTAAGAGTTTCAAGTTTTGGCATTCTTCCATAACTTACATCAAGAAGATAGCATCTGTTTTCAAAATCAGGCTTATCCAAAATCTCGCAAAACCTCAACTCCGATCCAAATTTTCCGATGAGTTGTTTCAAAGATGTGACAGCACGGAAAATGCCTGCATCAGAAGATGCTGTAAGGGTGATTCCATCCTCATTTATCAAAATGGCATACTCTTCCTCGCCAAATTTCTCATCCTTTTTTACCTTCAGATCTTCATTGCCGTTTTTGTACTTGTCAAAAAGGTATAAAAGATCTGTATTTTCATCATATGCCTTCATTTTGTATATACCTTTAAGGTAGGTCTCTTCTTTTGGTTTTGGGAAAATCATTTTGTTTCCTCCTTTTTATGCCCAAGTTTTAATCAGTATACATCAGAAAAGAAATTCATACAATGTGAAATTTTACTTTTCAGGTACTCTTTCTTTTTATTTTACCATTCAAAAACTTTTTTTCAAGGCTTGGTGATGCTGTCTTTTTTGTCCTAATATGCTTTATTTACAAAACTTTTCTATATAGTTATCTATGGCACTTTCAATTATCTCAAGTGCCGCGCCCTTTCCCATAACTTCATTTACTGCCGTATCTTTGTTTTCAAGATTTTTGTATACGGTGAAAAAGTGGCTCATTTCTTCAAAAACGTGGCCGGGAAGTTCTGTGATATCTCTATACATATTATAATTGGGATCATTAAAGGGTATGGCAATTATCTTTTCATCATTTCTGCCGTTATCAATCATGGAAATTACCCCGATAGGATATGCCCTTACCAGAGTCATGGGCTGAATCTTTTCAGAACACAGCAAAAGCACATCAAGGGGGTCATTATCGTCGCCATAGGTGCGGGGAATGAAACCGTAGTTTGCAGGATAATGGGTTGAGGTATAGAGTATGCGGTCAAGCATCAGATAGCCTGTTTCCTTATCCAGTTCATATTTTTTCTTGCTTCCTTTGGAAATTTCCACAACACAGATAAAATCTTCGGGATTTATTCTTTTCGGTGATATATCATGCCATATATTTGACATATAAATTCTCCTTTCATTTGAGATGTTCGTATTTTTAAAGACATATTATCATATATTCTGACCATTTTTCAATGCATCGGTCAAATATTATTCCATTATTATAAAATTTGTGCAAAATAATTCAGCGAATTTGTAAAATCTTTTTTTGCTTTTTTGAAAAAAAGTGTTGACAAAAGGATTCCAATATGATATACTATCATTCGTCGGTTGGATGAGACACCTCATTTGACCGGGCGAATTATGCGGGAGTGGCTCAGTGGTAGAGCGTCACCTTGCCAAGGTGAACGTCGCGAGTTCGAATCTCGTCTTCCGCTTCAAAATCAGTCAAGAGACGTATTTGTTACGTCTCTTGATTGCAAAATCAGACTTTTTAGTTATGATTTTTAAAAAAACACATATTATATTAATATGATATGGCGTCATAGCCAAGCGGTAAGGCACGGGTCTGCAACACCCTTATCCCCGGTTCAAATCCGGGTGACGCCTTTAGAAAAAACGGTAGGTTTTGATAGAAAACCTACCGTTTTTTCAATGAAGCGTTCCTTCGGAACATTAAGCAGCCTTCGGCTATGAAGTCGTTTCACTAATGAAGTGTTGCTTCGCAACATTTTTTGAACGCTTCGCTTCATAAATCTGCTTTGCAGATTTACTTCATGACGGGCTATGCCGTCACTTCATATTTGTCGCAAGACAAATGCTTCATTTACAAACATCAGATTATGTGATATACTTAATTCAAAAGAAGGTGTTTTATATGCGCGAAGATAAGTTATCCGTACAATCTATGAATTTTGCAGTAGAAATAATAAATCTCGTCAAAAAACTTAAAACTAAAAAAGAAAACATTATGTCTAATCAAATCAGAAAAAACGGTAGGTTTTGATAGAAAACCTACCGTTTTTTCAATGAAGCGTTCCTTCGGAACATTAAGCAGCCTTCGGCTATGAAGTCGTTTCACTGATGAAGTGTTGCTTCGCAACATTTTTTGAACGCTTCGCTTCATAAATCTGCTTTGCAGATTTACTTCATAGTGGCTTTGCCACTACTTCATATTTGCCGATAGACAAATGCTTCATTTACAAACATCAGATTATGTGATATACTTAATTCAAAAGAAGGTGTTTTAAATGCGCGAAGACAAGTTATCCGTACAATCTATGAATTTTGCAGTAGAAATAATAAATCTCGTCAAAAAACTTAAAACTAAAAAAGAAAGCATTATGTCTAATCAAATCAGAAAAAACGGTAGGTTTTGATAGAAAACCTACCGTTTTTTCAATGAAGCGTTCCTTCGGAACATTAAGCAGCCTTCAGCTATGAAGTCGTTTCACTGATGAAGTGTTGCTTCGCAACATTTTTTGGACGCTTCGCTTCATAAATCTGCTTTGCAGATTTACTTCATGACGGGCTATGTCGTCACTTCATATTTGTCGCATGACAAATGCTTCATTTACAAACATCAAATTATGTGATATACTTAATTCAAAAGAAGGTGTTTTAAATGCGCGAAGATAAGTTATCCGTACAATCTATGAATTTTGCAGTAGAAATAATAAATCTCGTCAAAGAACTTAAAACTAAAAAAGAAAGCATTATGTCTAATCAAATCGGAAGAAGTGGAACATCAATTGGTGCAAATATCAGAGAAGCACATTATGCTCACGGTACTGCAGATTTTATAGCAAAACTTCAAATTGCATTAAAAGAATCAAACGAAACCGGTTATTGGCTTGAATTACTTTTTAAAACTGATTATATAGATGAACCCACATATAAGCATCTCAATTCACAATGTACAAACATTCGTGTTATGCTCATCTCCTCCATCAATACCGCCAAGCAAAATATGGAAAAGTAAATATTCATCATTCATTTTATTGCGTTTCATGTTGTCAATAATATCATCTCCCCTGTTTGGATATAATATATACATTCAAACCTGGGAGATGATTTTTTTGTGTACTGCACTTTGTTTAAATTCTACACATCCATATTTCGGCAGAACTCTTGATTTATATTATTCCCACTCAGAAAACGTAACCGTAGTTTCCAAAAGTTTTCCTTTTTCATTCAGGCATGGGGAAAAGATTTTGTCCCATCCAAAAATTATGGGTATGGCATATGTAAAAGACGGATATCCTCTTTTTTATGATGCAATGAATTCAGAAGGTCTTGGAATTGCAGCCTTAAACTTTCCACACCTTGCCTGCTACTTTGAAAAAAAGCAAGGTCACATAAACCTTGCACCCTTTGAAGTTATTCCATATGTTCTTTCTGTCTGCAAAACCGTCAGGGATGCACGAACTCTTTTTGAAAAGGTTAATATTACAAATGAGTGTTTTTCGCCAAATCTTCCAAACACACCCCTCCACTGGATGATATCTGACGGTGAAAATTCTTTAACCATCGAACAGACAAAAAATGGAATGAAAGTTTTTGAAAACAGTGTTGGAGTTATGACAAATTCACCGTCATTTGACTGGCATCTTTTTCATCTTCAGGATTATTGTCATATCTCGCCCACAGGAACTTTTTCACACATTTCAGAACTTCTCCCCTCTTTCCCCTATAGTCTCGGACTAAATGGCAAGGGGATTCCGGGAGATTGGTCATCATCTTCAAGATTTGTTAAATGTGCACATCTGAAATCTGTCACACCAAAAATCAAAGATGAAAATGAAAGCATAAACTGCTTTTTTCATATTCTTTCACAGGTCTCTGTTCCAAAGGGATGCGCTGTGGCAGAAAATGGCGAATTTCAAATGACAAGATATACGTCCTGCATGAATCTTAAAAAGGGAATATACTATTATACAACTTACCATAATCAAAGAATCACCGCAGTTGATATGAGTTCCTTTAAATTCACAAATGAGAATATTATAAGTTTTCCGTTAAGGGAAGAACAGGATATATATTATCGGTGAGTTTGTTTTGCAAACTCACCGAATGAAATATGCCTTTCGGCACATAAAATGGCTACGCCATGAAATGACAACACAGTTGTCATGATATGAATTCCTCTGGAATTCATTACAGTTAAAACTCGCCAAAGCGAGTTTTTTCCATAATGTCTGCATAGCAGACATTTCATGCTGCGAAGCAGTATTTTAAGTGACACCCCAAGAGTGCAAAGCACGATTGGAAGGTGGAACTTATGGCAAAACGTCCAATGAATGGAGCACCCTCTACGGTGCGAACATGAATTGCAGACGTTGATGGCCATGAAACCGAAGGTTTCATTTCATGCACCATAAGGTGCATTTCATTCTCACTGATTGAAAATCAATCAGTGAGACAAACTCCAATTTATCTCACCAAAATTCCCGCTTGTTCATATGAATTTTGTTTGTCTGTTAAAAACCCCCAAAAGTCATAAATCCGACTTTGGGGGTGTTCTTTATTACATATTTCCCACATTAATCATTAAGTGATAATTGTAAATATTATGGATTTGTAATATACAGTATGCCTGTTTCCGTGTCAGGCACCACAATTATAAAAGGTATATCTGTTTTGTTTTTTCAAACGTCAGGGTTATACTCTCCATCAGTTTCAACAAGTGTGACTTGAGCATCTGTGATATTTATAATTTCATAGTCAGAAACTATAGGGAAGAATTTGGATGAGGGTGATTCATAATTGTCATAATTCACAAGACTCCCGGTGTCTATTTTATATTCACACACTTTATCGGAACTGAGATAATAACTAACTTTTTTGGCATCTTCTTGCGAACCATATATGTCCGGATCACTTACAGAAGACACAATTGCAATGGTCTGATCATATGCACCCAAAGCCTCTCTGGTCACAACCAAACACACAACATTGCCTTCAGAATTTATAATATAATATCCCGAATACAATTCACCGCCTTCAAAAGAGAAGATTTCGGTTGCGTACCAGGAATCCGAATCCTCTGAGGAAACGTTAAAAACAATCACATTTTCATCAAAGTCTGAAGCATTAATCTGCTCATCGCTAAACTGTGTCCAGCCAAATGTGTCAATTTTTCTGATTTCACCGTTAGCGTCGAGTGTATAGTTTATAACCCTGTGAGCGCCCCTGTCAAGGTTTTCCACGCCTCCTGTGCCATGTTGGAGACTGAAAGATTCAAAAAAATCAGAACATTCGTCCGGACCATCCATTGTCTCGCCGTTTATTTTGACTCTTTCTTTTACTGTATACACTTTAACTCTGTCATCCTCTGTGAGAAGTTTAACCTGCCATAATCCGTCAATGCTTGATTCATTTATTGCTGCATCCACAACGTATGCATAATAGGATGTAACCTCTTCAGGTTCTTCTTCAGGAACGTTTTCTTCCGGCAAACCGGGATGTGTTATAACTACACAATCCACAATACTGCTCATATATGTTATATGATATCCTGAATACTCTGTGCCATCTTCCAGAGAGGAAATGTCCGATGCAAAATAGTCTTCCCTGTAGTCAGACGAAACGTTGAACAAGACTGTGTTATCCAAAAGCGATGTGCCAAGAGAATGGGTTTCTTCATCATATTTTTCATCGGCAAAAGATGCAGAATCCACGGTGTTGATTATCTTTACTCTGTCGGAACCGTCCAACTCATAGGTTATAACTCTGTGTCCGCCTTTATCACCATCTTTTCCGCCGCTTGTACCTTTTGCTATGAAAGTTTCAAGATACTCGCAGTCCTCTCTTTTGCAACTTATATATTCACCGTTAAATTTGATACTATCTCTTACGGTATACACACAAACTTCATTTTCCTGTGTAAGAAGTTTAATCTTCCACACTTCCTCAAAGTTCGCACTTATAAATCCTGCATCAAGAACATATGCATACTCTTTCTCTATTATCGGTTCATAAAAGAATATTTTCCCTGTTTTTGTAAGATAGAAAACTCCTTTATACCCAAGGCGGGGCATTTCAATGCCTGTAACACCGTATTCTGTTGAATTAACCAATGCAAGTCTGTTTCCATCGTCTGTCTCATCAACCATTCCCGTAACAGAATTTTGTCCAAGGTTTATAATTTCAATCCGGTCATAGCCGTAAGAATCTGAATTTGAGGAAATGTAGGCAATGACATCACCTTTTGAAAAATCATCAAGGGTAATTTTATCACCTTCTGCGTTTTTCATGGAAACATCTGCATTTTCATACTCAATTTTAAGATTCTTATGAATTCCTTCAACAAGTGAAGATTCTTTATCAACCGACTTTACAATATCATATGTATATTCTTTAACACCAACAAGGTCAATGCGTTCGTCTCCGTCTTTATCAACAAGAGCAATTTCAACCTCGTCGTGCACTCTGATGTCTCTGTATCCGTCTTTTATGATTTCGTCAAAGGATGCAAAACCGTCTATTCGCCCGTTATTGTATATATACTTTGCATCTTTTGAAAGTTTATATCTGCTTACTCTCGAAGTTGTGGGAGACGCATAGTAAAGTATTGAATCGTATGTTTCCCCTTCTTCTGTACTGTCAATATCTGCTATATTAACATACACAGCATCAGAAAAATCATCAACTTTCTTTTCAATAATATTTTCACTTTTTACAACAGGACGCATAGTGCCAAGAGACTTCAATACCATGATTCTTTCTTTGTCATATTGGCATCCTGTCACAAAAGTCGCCTCAGATGAATAGCCCTGTGAAATTTTAACCTCTGCAAGTTTTGTACCGTTATAGAGTGCAAGAACAATCGTAACCGGATATTCATCCACATTGATACATTCTATGTAAAATGTTTTTCCGTCTGATGATTTTTCATACTCAACTGACGGAGCATTTGTTTGCACCGCCAAAGAGACTGCACCGGCAGATACACCTCCGCCGTCTGCACCGCTTCCGGCAAATACACTTGTTGCAAGAATGCACAAACTTGCAATCAAGGCAATTATTGCAACATAAATTTTTGATATTTTCACTTTTATTACCTCTCTCAGATGACACTTTAAGGAACTTGTGCTCCCGTTGTATTTTATAATCATTATACACCATAATTCTGATTAATTCAATAAAAAATTTTATGCACATTTATGTATTTATTAGTCAAAATACCATTGACAAGATTTTGGGATTTTGGTATAATTCTATCGGAGACTCGGCTTTTGTGGAAAGTCTGATAGGGAGAGTGCGTCGGCGACTGGAAGCGCACTTGAGATGAGTAGTAAGCTTGGGAACACTCTGAAGTACCATAGTATTAATAAAAAAGAGGATGCTTTTGCATCAATGCGGGTGGCACCGCGGGTAACTTTATTTACTCGTCCCGGGAATATTTTCATATTCCCGGGACTATTTTTATACCGGGAAACATATAGGAGGTATGTCATATGTACAGAACGCTATTTTGTAACGACATCCGTGACAGTCACATAGGAAAGACAGTTCAGCTTGCAGGATGGGTTGATGTTGTCCGTGACCACGGTGGTGTTATCTTCATTGACATCCGTGACTATACGGGTGTTACACAGGTGGTTTGCCACAATGAAGAATTGATTAAGGACGTAAACAGAGAAACTGTAATTTCAGTTGAAGGTATCGTCAGAAAAAGAGATGCTGAAACAGTTAATGAAAAAATTGACACAGGATATGTGGAACTTGTAGCAAGCGATCTTAAAATCCTTGGAAAGAGCAAGAATATGCTCCCCTTTGATGTGAGAGCATCAAGAATGAGCAAAGACGAACTCCGTCTCAAATACCGCTATCTTGACCTTCGTAATCCCAAAAACCACAACAACCTTGTTATGCGTTCAAAGATTATAAAACATTTAAGAAACAAGATGGAAGAAAAGGACTTTTTGGAAATGCAGACTCCGATTCTTACTGCATCTTCCCCTGAGGGTGCAAGAGATTTTCTTGTTCCCAGCCGTAAGCACCCCGGAAAGTTCTATGCACTTCCTCAGGCACCCCAGCAGTTCAAACAACTTCTGATGGTGTCGGGATTTGACAGATATTTTCAGGTTGCTCCCTGTTTCCGTGATGAAGATGCAAGGGCAGACAGATCACCTGGTGAATTTTATCAACTTGACTTTGAAATGGCTTTTGCAACTCAGGAAGATGTTTTGGAAGTTTGCGAAGATGTTATCTATGACACTTTCAAAACTTTCTCCGATAAAAGAATCACCGAAAAACCTTTCCGCCGTATAACATATGCTGAATCCATGATGAAATACGGTTCTGATAAGCCCGACCTCAGAAACCCCCTCATCATCTGTGACCTGACTGACTTTTTTACAGGTGTGGATTTCCCTGCATTCAAAGGAAGACCTGTTAGAGGTATTGTGGCAAACTGCAAAGGTAAATCAAAGAAATTCTTTGAAGACTCTCTTAAATATGCAACATCCATGGAAGTGGGACTTGGCGGTCTTGGATATATCACCCTGAAAGATAGCGAATTCATAGGGCCTATTGCAAAATTCTTATCTGACAGTCAGAAAAAAGAAATTATAGACATCACAGGTGTTAAGGAAGAAGAAACCCTGTTCTTTATCTGTGATGACAAGAAAAATGACACAGAGAAAAAAGCAGGTCTCATCCGTACATGGCTTGCAAAGAAAGAACAACTTGACCTTATAAAAGATGACGCATTTGAATTCTGCTTCGTTGTTGACTTCCCCATGTTTGAAGAAGACGAAGAAACAGGCGAAACAATCTTTACACATAACCCATTCTCAATGCCTCAGGGCGGAATGGAAGCACTTTTAACCAAAAAACCCGAAGAAGTTTTAGCATATCAGTATGACCTTGTGGGCAACGGCATTGAACTTGCATCAGGTGCTGTCCGTAACCACGATATTGATGTTATGAAAAAAGCCTTTGAAATTGCAGGCTATGATGAATCAGAACTCAAAAAACGCTTTAATGCTCTCTACAGTGCATTCCAGTACGGTGCTCCTCCCCACGCAGGTATGGCACCGGGCATTGACCGTATGGTAATGCTTCTCACCGATGAAGAAAAAATTCTCGACGTTATTGCATTCCCCTTAAACGGAAATGCTCAGGACCTTCTCCTCGGAGCTCCCGGCGAAGTTACAAATCAGCAACTTGAAGATGTTCACCTTCTTGGAAGCACAAACGCTCTTGCCCAAAGAAGTGTTCCGACTTCGTCATCCAAAAAGACTTCAGGAAAACGCTCCACTTTCTCAAATGCACAGCAACTCAACCAACTTTCCCTCACAGATGAGGAAGAAGAAATTATGCAAAACATTTTCTCTTCCATGAAAGAAAATGAGGAAATCCTCAAAAATGTCGACACAGAAAATGTTGAACAGATGGTACACGTTATGCCAATGACAAATGTGCTTCGCGAAGACGAAAGACGTCAGGACTTTTCAAGAGAGAGTCTTCTCTCCGGTGCTCCTGAGCGAAGCGATGATTCATGGCAAGTGCCAAGACTTGTAAAGTGAGGTGTGCAAAATGAATTATTTTTATGAAATGAAAAAAGGCGGCAGAATTGCCGTTGACGATACAATCCTTATAAAAGATGCTCCGTCATCTGCAGGATCAAAAATGCTTGAAGGTTTCAAACCTCTTTTCAGTGCTGAAGCAGTTACACGTCTTGAAGAAAAGGGATATGAAATTGCAGGCAAAACCCATGTTGGTGAATTTGGACTTGACCTTGTGGGTGAGTTTTCATACTATAACACTCAGTCAGGCACTCTTAAAGGTGCTCTGGCAGAGGCTGTTTTGACAGGTGAAGTTAAAGCCGGTCTTGCAGTTGACATGAACGGTTCCCCAAGAAGATGCGCTTCTCTTTCAGGCGTTTCCTTTCTTAAACCCACCTACGGAACAGTTTCAAGATATGGTATAATTTCCTGTGCAGCATCAGGTGAACAACTTGGTGTGTATGCATCATCCGCATCTGATATTTCGGAAATCATGTCAGTAATTGCAGGTCACGATTCAAAAGACGGAACAAGTCTTCCCGATGAAAAATATGACTATTCTTTCAATAAAGACACATCAAAAATGAAGGTGTGCATCATAAAAGAACTCTATGACATGGCAGATGAAGATGTCAAAAAAGAAATTGACTCATACGTTCTTGCTCTCAAAAACAAAGGTGTTCAGATCGATGAAATTTCGTCTTCAATTTTTGAAGTTGCAAACACAGCATGGCAGATACTTATGTGTGCAGAGACCTGCAACAATGTGTCAAGATATGACGGTGTTAAATACGGACACAGATCAAAAGAATACAGAAACATTGATGAACTTTATGTAAATTCCAGAACAGAAGGTTTCAACTTCCTTACAAAAGCGGTTATTCTCTACGGTTCAGACTGCCTTTCCAAGGCAAAATATAAGGACCTTTATGATAAATCCTTAAGAGTGCGCCGTGTTGTAAAAGAAGAAATCGAAAAGATTCTTTCATCATATGATGCAATTTTAACACCTGTTTGCAAAAAATCTTCCTATGAAGCCTATGACATAAAGGATGCATTTGAAAAGGTATACAAAGAAAGTATTTTTACATCTGTTGCAAACCTTATAGGTATTCCTGCACTTTCTACAGGAAAATTGCAATTTTTAGGAAAGCATTTTGATGAAAGCACACTTCTGAGTTTATCTTGTTGTGTGGAAAGGAAGGGTGAATAAATATGAATTACGAACTCGTCATCGGCCTTGAAACTCACGTGGAACTCGACACCAAATCAAAGATATTTTGTTCCTGCGGAGGACATTCAGCGGCAAATGAACCAAACGACTGTGTTTGTCCTGCATGCTCAGGTATGCCCGGAATGCTCCCTGTTATGAACAAACGTGTTGTTGAACTTGCAGTAACAGCAGGTCTTATGCTCAACTGTGAAATCAGCCGTTATACAACATTTGACAAGAAAAACTACTATTATCCTGACCTCCCCTGTGCTTATCAGATTACTCAACTCAATCACCCCATATGCACAAACGGATGTGTCAGCGTTAAAACCTCTGACGGTACAAGAGATATCAGAATCAAGCAGATTCATATGGAAGAAGATGCAGGGAAACTTGTTCACGGCGGAAACCATTCCTATGTGGACTTTAACCGTACAAGTGTGCCTCTAATCGAAATTGTAACCCAGCCTGACTTCAGAAGTGCCCAGGAAGTTGTAACCTATCTCAACAAACTCAAATCAATGTTCCGCTCAGGTGGGATTTCGGAATGTGAGGAAGGTGCAATGAGATGTGATGTTAACATCTCTGTTCGCCCCGAGGGAAGTGAAGAATTCGGTGTACGTACTGAAATCAAAAATATGAGTTCCTTTGAGGCTATTGAAAAAGCAATCCACTATGAATCCCAGCGCCACATTGATGCTATCGAATTTGAAACAGAGGAACTTGTTCAGGAAACAAGACGTTATGATGATGCAAGCGGAAAAACCTTTGCAATGCGTAACAAGGAAACCGAGGCAGATTACCGCTATTTCCCCGATGCAAACCTTATGCCGATTATCATTGATGATGAATGGCTCGAAGAAATAAAAGCAAATAAGCCTGCCGCAGTGGATGAAAAAGCAGAAGAATATATGGCGGCAGGAATCGGAGAAGAAGAAATTGAAATGATTCTCTCAAGCCAGAAACTCACAAAACTTCTCGATGACACCATTGCACTTGGCGCAAATCCCAAAGACACTGCAATCTGGATTTTGACAGACTGTGCAGGAATCTTAAGAAAAGACGGAAAAACCCTTTCTGACCTTTCTATTTCTTCAAAAGACCTTGCAGCAATCATCAAAATGGTTGAAAGCGGCACGGTTAACCGTATTTCAGGAAAGAAAATTCTGATTGCCGTAATTGAAGACGGTGCAGACCCTGAAAAATTCTGCAAAGAAAACGGTCTTGACAAAAAGGTTGACACATCTATGATTGATTCTGTGATAGATGAAGCAATCAAGGCAAATCCCCAGGCAGTAGCAGATTTCAAAGGCGGAAAAACCAAAGCTATTCAGGCACTTTTCGGTGCTTGTATGAAACAACTCAAAGGTGCAGGTGATCCTATGGTTATAAAGGCTCGTCTTGAAGAAAAAATGAAAGAACAATAATTTTAAAATTTAATATCAAAACAAATAAATCGGTGTAAAAATCATGTTTTTACACCGATTTATTTTTGAAATGAACAATTTGATAAATTGGAGTTTAACTCACTGATTGATAATCAATCAGTGAGAATGAAATGCACCTAAAGGTGCATGAAATGAAACCTTTGGTTTCATGAAATACTGCTCCGCAGCATGAAATGTCTGCATTGCAGACATTATTGAAAAAACTCGCTTTGGCGAGTTTTAACTTTAATGAATTCCAAAGGAATTCCAAAGGAATTCATATCATGACAAGTGTGTTATCATTTCATGGTGGAGCCATTTTATGTGCCGAATGGCGCTTTCATCCTCACTGATAATTTTAAGGGATAAAAATTTCACCTTAATATAACTTATCATTGCATAATCCAAAATTTTGTGATATACTTTAGGTGCGACATAATTTTATAGGATTTTTGGTATTACAGTATGTATTTTACTCTGGTAAAAATGCATGCTCTTTTTCACATACTTTGATACCAAATATCGTATATGAAATTGTGTCGCAGCAATATGAGCTATGCATTTTTCGGGTGTGTCAGTTCATATTGATGCACCTTTTTTATTTGCAAAAATTTGTGGAGGTGAAAGGGAAACTACCCGAAGCAAATAAGGATTTGTGCAATTCTTTTGATCGGACGTGTGGAATTCACACAAAAGCGCGCGCGAATTTGTCGCCAAACATTCTAAGCAAATGTGAAAAGCCCTGCACATTAAGTTTGAACACTCTTACTGTGCAAGGGGCTTTTTATTTAAGCCACAAAATCGGTTCTTGCAAATGTTTTATATGACTCCCTATGAATACAAAAAACGTCAATAATAATATAATCTTGTAACCAGTATGCTTATTGCCATACTGAACACATCTGCAATCAGGGCACACTTTATGGTGTGCCTTATGTTTTTTGTTTCAGATGCGGCAAAATAGACAGAGGCAGTGTAGAATGTGGTTTCCGTTGAACCCATCATTATTGAAACTGCCCTTCCCTCAAAGGAATCGGGCCCGAACCTTGTGAAAATATCCTGAGCAAAAACAAGGGAACCGCTTCCTGAAACAGGTCTTAATATGGCAAAGGGCAAAAGGTCTTTGGGGAATTTCAAAAATGATGTGACGGGCGAAAGCAAAGTGCATAAAAAGTCAGAAAGACCTGATGCTCTGAAAACACCAACACAGATGAAAAGTGCAAAAAGAGCGGGGCAAATTTTTAAAAATGAAGATGCACCGTCTTTGAGTCCCATTGTGAAAGATGAATACACATCTGTCTTTTTTGACACAGCAAAAATAAGTATCAGGAGAATCATTATGGGTATTATAAGGTCAGAAGACAGTTTCATTTTCCGCTTTTCCTTTCCATGAATTTTGCCAGAATGATTGCAAATATGAGAGTAAGAGATGAGACAATCCATATGGGAACGGTTATCTCTCCCGGCGATGCACTCTCTGATGCTGACCTCATGGCAATGAGGGTTGAGGGAATGAGTTGCAATGATGCACAGTTTATGATACAAAGCATACACATATTATCCGTTGCAGTTTTTCCGTCCGATTTTTCCGAAAGTTTTTTCATGGCTTTCATCCCAAGGGGCGTTGCCGCATTTGAAAGCCCCATCATATTTGCCGCAAGATTTGTGCTGATTAAGTTCTCCTCTTCAGATTTTTTCTCTATTCCTTTGAAAACTTTTCTTATAAAGGGAGACAAAACATGCGAAATCACACCTGTGAATCCGCTTTTTTTTGCAACCTCCATAAATCCTGACCACATAACCATCACAGCACCTGTTTTAAGCATAAACTCAACAGAAGTTTTTCCCGACTCCAAAAGTGATGTCACAGTTTCATCAACAGTTCCTGCAAAGAATGAATATGTGAAAGAAGAAATCAAAATAACAGTCCAGATAACATTAAGCATATAATCACCCCACAAAAAAGCAGGCTGAGCCTGCACCCAAGTCGCGAGCGTAATTTGATATACATCTTATCTCGCGAACTAAATTCTGCGTAATTTCCTATACGGCAAGAAAAGCGGCTTCGCCGCACCGCCTGCGGCGGGAGTGCGGAGCAAATTCGCTTTTCTTAAGCAGTTGCGTCAGCATCCGAACCCGTTTTGGGTGTGTGTTTTTACGCCACTGCTTTGTTAAAATACTCGCAAATGCGTCAGCATTTACTGTGTTTTTGCCTCGCACTGTCGCAAAAACACTACACCGAAAATTCTTTGAACCTAAAACAAGATAAAATTGTTTGTTTTTCAAGGCGGAAGGTCGCAGGAATACTGACGTATTTCAAGACCGACAACGAGGAAAAACATCTATTTTACTTGTTTTAGGCGAGTTCGGATACTGACGCAACTGCTTAGCCATGTGCATTTTTGAAAAGCAAATTTGCTTTTCAAAAAAATTTGCACGGCAATATAATAAATTTTTTTCTGTATAGGAACGAAGTTCCCTATACAGAAAAAAAAGACTCTCATACCATTTGTATGAAAGTCTTTTTGATTTAATTATCTTTTGGATGAAATTATAATGTTTGCATTTGTCATTATTTTTTCCAATGCTTCATCGCCAAATTTTGATGAAATGTATTCAAGTGCATAATTGAACTCAGGCGGTCTGTCATCAAGATTATGACAATCTGTTCCGAGGACAGTGAGTCTTTGGTGTTTGATAAGTTTTTTCATAAACTTCCTTGATTTTCTCAATTTAAGTGATTCCGCATTGCATTGAACATGCACACCCAGTGACAGGAGTTTTTGAATTATGGTTTTTTCGGGTATAAGATCAACATATCTTTCAAGATGTGCCATAATGGGAATGAATCCTCTTGAGGAAACAGAATAAACTTCAGCAAACATCCAGTCTGTCCATTGATCATAGGGCATTTCAAGAAGAATATATTTTGACTCTCCTACGGTTAGTTTGCTAAGATTTTCGTCTCTTGACATTCCATGCCATATCCTCACCTCACAGGCAGGAACAATTTCAGGAAGATATATATCGTGTTCTTTTATGTAACTTTCCAGGTTATAGAGTACTCTGTCCCTTCTTTCAACATAGGT
Organism: Oscillospiraceae bacterium; assembly: GCA_015069015.1. Classification (GTDB taxonomy): domain Bacteria; phylum Bacillota; class Clostridia; order UMGS1810; family UMGS1810; genus RGIG1828. The sequence goes on from SVJK01000030.1 coordinate 16,929, forward strand.
GGGAACATCTTCTCTGAATTGATAATAGTGAGATGTGGCAATAACCTTATCGACACCCTCTTCAAGAAGTTTTTCAAGCATTTTCAACGACTCTTTTAAGTCTTTTGCACCATCATCCATTCCGGGAAGAATATGAGAATGAAAGTCAGTAATTTCAAATTTATTTTTCCACATAGTATTAACCTTTCAAAACAGAAAACCGTCGGATTTTTCCGACGGCAACTGTTAATTATCATTTGTCTGCAGATTTGTACTCTTTTGAAGATTTTGACTTGGATGCTGTATAGTAACCGTAACGAACATAACGGTTTTTTCTGCTCTTTCTGCCATAGCCGCCATATACATATTTATCGTTTTCAGCATCGTTAAGGATAAACCCAAGAATTTTTGCCTCTGCAAATTCAAGAGCCTCCAAAGCACGTTCAATAAATTTGTACATAGTGTATTTCTGACGGGTTACAAGAATGATACCTGTTGCAATCTTAGAAAGAATTATTGCTTCGGTAACAATGTTAAGCGGTGGGGTATCCATGAATATGTAATCATATTCTTTTTCAAGATCCGAAAGAAGCTGCACCATAGAATCGGAAGAAATAAGTTCTACAGGGTTCGGGGGAATTGCTCCGGCTGTCAGGCAGTCAAAGTTTGGCTGGTCGGTATGTACTACACAGTCCTTGAGTTCATCAAATCCGGCAAGTACATTCGACACTCCCCTTTCATTATTGATTTTTATATATTTGTGAATTCTTGGTGCACGAAGGTCCATATCAAGGATTATTACTTTCGCACCGGTTTGCGCAAAAGTTTTTGCAATATTTATACAGGTTGTTGTCTTTCCTTCGCCACTTGTTGCAGAAGAAAATACAATCTTCTTGCATCCTTTTTCACCGTTTAGGGAAAACATTATGTTTGTTCTCGCAGCCTTATATGCTTCCGTTATCATAAAAGATGTGTTGTCATTTATGATTCTTCTCTCACGGCTGGATATTTCAACGGGATTGAGAGTATCTGAACTTATATTGATATTCTTTATTCTCTTTTCTGCCATCTCTCTTTCCCTCCTTATTCAACATCAAGATTAGGAATTATTCCAAGAACAGGTTGTGAATATCTGGTCTTAAGGTCATCCACATCCTTGATACGCATATCAAGAAGCTCTTTCAAAAATATTACTGCAATACCGAGAATCACACCCAAAAACATTCCGATGAACGTGTTCTGCTCTGTGTTGGGAGCTGACTGAGTTTTCGGAAGAACCGGCGGATCGGATACTACCACCTTACAACCCGGAAGAAAACGTGTAATTTCTGTTTGTGCATGACCTTCTTCAAGGAATATGTCGAGTATTTCCTTTGAACGCACACTTGAAATGTCGGTATATTCAATCTGCATAACCTGAGTTTCATTTGCAGCTGACATAACAATTCCTGATTTTATGTCATTTCCCGAAATAGGGGCTGACTTTGGATGTCTGGAATTATAATCGTTTGCAACACCTTCCAGAAATGCATTACTTGAGAAAAACTCAACATATGTAGCAACAAGGCTTTTGTCCGTATTTATATCATTGATATTGTATCCGAGACTTTCAAGTCTTTCGCCGCCTGCAACATATACCCTTGCAGTTGCGGTATATTCCGGTGTAATCAAAAATGCACTGATGGAATATGCAATAATTGAACCAACAATTGCAAAAATAAGCACAATCCACCATAATCTTAAGATTATCTCAAAAATTTTTATAAGATTTATTTCCTCTTTCAAAAGAATCCCTCAACTTTCTGTGTCTTTTATACATTAACGCATTCGTATTACAAGCCAAAAGACATTATATCAAAATATTTTGAAAAAATCAATAGTTATATTTGCCATATTGCTCTTTTTTCTTGACATTTTACTCTTTTATGAGAAGAAGTAATCCTTCATTTTCTATTTCAAAAGAATCTGAAACTTCGCCTGTTTCTCTGTTTTTCCACTTATTTTTCAGCTTAAGAGTGTATTTTTCACCTGTAAGGTTGGAAACTGCAAAATATGTTTCATCGTTTACAAACATTGAAGCATATACCCTTTGGGGAATCTCGGAAATAATCTCATCACTGTTTCTGATTTCAATATATGCAAGGCTGTTTTCCTTGGTCATGGGAGCATAATATTTCATGTAATACTTCCACGCATCATACTCTGTGGAATCGTTGGGAATTGAATCCCAGAGACTGTATATGGGGGGTGAGTCAGGATTTTCTTCAGCATATTTTTTTACATCCCAGAAAAATTCTTCTTCATCTCCGCCATAGTATGTAACATTTGGAAGTCCCACACCTTCGCCAACCATAGGCCTTCCTGTCTTAAGGAGAGGGAACTGCATAAATGGAATTGTATATGCAAAATATGTTTTTGCATCAACTCCATCGTAGAAATGTCTGTCAAGGCAGGGTACGGTGTAGCCTGAAAAGTCTTTTCCGATTCCCGGTTCAACTTCTGTAAGACCTTCGCCAACCCACATATAGTCATATACTTTATCCTTTGCAGGAGCATTGTTCTTTCCGCTCATGTGAAGTTTGTAGATTCCTCCGCGTTTTTTCACCTCGGAATATATCTGACAAATCATATCTTCAAAATCGGGATCATATTCAACCGAACTGTCAGGATCAAGTTCTACACATTCTCCCTTTTCATAGTCATATACCACTCTGTCGTGCCACACATCGTTGAAAATTCCGTCAAAGCCATATTTGTCCATGGCTTCAATCATCTTGTTCATAGCATATTCTCTCCACAAAGCACTTCCGTGATTGCAGTGACGGTAGTTAAAATAATTCATTGCAAGGCGTGAATCCCTTTTATGAAACTCCTCCCTGAAATCCTGATCGGGTTCCGGGAAATAACAAGTTGACATATAGGCAATAACCTTTATGTCATAACTGTGGCAAAGAGCAATAAACTCCTTTATTCCCTCTTCATCAACTGCATTGAATTTGTCTGCTCCATAGAGTCTGCAGGCATCATTCCAGTCCTCGTGAAGTTGAATGAGTTTTACTCCGCTTTCTGAAAGGTCTTTTATGAGTTTTTTGTCATAGTCTGTCGGTTTTGAGTTAACCTTTACGGGATACTCTCCAAGATTGTATATTGCCTGTCCGGGGATATAGTCAAAGCATCTTCTTCTGATGAGGTACTCCTTATTTGAGCCTTCAGAATTTCTTATATTATCTATTCTTTTCTGCTGATTTTCAAATATCATCTGCCCAAACTTTCCTTTCATATCATAATAATATTATTATATATTACCTGACATATTTTGTCAATAAATATATCTATCCCAGTTCAACAACCGTAACACCCGAATCACCCTCGCCAAAAACACCGAGACGGTAGGATTTTACATAGGACAGCCTTTTTAAGTAAGCATGAATTCCCACCCGAAGTTGTCCTGTTCCTTTTCCGTGAATTATTCTCACCTGACCCAAAGATGACAAAAGGGCGTCATCAAGGAATTTGTCTATCAGCATTATTGCAGACTCAACTGTTTCTCCCCTGACATCAAGTTCCGATGATAAAGACATGGTTTTTGAAAAAGATTCTCCCGAAGATGAGGATATTCTTTTCTTTTTCGCCAAATCTCCCGTTTCTTTCTTTTTTCTCACATCTTTTATGTTGACGGTGACTTTCATAATTCCCACTCTCACCTGAAAATCACCTTTTGCATCAGGCAAAGTGATGACAGAACCTGTCTGACGCATTGAAACGATTTCAACATCTTCGCCAAGTTTGACTGATTTTGGAGGTTTGAAACTCTCTTGTGCAGAGAAAACAGATTTTGCCATTTTTGAAGAGTTGGATTTCATTTTTTCTCCAAGCTTCTTTCTTGCCTCTTCCATTTCTCTCATCATATTTTCCTTGTGTTGTTTTTGCTTAAGGCTTCGCATTTCTCTGATGATTTCGTCGGCTTCCTGTTTTGATTTTTCCAAAATCTCCTGAGCTTCTTTTCTCGCTCTTTCTATGATTTTATCACTTTTTCTGGTAAGTTCTTCGTTTTTCTGAGCGGTATCCGACTTTATTTTCTCGGTTTCTTTTCTGTAGATGGAAGCCTTTTCTCTTTCTTCCCTTGCTCTTTGTCTGCTTTTTTCAAGGTCTGTTAAAATATCTTCCATTTTGATATTTTCAGCATTTATATATTTTTTTGCATTTTCAATGATTTCATCATCAATTCCCAATCGGGATGAAATTGCAAAGGCATTACTCTTTCCGGGAACACCAATTAAAAGTCTGTAGGTCGGTCTTAAAGTGTCAACATCAAACTCACAGGATGCATTTTCCACTCTTTTTGTGGTCATTGCGTAGGTTTTGAGTTCGCTGTAGTGGGTTGTGGCGGCGGTTTTTGCCCCCAGAAGACGTACACGCTCAAGTATGCTCATGGCAAGGGACGCTCCCTCTATGGGATCAGTTCCTGCTCCAAGTTCATCAAAAAGGCAGAGAGATTTTTCATTGACATTTTTTAAAATTTCAACAATGTTTACCATGTGTGATGAAAATGTTGAAAGGCTTTGCTCAATGCTTTGCTCATCTCCAATGTCTGCATAGACTTCATCAAACACCGAAATTTCAGAGCCTTCCGATGCAGGAATGTGAAGCCCGGACTGTGCCATCAAAGTCAGAAGTCCGACAGTTTTTAAAACAACTGTTTTACCGCCTGTATTGGGTCCTGTCACAACCAGAGTGTCAAATTCTTTTCCAAGGCGTATGTCTGTTGGAACGACTGTTTTACAGTCCAGAAGAGGATGACGCGCTTTTCTTATATCAATTCTTCCGATATCGTTTAAGACCGGTCTGAAAGAGTCGGTCTTAAGTGCATATTTTGCTCTTGCAAAACAAAAGTCCAATTCGGAAATTGTCAGATATGTCATTTCAATAAGTTTTGACTCCGAGGCAATTTCTTCTGTCAATGCCATAAGAATTTTCTCGATTTCTTCTTTTTCTTTGACTTTAAGTTCCCTGATTTTGTTGTTTTCGTCCACAACACTCATGGGTTCAATAAAAAGTGTTGCGCCTGACGATGAAGTGTCGTGAAGAATACCTTTGATTTCGTTTCTGTATTCTGCTTTGACAGGAACAACATATCTGTCTCCCCTCATTGTTACAATGTTTTCCTGAAGATATTTCTGATAGGTTGAAGAGGTGATTTTGTGAAGAGCATCTCGTATGCGATTCGTACATGAAGAAAGGTTTCTTCTGATGTCCCGAAGTTCACTGCTTGCAGAGTCTGCCACGTTTTCCTCATCAAGAATGCATTCAGATATTTTTCTTCTCAGTGCTTTGTCGGTGCAAAGAGCCTCAAAATGTTCTCCCAGAACGTCGCAGGGAATTTCATCAGGATATGCTTTAAGGCTTTCGGCTGTTTCCAAAACCTTACCCACTCCAAGAATTTCTCCCGGAGATAAAATCCCTCCCATGTGGGCTCTTTTGAGGGACGAGCGCACATCACTTGTGCATCTTATGGGTGCAGGGCCTTTTTTGGTTAAAAGCGTGATTGCCTCTGCAGTTTCCGACTGCATAAGATTAACTTTTTTTATGTTTGCAGAAATTTCGGGATTCATGGCTCTTTTTTGGGTGATGTCCATCACCGCACAAGATGATAAAAGAGCACAAATCTTATCAAATTCAAGGGTTTTTGTTGCTTTAAGGTTCATATTTATCTATCCTTCATTGACTTTCCGTTAATAACTGTATTAATAAGGCTGTCTCCCTCATACTGAAGCTTAAGAGAAAAAAAGGGAGCATTTTCATCTTCCATAAGTTTAAGGAAAACCTTGTCACCCTCCCACAAATTGAGAGATAAAACTTTTTCTTTGGGAATCCATCTCAATTCTCCTTCATTACAGATGGTGAATTTGTCAGTATCGGACGTGGCTGTAAAAAGATGCATATGCTCTGTTTCATAAATATCTGACACGAAAGTTACAATGCCTCTGTATTTAAAATCTGAAACTCTGATTCCCGTTTCTTCAAAAGTTTCCCTCAGCATACAGTCTTCGGGACTTTCACCTTCTTTGAACTTTCCGCCGACACCTATCCATTTCCCTTTGTTTTCATCGTTTTCTTTTTTTCCCCGGTACGTCATAAGATATCTACCGAAGTTTTCAATATAACAAAGTGAAGTCTGCTTCATATCCACACTCCTCACATTATATATTCTTTTATTCGACAATCTTCATTTCTTTGATTCTCACATCTTTAAGAGGTCTGTCGTTTTCGTCTGTTCCGTCTGACAGGAAGGTGTCAACAACTTCCATCCCCTCAATAACTCTTCCAAAGGCTGCATAATCTCCATCAAGGAAAGATGCATCGTCATAGCAGATGAAAAACTGTGAAGAGGCTGAATTCGGGTCATTGGAACGAGCCATTGAAACAACACCTCTTTGGTGAGAAAGACTGTTTTCATATCCGTTGGATTCAAATTCACCCACAATCGTTTTTTCGCTGCCGCCAAATCCCGTTCCTTCCGGGTCACCGCCCTGTGCCATAAATCCTTCTATTACACGGTGGAATGTGAGTCCGTCATAGAAACCTTCTTTTACCAGAGCAATAAAGTTTTCTGCGGTTCTTGGCGCGATATCGGGATATACTTCCATTGTAAAACTCTGCCCGTCTGTCATTTCAACACGAATTTTTGTTGTCGGAAGTTCTGATTTATATTTGGTTTGGGATACCTGTTCTCTTTTCTTCCGACCGGCTCTTTTTTCCTGCTTATCGTCTGTGGTTTTCGTTGTTTCACTATAGCCGTAGGATGAATCAGTTTCCTCTTGTGTCACATTGCTGTCGCCCATGCCCCAATAGAGCATTACAGCCACAAGCGCAGCAATCACCACAGACAGCACTGATATAAGAATTATGAGATTTCTTTTGGTATTATCTTTGTTTTTCATAATATTCTCCTTATCTGTTTTCTAAAATATATTCCAATGCTTTAAAAGCATTTTCGTATTCGCCTTTTTTTGATGCGACATGATCCCGTATACCTATATAATGCTCCCGAACGTCAAGATTCGCATTTTTAATACAGGTGTTATTATCAACGGATATGCCTGTTATTCTGCCTTTGGAATCAACAAAACATTCTTCTTTGCTGATTTCATATTTTTCTGCATATTGTGAAAGATCGAAAAAGATATCTTCATCTTTGTATGAATAGAAAGTTTCTTTGTCAAGAATGAAAAGAGTGGATCTTCCGGAAGTTATCTCCACTTGCACCTTATCCAAAGCTCCTACACTCTTTGCCAGTTCAAAATCATCGGGCATATAAATGTGATTGAATTCCATAGCAGGCTTCTCCCCTGATATCTTCAAATCCACATTTTTTTTAATATCGTCCAAAAGATTTTCCCCTGTCACGTTTTGCTCATTGCTTATATGAACTATTCCAAGGTCAACTGTTTCACCAAAAGAGCACTGACTGACAATCAGCGCAACAAATGCTACAGCCAATACAACACCGAATATCTTCAACTTGTTGTAATGCCAGAAATTGGTAAAACTCCCGTATTTGTATGTCATATTTATCATCTCCGAAAAAACGGGTATGTAAAATAAAGTGCAATCACATCTCTATCATACATACCCCCATATTTCATTTTATAAAAGTATACTATATTTTGTCATTTTAGTCAAGCGGATTCCATCACATAACAAGCATCATAACCCCTGTCAAAACAGCAAGAAATCCAAAGTTGAAAAGTGAAAACATCTTTATGTAATAAAAAGCTTTTCCTTTGTTGTGACTCACATATTCCCTGAAAGTTATAAGACTTGCAAGAGATGCTATTAAAGTTCCTGCACCACCTATGTTTACCCCAACAAGAAGTTCACGGTAATTTTCCGTAAAATTTGACAAAAGAATTGATGAGGGAACATTACTGATGACCTGACAAGAAATGACACTCACAAGCAACGTGCTTTTTTCCAGAATCGAAGAAAAGAAATCTCTCACAACATCTATTCTTCCCATATTCCCCGAAAAAATAAAGAAAAATACAAAGGTTAAAAGCAATGGATAGTCAACTGCCATAAGTGCTTTTTTGTCCGTAAAATAAAGGACCGACGGTATAACAATAAGTCCTATCCAGTATGGAACTCCCCTGAAAACAATAGCTATTGAAAGAGCAAACAAAAGCATATATAATGCTGTCTTTCTTCTTTCCAAATTCACTCTCAGTTTGTCAAGCTTTAATTCCTCAGGCTTCACAAATATGATACAACACAAGGTAATCAAAATAACCGACAAAGCAAACGGCAGTGCCATAATCTTAATAAATTCGGCAGTTGGAATTTTAAATACCGTATACAGATATAGATTCTGAGGATTACCAAATGGAGTCAACATTCCTCCGAGATTTGCGGAAATGTTTTGCATTATGAAAGTGAATGCCATATACTTTTCTTTTCCGCAAGATGTAAGCACAATATAGCCAAGAGGCAAAAATGTCAAAAGTGCCATATCATTTGCAATGAACATTGAACCAATGAAAGTTATATACACAAGCGCAATAACCGCCAACCTTGCGTTTTTAAAAACCTCTACCACTTTCCTCGCCATCATATAGAAAAAGAAAATATTTTTAAGAGCGCACACTACTGCCAGCACGCAAAAAAGACAGGAAAGGGTTTTCAGGTCAAAATATTCAAGATATCCCTTGTCCGGCGGGACAATTATACTTGTTACAATTGCGGCAAAAAATGCAATCACCATAACAATATTATTTTTCGCAAATTTTAATATACTCATAATTTATCCTCTTATATTTTTCTTATAGGCACTGCGTAAAAACACATAAAAACTGGTTCGGGCACTGACGTTATTCATTATAATGTGAAATTACAAATTTTGTCAAGAAAAAACATAGTTTTTAAAAATAACAAACCAAAGGGACTGTAAATTAATTAATTTACAGTCCCATTTGGGGAATAGAAAAAAAGATTCAGAATTGTCAAATCGAACTCAAAGCAGGGCAGAGCCATGCTTTGAGTGGTAACCCGAAGCTGTACAAAGGTACTGCGAGTGGTGAGATTTGGCAATAGCAAAAA
>SVJK01000092.1 GCA_015069015.1 Oscillospiraceae bacterium
CGGTATCCCATAATTCTTTGAATATTTGCTCTCGGGTTACTTTGATTGTACTTGCCATATTAACACCCCTCATAAATAATATCACATTTTTATAAAACATTCAATGCTTTAACCTTATTTTAGTACTAATGCTGTACAAATCTTTGTACAAGTTATGTCGTATAATACAACTAGAACATTTGATATTTATATTATAATTTTATTCATGGACCTTTTTTGTCGCATGTGATGTGATATTAATATATATAGAATCGGTCAGTGTGGGGTGAGAATATGGGAAACATCATCAGTATTTTCAAGGCTTTTTACGAACACTATGATAGCAATGCAATACGACGTGCCTACGGAACAATTTCGCAACGGACGTTGTTTTCAGAATTGTACCAAAAAGTTCCTTTTTCGGTTGAAATACGAATGAAAAAGGATGTTTTTGCAATGCAATTAAATACTGACAGTATTGTTTCTATGGAGCTTATGACTGTAATTGGTTTCTTTTTTGATAAATATAGCGAAGCGCGAAACTGTGTATGGACCAAAAACCCACAAAAAATTAAAAAGTTTTTCAACCAGGGTATTTCAGAGTTTATCGAATTTGGAGGAGAAATCACGTTAAACTTAACTGATGATTCTATACAGCAAATTGTAAATATGCTTCAAAAGAATATGGTAACCAGTGAAATACATAAGCGACTTGTAGAAAACTTTAAGCTGTTAGAAAATAAAAATTGGGTTGAATATGAAGAATATATAGAAAATACTGTATTGAAAGAGGAAAATGAAAAACATGTTGAAGAAGTAACTTGTATGGATTTACCGCTTGACTGGTCAAATGTCTTTTCTTCAGACGAGAGAGCAACGGATATATCGGCAGAAAGTCCTGCTGATGGATTGGTACTTTCTTTAAATAATCTCGGAAGGGTAGATATTGAATACATTGCACAAATAACAGGTCTCTCATATAAAGAAGTTATAACAGCGCTTAAGGGTTCCATATATCAAAATCCTGACTCATGGAATGAATGTTTCTATATAGGGTGGGAAACAGCAGACGAGTATTTGTCCGGAAGAGTTGTAGATAAACTGAAAAAAGCAAAAAGAGCAAATGAAAAGTACAATGGTTACTTTTCAGAAAACATAGATGCACTTAAAAAGGTTATTCCAAAGTCAGTTTCAGTTGAAGATATTTATGTAACTTTAGGTTCGCCTTGGGTTCCGCCTGATGTTATTGATAATTTTATCGCATATTTATTTCAAGACTACGAACACTGCTGTGATCCTAAATATAAAACATTTTATGATGAAGTATCAGGGGTTTGGAAAATCCCTAAGAAAAATCGTTATTCTGGCAGATTTATTGCTGAGAAGACATATGGCACAAAGAGACTTAATACGCTTCACATCATAGAAAAAACACTTAATATGAAGACTGTATTTGTTACCGATGAAGTAAAATCTTTGACAAATAAATCAGGTAAAAAAAGAAAGCTCAACAAAGCAGAAACCATGCTTGCACTTGAAAAGCAAAAATTATTAATCGAAAAGTTCAGGGAATGGGTGTGGAAGGATCCGGCAAGGAAAGAGGCACTTCGCAGAATATATGATGAAAAATATTGCTCTACAGTTATAAGGCACTATGACGGAAGTTTTTTGAATTTTCCGCAGATGAGTCCAGATGAGGAATTATATGATTATCAAAAAAATGCTGTTGCAAGGATTATGTTTTCAGCGAACACTTTGCTTGCGCATGATGTGGGGGCAGGAAAAACTTTTGAGATGATCGCAGCTGGTATGGAAATGAGAAGAATAGGCATATCAAAAAAGAATCTCTATGTTGTTCCAAATACTCTTACAGGACAATGGAAGGAGATGTTTGAAAGACTATATCCATCATCAAATGTTCTTTGTATCGAACCAAACAGCTTCACTAGAGAAAAAAGACAGGATATCCTTAAGAATATTCGTGACAACGACTACGATGCAATTATAATTGCATATAGTTCCTTTGAATTAATTCCAGTGTCAAAGAGTTATTACAGCACACAGCTGCAGGCAAAGATTAGTGAAATTACAGATAAAGCAACGGAAACAAATAAAGTTACCGCAGCACAAAGTAAAAAGCGTGAAGCACTGCAAAATGCACTCAAAGAGCTTGAGGATGCAATGAACGATGAATATGAGGTTGTTTATTTTGACGACCTTGGTATTAACACTATGTTTGTTGATGAGGCACATAATTTTAAAAATGTCCCCATAGAAACAAAAATAAATCGTGTTCTGGGTGTGTCATCTGCAGGTTCAGCTAAATGTCAGGATATGATGGATAAGGTTAGGATAGTGCAGAAAACAAATAACGGAAGAGGCATTGTCTTCGCAACGGGAACTCCGATATCCAATTCTCTGACAGATATATATGTGATGCAAAAATATCTGCAAAGCGGCGAGCTTGCACTTTTAGGACTTCAGAATTTTGACAGTTGGGTTGGTATGTTTGCAGAACGAAGCTCTGAATTTGAAATTGATGTGGACGCTTCAAATTTTAGGATGGCAACACGATTTACAAAGTTCCATAATATGCCTGAACTATCTACATTATTATCTTCTGTCTCAGATTTTTACCAGGTGGATAAGAATAATGGCATCCCTGAAACAAATGGATATAAGGATATTATAGTTGCAAAAACACCGGAGTTTATAACATATCTTCAGAGTATTTCTCAAAGAGCAGATGATGTCAGAAACAGAAGAGTGTCCCCTGAAGATGATAATATGCTTAAAATCACTACAGATGGTCGAAAGGCCGCACTTGATATCAGACTGGTAGATAACAGTGCGGGATTCAATTATCAGTGTAAGGCAGCGTTTTGTGCAGAAAATGTATTTGATATTTATCACAAAACATTAGGAAAAAAACTTACGCAGCTGATTTTCTGTGATACGTCAACACCTAAGGCTTCTTTCAACCTTTATGACGAATTAAAAAGACTATTGACATCAATGGGAGTTCCTGAAAAAGATATAACTTACATTCATGATGCAGTTTCAGAAAAAAAGAGAGAAGAATTGTTTGAAAAGGTAAGAATCGGAGAAATCAGAATTCTGATAGGATCAACCTTTAAGCTTGGGCTTGGTGTTAATGTTCAGGACAAACTCTTTGCACTTCATCATCTTGACGTTCCATGGAGACCATCCGATATGGTTCAAAGAGAAGGCAGAATACTTCGAAATGGAAATCAAAACGATCATGTTGACATTTACAGATATATTGCGGAAGGAAGCTTTGATGCGTACTCATGGCAAATATTAGAATCAAAGCAAAGAATGATAAGTGCAATACTTTCAGGC
>SVJK01000031.1 GCA_015069015.1 Oscillospiraceae bacterium
TAATTTACGTTTTAAATCACTCCAATATCGTCTTGGATTATCCGTTCCGCTTAATACTTCACATACATCAACAACAGAAAAATACCATTCTTCCGTTTCTTCATTCCACGCAGTTCTTATTCTTTTATCTTCAAATATTTGTATTTTGTTATCCATATGTATAACCTCCGTCAAGAGTTTTAGTTTTTCGCCATCTCTCGACACAATTCGACTTTTGTCAAGTCAGGGACAAAAAATTTTGCAGGTGCGACTCGTAAATCGCCCCTGCTTTTTCATTTCATATCAAAGTTTATCAATAGCACTCAAAAAACTTTTTTCATCTTTTGCTGACTTTGTATATGTCATCATTCCTGTTGATTTTATTTCGCAAAGTTCATTTTTGCCGTCTATGTCTGCAAGAAGAAAATATCTCACATTATTGTCTGCTGCCACCACGCCGATATATGAACATCCAAGGGATGCATCTTTCATTGTAAGAAGCAAAACGTCCTTTCCCTTTGGTGTTTTTTCATAGGAAGATGAAAAGGCATTTCTTGAACCGATTCCGATTTTGGCTGCAAGGGTGATGTATGCATCTACTATCACTTCTTCTGTAATTTTTTCATAGGCGTTTACCACATATATGGTCTCGGACTCTTCCTGAACCTTTAAGATTTCATTCATCATCTCAAGATCCCACACATAGTTTACAAATGCTCTTGTTTCGTCTGATTTTTCGGAAATTCCCTTGAAATATTCTTCGCCTGATTCTTCAAAACTATCATAAAAGGTTTCAAAAATAATTCTTTCATAGGCTTTGGGATAGTTTGCTTTAACTATTGCCTCATCTTCGGGGGAAAGCTGGGCAAATACGAGAGAGCCTTTGCTTCTTATGATAACTCTTCTTGCATCTGCATCCCACTTAACGTCGCAGCCCATTCCTTCAGATACTGCCCTTGCAGGAACCAAAGTTCTTCCGTTTAAAAGTTTTGCACCCACATCAAGCTGTGTGGGAGAACCGTTTTTATAGAGAATGTTACTGCCGACAGTAATTTCAATTGTGTCTTCGCCTTTTTTTGCAACGGCAGTTGAAGTTTCGCCTCTCCATTCAACGGTTGCGCCAAGAGCTTCGAAGATATAGCGCATAGGAACAAGTGTTCTGCCGTTATCTATTACAGGATCGACGTCAAAATTGATTTTTACTCCGTCAACATAGACAGTCACTGCCTTTTCCTCTGCACCAAAAACACAAATGCCTGAAATCATAATTGAAATTGCAAGAATTACAGATATTATTTTTTTCATGGTTTTTCTCCTTGTTTTATTGTTTTACATCATTTCATGACAATTCACTTTTTCATAAGTATCTCTTTTGCCCTCTGCAATTGAACATCTTCCTCCGTGAGGATTTTTTCTTCCGCAACAGGCATACCATCAGGCATTAAAACTTCTATATCCGGACTTATTCCCACTCCGTCTATACATTCTCCCGAAGGTGTGAAATATTTTGCCACGGTAAGTTTCAGTGCACTGCCGTCGCCAAATTCATAAATTGCCTGAACAACACCTTTGCCAAAGGTTTTTTCTCCCACAAGAGTTGCTTTTTTATAGTGTTTAAGTGCCCCCGCCATAATTTCCGATGCACTTGCACTTTCGGAATTTATGAGAACGCACATGGGAAGGTCCACTTCATTTTTGTCGGATTTATATTCTTCCTTGTCACCGTCTTTTGCTTTAACTGTGGTTATTATACCCTCGCCAAGCAAAAGGTCAGTGGTAACAACAACAGATTCCAAAGATCCTCCGGGGTTTGATCGAAGGTCAATTATAAGTGATTCTGCCTTTTTGTCATGAATGCTTTTGATTGCTTTTTCAAAATCCTCCGCAATGTCTGTTCCGAAAGTTTTTATTCTGATGTAGCCAATATTTCCGTCAAGAATTTTTTCTTCAACATAGCCTCTGGAAATCCGGGAAATTTTTATTTCTTTTTCAAGGGTTTCTTCACCGCGTTTGATTCCGAGAATTACACTTTTTCCCTCTTTGGTGGATTTTATGGCGCTGAGGGCATCGGAGAAGGTGTCTCCGTTATATTTTTTGCCGTTTACAGACAGTATTATGTCGCCGACTTCCAATCCTGCATTTTTGGCAGGGCTCTGCTCCGTAACCTCTTTTATGACAATCTGTTTATCCTTGATTGTGCAAGCTATTCCGATTCCTCTGTAGCTTCCTTCCATACTCTCTGTCATATTACGGTAAACATTTGCACTCAGATAACCTGTGTAGGGGTCGCCAAGCGCCGAAACATATCCCGAAAGAGCGCTGTCTGTCAGAGTATTCTTATCAATTTCGCCCATGAACTCTCTGTCTATAATATATTCCGCTTTGGCAAGCTTTGAAAGTGTTACGTCATCTGTAAGAGACAACAGCTTATAATATACAACCTTTCCGACAGGGGTTATATAAAAGCAAGTGGTAATGATTATCATTACCACTGCTGTTATTATAGCTGTTAGGAGAATAAGCTTTTTTTTCATCAAAAATCACCGTCAATTAAAATACTGCATAGGATTTGTTGTGGCACCGTTGACCTGAACTTCAAAGTGAATGTGCGGGCCTGTGCTCATGCCCGTTGAACCGCATTTTGCAATGACCTGACCTCTTGAAACATTCTGTCCGACAGATACAAGAAGCGAACTGCAGTGAGCATAGAGGGTTGAATAGCCTCCTCCATGATTTATTACCACATAGTTTCCATAGCCCCCTGCGTTGTAACCTGCAACAATTACAACACCGTCGTTTGCGGCAAGAATTGATGTTCCGTATGCCGCACCAATGTCGATTCCCGCGTGGAATCTTGAACGGCCTGTCACGGGATGGATTCGGTAGCCATAAGGTGATGTTACAAGCCTTGTGGTGTTGGAAGGCCAAAGGAAGGGACCTCCCGTATAGTTTGCAGGAAGCTGGATTGTTTTGTCGGACTGCTGTCTGAGTCTTTCTGCTTCCGCCCTTGCCGCCGCCTCTGCTTGTTTTGCAAGTTCATATTCTCTTTCGAAAGCTTCAATATCTTTCTGAAGTTTATCAATAATCGCCTGACTTTCTTCTCTCAACACGTCAAGCTCCGCTTTCTTTTCATCCTGCTGTGCCTTCAGTGCAAGAACTTCTTCTTTTTGCACAAGAAGTTCCTGTTTCATTTCTTCAACGCCTGACATTGACTCTTCAATCTCTTTGAGTTTATTGCTGTCATATTCGGCAACTTTTTTTATGATGGAAATTCTTCTTGTCATATCGTCAAAATCTTTTGAACGAAGGATAATTTCAGTATATGAAACATCACCTTTTTTTATTAGTGTTTTTGCTCTTTCATTATAGTCAGAGTTTTGTTTCTGAAGTTCTCTTGTGAGTTCTCTGATTTTTTGCTCACTGATTTCTATTGCATGAGTTTTCTGGTCAATCTGCGCCTGAAATTCATCAATCTGCGCCTGAACACTGTTCAGCTGTTTGTCAAGTTCTTCTCTTTTTGCAATTTCTTCACTTTGCTGACTCTGAGCTTCCTCTTTTTTCTGTGTTGCTTCCTTCTGACGTCTCTGGGCATCTGAAACAGATGTTGCTCCCGCCCCCAAAGGCGAAACAGATAAATATACACAAGTTACAAGGAAAAACAAAAGTGCAACTATGGCAACAACTCTTATAAGAATTTTGTTTTTCTGCATAAAAACATTCCTTTCTTCTGTGAAAACATTCCGAAAATCACACGTTGGTGTATCTTCTTACGGATATGAAGCTTCCGAAAGCTCCGATAACTGCTCCCATAACGAGATATGCTCCGATAAGCTCCGGCCAGATGAGACCGAAAGGTGCTATGGATGTTACTATGGGAAGTACGCTGTTGCCTGATGCTATCGCCGCAAGCAGTCCCTCATAGCACCAAAGTGAAATGAAGAACGAAATCAGCGCAGAGATGATTCCCAAAAGGATACCTTCCATTATAAAAGGTCCTCTGATGTAGGAATCTGTCGCTCCCACATATTTCATAATGTTGATTTCTTTTCTTCTGTTGTGAACTGTAAGTTTTATGGTGTTTGAAATAATGAAAAGACTCACAAGAGCAAAAACAACAATTATCCATATGGAAATAGTTTTAACCACATCTTCAAGATTTTCAATTATTGCAATTAATTCTCTGTTGTTTTCAATGTTTTTTACATTTTCAATGTCAGAAAGTGCGGCAATTGTTTCTTCCGCCTTTGAAAGGTCAAGAAGCCTTACCACAAAAGCATCTTCAATAAGGTCGTCCGGAAGACCGACAAATCCCTGAAGCTCCTCTTCGGAAAGTTCTGCCTTAAAATCGGCAAAATACTTTTTCCCGTCAATCATTTCAATATTGTCGGTGTCAATGTTTGGTATTTGTTCTATTTTCGCCTTTACTCCTGCTTTTATTTCCTCGTATTTCGCATCGGTAATGCTTGAAGAAATTGAGCCTGCAGATGCATAGGAAGCATAAATCTCATTTCCGTTAAGAACCTCCGACACACCGACAATTTCATCAAGATGTATTATGGTTGAAATTTCTTTTGAATTGTCTTCAAGTTTTACGGAAAAAGAATCACCCAACGGGAAATGCTGTGTGTCTTCATACATATAGCTTTCTTTTTCCTTGTCGGAAAGTGTCTCAAGGAAGTTTTCATATCTGTCCTTTGCAGAAACAAACTCTATGGATGATATGTCCACATTTTCCGTCCCTATTATGAGGGTTTCAATCTCTTTTTTCTTTTCTTCATACTGTTCGGGTGTGAGAGAAATATCTTCCTCAATAAAGATTCCCAATGTGTCCGATTCTACCTGCACACTTTTCGAAACATATACCTTTACCTGATAATTATCAGCCATTTTGTCTGTCATATAGTTAATATTGAAAATGCACATAAGAAACACACCGAAAACGAATATGCACGCGGTTACCACCAAAAGAGATGTGACCGTCATCAGTCCGTTTTTCACCATTCCTTTTATGCCTTCCGTAAAAGAACGTCTAATTGATCTCAGCATCGTTATATCCACCCTCATTCTCGTCACGGGTAATGATGCCTCTTTCAACAACTATTACCCTTTTTTTCATATCGTTAACAATTTTTTCTGCGTGAGTTGCCATAACAACCGTTGTTCCGCGCTTATTGATTTCTTCCATAATTGTCATAATTTCCTGAGCCGTTTCAGGGTCAAGGTTTCCTGTTGGTTCATCAGCAATTAAAACCACGGGGTTATTTACAACAGCCCTTGCAATCGCAACCCTTTGCTGTTCACCGCCGGAAAGCTGATGGGGATACATTTTTGCTTTTGCGGAAAGCCCCACCTGACTTAAGACTATGGGAACGTTTTTTCTGATTTCCTTTGTGGATGCTCCCACAATTTCCATTGCATATGCAACATTTTCCTGAACGTTTTTGTTGGGAAGAAGACGGAAATCCTGAAATACAACTCCGAGAGTTCGTCTGAAATAGGGGATTTCACGATGACGCAAAGCATTTACGTCTATATCATTTATAAAAATCTGCCCGCCGGTTGCGTTTTCTTCCTTCATCATAAGCTTTATGATAGTTGATTTTCCCGCAGCACTTGAACCTACAAGAAACACAAACTCGCCTTTATCTATGTGAAAGGACACGCCTTTTAATGCACCGTAACCATTATCGTATATTTTCGAAACATTTTCAAAGGTAATCACAAAATATACCTCCTTTTATCAAATTAAACTTTCGTAAAACTTCATTATAAAACGCGATTTGGCGGGGGATTTGCCCCAAGATATTCCCCCTTGCGACTGTTTTCCTCCGCCATATCCCCACCGCTCATCAGAGCGGATATATTAATTATAATTTTGTAGCATTTGATGTGAGATATTTATTAACCATCATTGCCACCTTAAAGATTATTGCCTGGTCAAAAATTCTCAGGTCAAGTCCTGTAATTTTCTGAATTTTATCAAGTCTGTATACAAGGGTGTTTCTGTGAACATAAAGCTGTCTTGATGTTTCGGAAACGTTGAGGTTATTTTCAAAGAATTTCTGTATTGTGAAAATAATTTCCTGATCAAGCTCTTCTATGGAGCCTTTTTTAAACACTTCCGTAAGGAAAAGCTCACAAAGAGTTGTGGGAAGCTGATATATGAGTCTTCCGATTCCGAGATCCTCATAACTCAAAATCTTCTTCTCATCGTCAAACACTTTCCCAACTTCCAAAGCCACTCTTGCTTCCTTATATGAACGTGCAATTTCTTTTATGTTTGAAATAACAGTTCCTATTCCGATTGTTGCTGATGTCATAATCTCTGAATTAATTGTGTTGCAGATATTTTTGGCAATTGTCTGAAGATCGCCGAGGGAAGGATCGGAATCAAGCTCTTTTACAAGAGCAATGTTGTTTTCATCAACACTTACAACAAAGTCTGTCTGTTTGCTCGGGAACATATTCTCCACAAGTTCAAGAACAGAAAAATCTGTCAGGCGTTCAGTCTGAATTAAAAATACAACTCTTCTTGACTCTATTGTAAGGTGAAGTTCGGCAGCCTTTGCCAAAACGTCTCCGGGTAAAATGTTATCAAGAAGGAAATTCTTAATAAAATTCAGTCTGTCGTGTTTATCATCATAAAGAGACTTTACACTTGAAAAACTTACCTGCAAAATGTCAACATAGTTTCTTGCAAGTGAGTCGTCGCCTTTTACAAAAATAATATAATCTATTTTTCCCATAACTACAATCGGCTTATATGTGAAACCGTTGTATGTGAAAGTGTCCACATTATCTTCTGTGAAAGAAAGAACACATTCGAGGTCTGTTGATGTAATTATTCCTTCACTTGATGCTACAACAAGTCCCGAATCTGTGATAAGACCAAGATCCCTGTTCATAACATCTTTCATTTGATGAGTAATTTGCTGGAAATATCTAACGTTCATATATGACACCCCATTTTCCCAATTTATGTTATATATACATATACTATTGTAATATTTTTTTGGCTTTTTTTCAAGAATTCCACCACATTTTGGTGGTTTTGTCCACCTTGCGTAAGATTTATTTATTTTTTTTAAACAAATTCAACAATATTTCACCTCATTTTTTGAAAGGAGAGAGATATTTCACTTGACCGAAGGTCAAACTTCGTTTTATTTTTCCTTTTCCCAACACGCAAAAACAGCAGAACCATTGGGGGGATAACGGTATCTGCTGTTTTTGCTTTTAAGGATTTTATAAGTTTATGGAGATTGCACAGACAAGTTCCGCCGGGTGGGCTTCCCTTATCTGCAATTTAATACTAACATTTCTGTGTGTATTTTTAATGAATAGTTTATGAACATTTTGTTAACTTTGCCAAAAAGTATCCGTTTGCACAGTCTTGCTCTGTGAATATGATATTTGTTGTCACAAAATCAGAAAATAACGGTGGGTTTGTTTTACAAACTCACCAAATGAAATGTGCCATAAGGCACATGAAATAACTCAACCGTGAAATTCCTTTGGAATTAATTATTGTTCAAGCTTGACTGCAACGAGTTTGTTCGATAATGTCAGCAACGCTGACATATCATGCTGCAAATCAGTATATCATCAAAAAGCAGGCTGAGCCTGCAGCCTGAGTCGCGGGCGTAATTTGATATACATCTTATCTCGCGAACTAAATTCTGCGCAAATTCCTATACAGCAAAAAAGAACCTCCGAATGGAAGTTCTTTTGATTTGTTATTATTCAGCTGTGAAAGGTAAAAGAGCGATGTGTCTTGCTCTTTTGATAGCAATTGTGAGCTGTCTCTGGTGCTTTGCACAGTTACCGCTGATTCTTCTGGGAAGAATCTTTGCTCTTTCAGAAACATATCTTCTGAGTTTTGCTATATCCTTATAATCAATTTCCTGAATTTTGTCAGCACAGAAAGCACAAACTTTTCTTTTGGGTTTTCTGCGGAATGTTTTTTCTTCAGCCATTTTTGTTACCTCCTTAAATTATTTTAGAAAGGCAGGTCATCATCTGCTGCCGGCATTGGCATAAATCCGTCATTTGAATCAAATGAGGGCATTGCCGGAGCGGGAGCATCGTTTGATACGGGAGTCTGGAAAGAATCATTTGAAGAAGATTTGCTGTCTACAAAGTGAACTTCGTCAACTGCAACTTCTGTCACATACACTTTCTGACCGTCCTTGTTATCATAGTTTCTTGTCTGGATGCTTCCTACAACACCTACCATGCGTCCTTTGGCAAAATATTTTGCCATAAACTCAGCCTGCTGTCTCCATGCAACACAGGAAATAAAATCTGCGTCATAGTTACCTTCGGCATTTCTGAATCTGCGGTTCACAGCGATTGTGAATGAGCAGACACTAACGCCTGATGCAGTTGTTCTGAGTTCGGGGTCTCTGGTCAAACGACCAACGAGTATTGCTTTGTTCATACTATCACCTCTAAAATTACTTTCTGATTACGATTGTTCTGAGTAAGCCATCGGTGATGTTATAAACTCTTTCGAGTTCAGCAACAAATTCAGCCTCACTTGCAAAATTAACTAAAACATAATAACCTTCTGTTTTGTAGTCAATTGGATAAGCGAGACGTCTTTTGCCCCATACGTCAACGGATTCAACCTTACCGTTAGCAGCGATCATAGCCTGAAATTTTTCAGAAATAGCATTGATCTGTTCTTCCTGCAAAGACGCATCGATAACAAAAATAGTTTCGTAATTGTTGATAACATTTGTCATAATGTTTCACCTCCTTGTGGACTTTGGCCCCAACGTAGGGATTAGAGATTTAAGTGACACCCCAAAAGTGCGAAGCACGATTGGATGGTGGAACTTATGCCAAAACGTCTGCTGATGCGAGCACCCTCTTACGGTGCGAAGCAGAAGCACTGACGTTGACGGCTAGGGAATAGGAAATAGGAAAACCCATGCCTTATCCCGCCTATCCCAACCAAAATGTTGGAGCAAGGAACCCTTGAAAAAGGGCTGCTGAGAAATATCGACCCAAAATCAGCCTTATCATTATAATACAACGGAAAATATTTGTCAAGCGTTTTTGTTATAATTATTTTAATCAAAAGATAAATGTTGACAAAACCTTAAAAATGGCATATAATAATGTTGCAACTAAAATTAGTTGCAACAGCGAGGTATGAAATATGAGTAAAAACACCATAACATACAAAGATTATATTGGTACAGTTAATTTTTCAGAGGAAGATATGGTCTTCTTCGGAAAGGTTATTGGCATCACAGATTCTATATCATTTGAGGGAGATACGGTGGAGAGCCTTATTGAAGATTTTCATGATGCCGTTGACGAATATCTTGAGTTTTGCAAAGAAGCAGGAAAAGAACCTCAACAACAATATAAAGGCAGTTTTAATGTGAGAATATCCGCAGATCTCCACAGGAAAGCAAGTCTTGGAGCATCAGCAAAAAATATCTCATTAAACAGTTATGTGGAGCAAGCCATTGAAACGCAGGTTGCCAAAGATGCAATTGCACTTTAAATTATTCTCTGATATTATTAAATAAAACCAAAGCGGAACTGAGATTTTTGTTTCTCAAGTTCCGCTTTTTTGTTTTCTTCAATGATAAAGATTATATTTATAATTTAGTTTTCTAATTTCCCTGTCCCATCACACCACCGGCACATTCGGTACCCATTTCCGTTACACCAGGAACACTCTTCCTCAGGAGACGTAAAATGAAATCTATATCTACCATCACCACCACAAGAACCGCAGCTATATCTGCCTGAGCCTCGGCATTTGTCGCAATCTCTGTATTTAGACACATTTGTACTACTTGTGTTTTTTGTATCAGATGGCGTGGAATTTGACTGCCCTGAGTATGTTGGCTTGGTTGTTGACCATCCCTTTGATTTCCATGTGTTTAAATCACTTTTGGAAATAACTTTGCTTGAACCGCGGGAATCATATATAGTTATAACGGGATAATCATACCAGCCTACATTTTTGTATGCAGCAAGTTCTTTATATGCAATGTACCTTGTTCTTCCGTCAGGAGCATATATTGTTATTGTTTTATTACCATTTACCCAGCCGGCAGCTTCCCGTGCCGGCACTTGAGATGAAAGTACTTTTTCTATTCTGCCATTGGGTGCATACATATCAACAAATGGTTCTGCAAACCAACCAACAGCCAACCATTCGTTTAATGTTGATTTGTCAATAGCCAAGCTTCTTCCGTCTTTGGCATACACTTTCATTACGGGATATTCATACCAACCCACATTTTTGTATCCGGCAAGTTCTTTATATGCAATCTGCATTGTTCTTCCGTCAGGGGCATATATTGTTAATAATTGATCGCCGTTTGCCCAACCAACAGCCAGCCATTCGTTTAATGTTGATTTGTCAATAACGAGGCTCCTTCCATCTTTGGCATACACATACATTACAGGATATTCATACCAGCCGACTCTTTTCCATG
Organism: Oscillospiraceae bacterium; assembly: GCA_015069015.1. GTDB lineage: Bacteria > Bacillota > Clostridia > UMGS1810 > UMGS1810 > RGIG1828. The sequence continues at coordinate 10,446 of SVJK01000031.1, forward strand.
CTTCAACATCACTTCCTCGAACTTTCCTGCTCCTGCCGTCCGGGGCATACACAGTTACGTTTGGAGTTGTGCTCCAACCATCTTTTGTCCAGTATTCTATATCTTGAACGGGAATTATTGCAACTCTTCCGTCCAAAGCATATACAAGGGTGTGATCACATTGCCTCAAACACGATTCTGATATATTTATATTTTTAAGCTTTGAATTATTCCACCGATGTGATACCTCATCACCAAATACATTTTCGCCAATATATTTCACTGAATCCGGTATTGTAATAGATGAAAGAGAAGCGCAGTTGACAAACGCAACGTCCGCTATGGTTATTGTGTTACTTTTCACGATATATTCTCCTGCCAAGGTGGGTTTGGCCTCAATAAGATGATTATTTATATATAAAACATCGTTGTCCCAATTTGAACTGTCATTGTATAATGCGGTATCTCCAAATGTATGCTCACCAATTTTAGTCACAGAATCGGGAATGCTGACTGATGCAAGAGAACTGCATTGATAAAATGCTTGATCACCAATGCTGGTAACCGAGTCCGGGATATTGACAGATGTAAGCCCTGAACAAAGTTGAAATGCAAAATCATCAATGCGGGTCACCGGAGATCCGTTGATTTTAGATGGAATTTTAATATCACCTTTAACCTTTTTTGCTGAAATATTGCCGGTTATGGTTACTTCGTCATTTGATACGGAGTAGGTGTATATACCGTGGATTCCTGCTTTACAGACTTGAGGTAGTGCAAAAATCGAAATCAGTATTGCAAAAATCATTGTGAGTTTTAAAAGTTTTGTTTTCATTTTATAATATCTCCTTATTGTTTTTTAGCATTTATTACACAAATTCATTTTTATTGTTCCCTGATAGGCACTAAAATTAACATTTGAAGTATCAAGCATATGTTTCCTTATACTTTCTTTGCCCTTCAACTCCGAATCAATTGCTTCTGGCGTAATTTCCGGTGCAAAGTCAACTTTAATGCTTCTATATACTGAATCACTTATATTCAGTTTTATTTTATATTCAGAATTGCTGTCAATCAAGTCAATTGTATCGCCTATTAACTCTGCAAGAAGCCGTGTTTCTTTTTCATAATACCAAATTAAACCTTTGCAAAAACCATTGTATTTATCCCTGTATTTTTCAAACTCTTCACCATTAAATCCCCAAATATGAGAATTGTTATATTTTAAATCGTAGACTTTGCTTTCGTGATTGTGCTTATAATATATTATGTCACGAAATATCAGTTTAAAATTTTTGCCGGGAATCAAATCACACACTTTTTCGCCCAACTTATAATACCCATTAACTTTTTCCCATTTATACAACTCATACACAGATTTTTCAACCAACTGACGAACGCGCGCCTTGGTAAATCTCAACCTGCCACCCTTACCGTCAAATCCGGAATACATATACCACATTGCCAAATTCTCATTTACTCCCGTTGCAAAGCACATACCATAGTGCAGTTTACTGTATCCAAACTGATCTCTATCTACCTTGTCATTAAAACTCTCGCTGCAACAACTCATCAAAAAGCTTTTGTAGCGAAGTATTTCTTCTATTGTGTCCAACCTGGTATAGTGACAATATTCTGTATGCCTGTATTCTCTGCCACTTACGTATTTATCCAACTCCTCGCAATCGTTCACAATCCCAAATCACGAAGTGTTGTCTTTTGCCATACTCACAACTCTATCACCTCTGTATTTCTTGCTGTCTTTCTTATCATTAGTAGATAATCCCATTATAAACCATACTATTTCTTATGTCAAGATGAATTTCATCTTATAATAGGTTTATTTTGTCAGGCAAATAATATAAAATTTAATTAGAGGTGATAGAGATGTATGTGGATTATAAGGAAGTCGGAAAGAGAATTGCTGCAAGAAGAAAATTTCTTGGATTAAAGCAAAGCCACGTTAATGAAATGGCAGGGCTCAGCGACAAATATCTTTCAAACATAGAGACCGCAAGATCAATCCCAAGCATTGATGTTCTCATGAGAATCTGCAAAGTTCTCGATACCACTCCCGACTACATCCTCCTCGGTGCGACAAAAAATGATGATGACCTGCAAACGGATAAACTTGCTCTTGAAAAATTGAAAAGTTTTTCGGGCAAAAAGAAAAAACTTGTGTACAGATTCATAGACATGGCTGACGAAATGGAAATCTGAATATGTTTTTCAAGGAAATGCTTTATCTTCAACTCACTCTACAGTAATCTTCAGATATTATAGAATTTAAAAAGGAATAACCTCTCTCATATTGTTTTGAGAAGTTATTCCTTTTGTTTTATATATATTTTAGCGCTAATTATTCACCAATTCCAAGTTCTTTGTGAAAATATTTAAGTGTTGTATATTTATATCTTTTTGCCTGATATTCATTAGATTTTCCTGCGGCATAAGAATAATATCCTTTTATGTATGTACGAAATTTACTGATAATAAAAGCAATTCTGTCATTTAACTCAACATATTCCTTGTTGTCAATTTCTGCAACTTCGCCTATATATTTTTCTTCATTAACTATAACTGCTTTTGAAAAATCAATACCTGTTATGCTATCTGTTGGTCTTGATGAATATTGGAATTTATAGCAACTGTTATGCTTAATATTTGTTCTCAGGGGCAATGCAAAGGTATTATCTTCTATCTTAACCAAAATCACCATATACGGGCGTTGAACTTTATGTTCAATTTCCGGATAATCTGATACCCCATATTTATTATAAAATTCTTCTGACAAATAATGCAATCTGTAAAAATTTTTGCTATTCATAATTTCCCTCACGTAAAGAGCAAAGCCCTTGTACCGAAGCACAAGGGCATATCTTCCACCGGGATTTCTTTATAAAGGTGTTACCCTCACACCTGATCTTGAATCGGAATTTCTTTATAAAGGTGTTATCCTCGCACCCAATCTTCGATTACATAGTAACATATAATTTTAATTTTGTCAACACAAAATAGCCAAGTAATCGATTTTGGAAGACATTATATTTTATGTGGTTTTGCGACAAACAATTCTTTTTGCTTTATATATCCCCGACACTTTGCGTTGCGTTTGTTTTTGAAAGTCCTCGGACAAACAAATAATAACACAATCCGTGAGATTTTGAAATACCATTCCGTATGATTTTACATTTTCATTCCGTACAATTTCCGAGTTGTATTCCGTATGATTTTTAAAACTCTCAAAAACATTATGTCCAATCCAAGCCAAATATATGCAAAAATGTCATGGCAACCCGAAAATTTGTATGATTTTGCAAAGTTTTTTCCCTTGATACTTGTATTTGTGTTTTTTCGGTGTGTTTGTTTTTGAAAGTCCTCGGACAAACAAAAACGGACTCAGACAAGGAAACGCGAAGCAGACAGTACACATTAGCTTGAAAAAGCTCATCCGCACCTGATTTTATAGCGGAAAATTCCCGTCTGAACTTCGTTAAAATGCTCACAAATCCCGCATTTGGATTTGTTGCGCTTTCGCCTCGTTCAGTCATAAATTTTCTCGCTAAAAATTCTCCGACCTGAAAAACTCCGGTTTTTGAGTTTTTCAAAATTCCCGGCATTTCAGTTCAGAAGCAAATCCCCGTAGTTTTTCAGGCAGATTCAGATGAGCTTTATCAAGCTTCGGCAATGAGCGTTTCTGTAGTAAGCAAAGTGCCTCAATTCTCTGTTTTTGGCGTAAAGACAAAAACCACATTAATTTTATCATTAATATATTTTCCGGCACTTTGCGGTGAGTTTGTTTTTGAAAGTCCGAATGTTGACAAATGAGAGAGGGTTTGTTATAATATGGTAGATGTTGAAAAATCAACAAGTTGGAGGTGGTGTTATGAACATACTATTCAAATTATGGTGCAAAACCTTTCAGACAGGTTTCAGAATTGCCGCACCTTTTCTTCCCTATAGAGAACCGAAAATTCTCTCATCAGTAAAAGATATCCCCCAAAAAATAAAGGAACTTTCCCTTTCATCTGCCCTTGTGGTGACAGACAGTTTCCTCTATAAAAGCGGGGCTGTTGAAAATCTTGAAAAGGCTCTTTCAGACAGCGGTGTGAGATATCACATATATTCCGACACAGAGCCTAATCCAAGCGTTGAAAATGTGGAAAGTGCTCTTTCAATATATAATAAGGAGAAACTCCAATGCATCATTGCCTTTGGGGGCGGCTCTTCCATAGACTGTGCAAAGGGTGTGGGAGCGAGAGTTGCATATCCCAAAAGGAAACTTTCTTCACTAAAGGGGAATCTTCGAATTTTCAGAAAACTTCCGCCCCTTTTTGCAATTCCCACAACTGCAGGAACAGGAAGCGAAGTAACCCTTACGGCAGTTATAACCGACAAGAAAAAGAAACATAAATATACAATGAATTCATTCCCCCTGATTCCCCGCTTTGCGGTTTTGGATCCGGAAGTTACATTCACTTTGCCCAAACACCTTACAGCCACCACGGGAATGGATGCTCTCACTCACGCAGTTGAGGCATACATAGGAAAGTCTACAACAAAGGAAACACGCCGTCTTTCAAAAGAAACTGTGAAACTTGTTTTTGATAACATTGAAAGGGCATACAATGACGGATATGACAGAGAGGCAAGGGAAAATATGCTCCACGCTGCCTACAAGGCAGGAATTGCTTTTTCAAAGTCATATGTTGGCTATGTTCACGCCGTTGCCCATTCCCTCGGCGGTCAGTATGGCACACCTCACGGTCTTGCAAACTCGGTACTTCTGCCCGTGTTTTTGGAAGATTACGGAAAATGTATTCACAAAAAGCTTTATGAACTTGCTCTCTTTGCAGGGCTCTGCTCGGAAAATGATTCTTTTGAAAAAGGTGCAAGAATTTTCATTGATGCAGTGAAAGAGAAAAACAAAAACATGGGTATCCCTGAAAAAATTGAGGGAATTAAAAAAGAAGACATCCCCAAAATGGCACGCCACGCGGGAAAAGAGGGGAATCCCCTGTATCCTGTTCCGAAACTTATGAACTCAAAGGAACTTGAAAAATTCTATTATATGATGATTGATTAAAGAGAGGTTTTATGTATGAATATTGAAAATGTTTTGCAAAAGCAAAGAGAATTTTTTGCATCCGGAAAAACCTTTGATGTGAATTTCAGAAAAGAAATGCTGAAAAAACTCTATGATGCAGTGAGGAACAATGAAGAAAAAATAAATAATGCCCTTAAATCCGACCTTGGGAAAAGTGGTTTTGAAGGATTCATGTGTGAGGTGGGGCTTTCTCTTACTGAAATCAGTTATATGATTAAAAACGTGAAAAAATTTGCAAAAAGGAAAATTGTCAAAACCCCTCTTCCCCAGTTTGCATCGGTAAGTTACAAACAGAGTGTGCCTTACGGAAACGTGCTTATTATGAGCCCCTGGAACTATCCTTTCCTTCTCACAATCGAGCCTCTGGCAGATGCAATAGCCGCAGGAAACACCGCCATTTTAAAACCCAGTGCCTATTCCCCTGAAACAAGCAAAGTTTTAAAGGAAATTTTAGACGAAACCTTTGACGAGGGCTTTGTGAAGGTGATAACCGGCGGAAGGGAAGAAAACGCCGCTCTTCTTCATCAGAAATTTGACCTGGTGTTTTTCACAGGAAGCCAGGCTGTGGGAAAAGAAGTTCTGAGATGTTGCAGTGAGCATCTCACCCCTGCAGTTCTGGAACTTGGGGGAAAAAGTCCCTGCATTGTGGACAAAAGTGCCAAGATTTCTCTTGCGGCAAGAAGAATTGTTTTCGGAAAGTTCTTAAACTGCGGTCAGACCTGCGTTGCTCCCGATTTTATCCTGTGCGAAAAAGGTGTCAGAGAAAAACTTCTTGACGCCATAAAAAAGGAAATTACACGTCAGTTCGGGGAAAAACCCCTTGAAAATCCCGACTACGGAAAAATCATCAGTCAGAAACATTTTGACAGAGTCAAAGGTCTCATTGATACTGAAAAAGTGGCTTTTGGCGGTGAGACAGATGCAAAAAGTCTCAAAATTGCACCTACGGTTATGACAGACGTCACCTTTGATGATAAAGTCATGCAGGAAGAAATTTTCGGTCCCATTCTGCCGATTCTTACCTATGAAAAAACGGAAGATTTGTATACAAATCTTATGGGAGGACAAAAACCCCTTGCTCTATACATATTCTCCGAAGACAGAAAAAACATTAAGGAAATCACAAAAAAAATCCCCTTTGGCGGAGGTTGCATAAACGACACAGTCATTCACCTTGCAACATCTGAAATGGGATTTGGTGGAGTTGGCGAAAGCGGAATGGGTTCATATCACGGAAAAACAGGTTTTGATGCCTTTTCTCACACAAAAAGCATTGTTGACAAAAAGACTTTTATGGATCTTCCCATGCGCTATCAACCCTATAACAGAAAAATTTACGGAAAACTTTTAAGAATGTTTTTGAGATAACAAAAGACTTTTATCAATACTTTGCGTAAATGAAATACGCTCCTTTTTTGGGGTGATTTTAGTCTGTTTTATATCTGATTTTTTCAAAACAGACAGTGAAAAGACAGATGTTTTCCCCTTTTGAATGTTTGTTACACTCCGGCTTTTCAAAGCAGGAGCAAAGACTTAACAGGAGAGACCGAAGTCTGATTTCAGACTTCGGTCTCTCCTTATATTATTTTGCAAAAATAATTCTAAAAACACAAGAAAAGCGGCTTCGCCGCACCGCCTGCGGCGGGAGTGCGGAGCATTATCGCTTTTCTTAAGCCATGTGCATTTTTGAAAAGCAATTTTTTGCTTTTCAAAAAATTTTGCACGGCAATATGATAATATTTTTATTGTATAGGAACGAAGTTTCCTATACAATAAAATACATTCAGAATTGAAATCAGACTTCTGCTTGCCAAAATTCGGCTACACATTTTTCCCTTTACTTCTCAATTTTTGTTTTTCCGCCCATATATGGTACGAGAACATCGGGAATGGTAACAGTTCCATCTTCATTCTGGAAGTTTTCAAGGATTGCCGCAACTGTTCTTCCTATTGCAACACCTGAGCCGTTGAGAGTGTGAACAAACTGTGCTTTGTCCTTGGGGGAGTTTTTAAATTTGATGTTTGCTCTTCTTGCCTGGAAATCTTCAAAGTTTGAACAGGATGAAATTTCCACATAACGGTTGTAGCTTGGCATCCACACTTCAATGTCATATTTTTTTGCGGCGGTAAAACCAAGGTCGCCAACACAGATTTTAACAACTCTGTAGGGAAGACCGAGCTTTTGGAGAACTTTTTCTGCATCTCTTGTTAGTTTTTCAAGTTCTTCATAGGATTCTTCCGGCTTTGCAAACTTAACAAGCTCAACTTTGTTAAACTGATGCTGTCTTATGAGTCCTCTTGTGTCTTTTCCCGCAGAACCTGCTTCTGCTCTGAAGCATGCTGAATATGCAACGTGTTTTATGGGGAGTTTTGTTCCGTCCAAAATGTCATCTCTGTACATATTGGTAACGGGAACTTCTGCTGTGGGAATGAGGAAGTAGTCTGTGTTTGTAACTTTGAAAGCATCTTCTTCAAATTTGGGGAGCTGACCTGTTCCTATCATACTTCTTCTATGCACCATATATGGTGGGAAGATTTCGGTATAACCACTCTCTGTTGTGTGTGTGTCAAGATAGAAGTTAATAACTGCACGTTCTAATCTTGCACCGAGACCTTTGTAGAAAGTAAATCTTGTTCCTGTAACCTTGCCGGCTGTTGGAGCGTCGATTATGTCAAGGTCAGCACCGATGTCCCAATGTGCTTTGGGTTCAAAATCAAATTTTGTAGGCTCGGAAAAACGTCTGATTTCAACATTATCCTCATCTGTGTCGCCATCAGGAACTTCGTCATTGGGAATATTGGGGATGGAATACATAATCTGCTGAATATCTTCGTCAAGAACTCTTACCTTTTCGTCAATATCTTTGATGTCAGCAGAAAGCTTTTTCATTTCTTCAAAAATGGGGGCAACATCTTTGCCTTCTTTTTTAAGGGCAGGAATTTGTTTGCTAACCTCGTTTTGCTTTGATTTTAACTGTTCAACTTCAAAAAGAAGTTCTCTTCTCTTGGTATCAAGGGCTAAAAGTCCGTCAATGTCAACGTTTTCTTTTCTTCTTGCAAGAGCTTTTTTCACTTTTTCTGTTTCTGTTCTGATAAGTTTGATGTCTAACATTATTATTCGTTCCTTTCAGTGTTTATTTTAAAGATTCGTACATTAAAAGTTGACTTTGTGTCAGTGTTTGTGTGTTTATTGAATTAAGAATTTCATCACACTTTTCTTCATCTCCGCTTTTTTCGGCTTCTTTTGCCTGAACAAGCAAGTTTTCATTATCTGAAATCATTTTGTAATTTGCATTTTCGCCCGAAATAGTCACAATCTGATCATTCAAACGAATAATCGTTGCATTAAGGGTGTTGATTTCGTTTGTCAGTTCCAAATTCTTTTCCGAAAGTTTTCTGACATCCCCCTGGAGACCTTCTTTTTGTTCAATATCTGAATTTCTGCTGAGTCCGGCAAAAACAATCAGTATAAGTGCGAAAGAAAAAAGAATTGCGATGTACATCCATAAAAACTTTGTGTTTTGCTTCATTTTTTCATCTCCTTTCAGACTTGTTCCACGTGGAACAAGAAAAACTTCCAAAATTCAATTTTAAGGCATTTTCGTCTCTCAACGCAAAATCACCTTCGGCGTTGTTTATTTGTCAAAGAGCACCAAATTTTAGAGGTCGTTTTTTTCGCCTTTTTCTATAATTTTTAGTATTCTTTCCAAATCTTTGGCGGAATAATACTCAATCTGAATTTTTCCTTTGTTATTTTTGTCAAGAATCTTAACCTTGGTCCCAAGTTTTGAACTAATGCTTTTTTCAATTGTCTCAAAGGCAAGCTTAACATTTAAGTCAACTTCTTTTTTCTCTTTTGCAGGCTTACTCTTTTGTTTGATGAGAGATTCAAGTTCTCTAACACTCAAGCTTTTATCATATACTTCTTTTGCAAGACGCAAAATTTCTTCCTTCGATGAAAGAGAAAGAAGAACTTTTGCGTGACCTACGCTGATTTCACCTTTTTCAACCATCAAAAGCACATCTTCCGGAAGAGTGAGAAGTCTTAAAGCATTTGCCACATAACTTCTGCTTTTGCTCATCTTTTCGCTGACTTTTTCCTGAGTCATGCCATAGTTTGTCATAAGTTTTCTATAGCCAAGGGCTTCTTCAATGGGGTTTAAGTCCTGTCTTTGAAGATTTTCAATAAGAGAAATCTCATAGCTTTCGGTTTCCTCGTCTTTTTTTATTATTGCAGGAATGGTTTTGAGGCCGGCAATCTTTGATGCGCGCCACCTTCTCTCACCTGCAATTATCTGATAATAGTCATTTTCTCCTTTTTTAACAAGAATAGGGGAGAGAACTCCATACTGTCTGATAGAATCGGCAAGTTCGGAGAGTTTATCCTGGTCAAAAGCTTTTCTTGGCTGTCCTGAATTTGGTTCAATGTCCGATATTTTTATTTCGGTTATGGAATCTGAGTCTATTGACGGATTCTCGTCAGTCAAAAGTGCGTTCAGACCCTTTCCGAGACCTTTTTTCTTTACCATATTACCACCTCTTTTTTCTGTGCATAAAAATCCGCTGTGTTTTGACGCCTTTGCAAGATGCCAAATCGTCGCACAATACTATTGCGAATTTATCTGCTTTTATTTTGAATAATTTTTATTCTTTTTCACAACCTCTTTTGCAAGTTTCAAATAACACTCACAGCCTTTGGAGGTTTTGTCATAATAATTTATGGGCTGACCGTAACTCGGTGCTTCGCTTAGGCGTACATTGCGGGGAATTACCGTTTTGTACAGCTTGTCCTTATAATACTTTTTAACTTCCTGAGCAACAAGAGTTGAAAGATTTGTTCTCACATCAAACATTGTGAGAAGAACTCCTTCTATTTCTATTTCGGGGTTAAGCTGTTTCTTCACCGTTCTTACCGTTTGTGTCAACTGACTCAAACCCTCCAATGCATAATATTCGCATTGAATAGGCATAATCAGAGAGTCTGATGCAACAAATGCATTAAGTGTGAGCAGCCCAAGGGCAGGAGGACAGTCAATTATAATAAAATCAAATTGTTTTTTTACATTTTCAAGAGCATTTTTTAAAAGAAACTCTCTCTTTTCCATATCAACCATTTCAATTTCTGCCCCTGCCAGGTCTATTCCTGCAGGACAAAGGGAAAGGTTTTCAAATTCTGTCTTAATTATTGTTTCTTTAATAGGGATGTTATTAATAAGAACGTCATACACACTTCCGGAAACTTCTTCTTTATCAATACCAACGCCACTTGTGGCATTTCCCTGAGGATCAAGGTCTATCAGAAGGACTTTCTTTTTTGACGAGCCAAGGCACGAGGCAAGATTGACAGAAGTAGTCGTTTTTCCTACTCCGCCTTTCTGATTGGCAACAGATATGCATTTTCCCATAGTTTGCGCTCCTTTCTATAGTTGATTTTTTCTTTGATGAAATTATTATACCATAAGTAAAAACGCTTGCTTGCAAATGCATTTTTACGCAGCCGTCAATGGCACAGCTGTGCAATAGCACACAGGCGGCAACGCCGCCAAGTATTGCGTCAGCAATAATTACTGTGACCATTATACCACAAAAATGTTCCATGTGGAACAATTTTTATAAATTTTTGTTTAAAAAATTTACCAAAAATATACTCGTGTTTTAATGCAAAACAACCTAATTTAACAGAAGTGTCATGACAGTAGACATTTAAAAGGAGTATATCTATGTTTGGTAGATATACTCCTTTTAAATGTCTACGCACAGTTCCTGTTGCTGTTTCATATAAAAATTTTTTAATTTTTTTAAAAAAAGTGTTGCAAAATCATATTAATGGTGCTATTATGTATACAAATTGAAGAGTGTATAAGTGTATGTGAAAATTTTTTCTTCATTATATATGCATCTTTAATTCACACAATTTTATAACTCAAAGTTTGCGAGGTGTTTTTTATGGACGCTTTGAAGTGGTTATGGGGTTATGTTAAAAAGTACAAGCGGGCAATGTTTTCCGTCTTGCTTATTAATGCAGTAATTGTTATTACTGCCTTTGTAATCCCCGTAGTTTTGGGACTTATTGTAGACGACGTTATATACGGCGGGAAAACAAGTCTCTTATTTTTTTACTCAATTTTAGCAATCGGATGTGTGGTGCTAAAGGAGAGCATATTTATTTTTAAAGAATATATTCTTGAATCTATTGCTCAAAAAACCATTAAATCCATAAGAAAAAATCTATACGGAAAACTTCAGTCTCTTGATTGTTCCTATTTTGACCGCACAAGAAAAGGGGACATTATGAGCAGACTCACGATGGACACAGAATCCATAAGAGTGCTTATCGACTCAACTCTTCCAAACATTGTTATTCAACTTATGTTTGTTGTAATAGGTGCTTTCATAATGTTTGCAATAAGCCCTCTTTTAACTTTGCTTCTTTTGTCAGTCGCACCATTTATCGGTATTTGTGCCTACCGTCTTTCAACAAGAATCAGAGTTGATTTTCAGAATATGAGAGAAAGCGGTGCCGAGCTTAATACCGTTGTTGCGGAAAACATTTCCGGAAACCGCGTGGTAAAGGCATATGCAAGAGAAGACTATGAAATAGAAAAGTTTGAAGAAAAAAACGAAGGCTATAAAAAAGCCTTTATGGGGCATGTTTTCACATGGATAAAATATTTTCCTCCCATGAATTTCTTTGTTTGCCTCATATTTGCCATATTCATTTTAGCCGGCGGATGGCTTGTTCTTAATAAAACCATAACCGTTGGTCAGTTCACCATGATAAACGGATGTCTCTGGTGCATAACAGGTCCTATGGCATCTGTGGGAGGATTTATAAATCAGTTCCAGCAGTTTGTTGCAGGCACAAGAAAAATCCGTGAACTGGAAGATGAGGAGCCTGTGGTGAAAGACGGTGACATTAAAAAGAGAAGCACAGGTCTGATGGGTAAAATCCGTTTTAAAAATGTAAGCTTTTCCTACGAGAGCGAAAGGGTTTTAAAATACATAAACTTCACTGCAAATCCCGGCGACACCATTGCCATTGTAGGCCCAACGGGATCGGGGAAAACCACACTTGTAAACCTCTTATCAAGGTTTTATGATCCCACACAAGGCACCATCTATCTTGACGATATAAACATCAAAAACATTGAACTCAAAACCATTCATCAAAACATTGCCTCTGCAATGCAGGATGTGTTCCTTTTTTCAGACACCATAGCAAACAATATTGCCTACGGTGCACCTGATGCAACACTCGATGACTGCATAAGGGTTGCAAAACTTGCAAATGCCCATGATTTTATATCAAAACTTCCCGACGGTTATGACACCTTGGTGGGAGAAAGAGGCGTGGGACTTTCGGGCGGACAAAAGCAGAGAATTTCCCTTGCAAGGGCACTTTTAAAAAACCCTGCAATACTTGTTCTTGACGATACAACATCTGCTCTTGATATGGAAACAGAATTTCAGATTCAGGAAAACCTGAAAGAGACAAAAAGCACCAAAATCATAATTGCCCACAGAATTTCTTCCGTAAAAAATGCAGACCTGATTCTGGTTCTCAATCAGGGAAACCTTGTAGAATGGGGAAATCACGAGACTCTTATGAATCTTGGCGGGTATTATAAGGGTGTATGCGACCTGCAACTCGGCGACTTTAACAAATCGCCCCGTTATCACATTAACCATCCTGCAACCTTTGGAGAAGGAGGGGAGTTTTAATGGCAGTAAACAGATATGACAAAGATGAAGAATTAAATGTCAAGGTGGATTTTTCATACCTTGGAATGATTAAAAAATACCTCCCCGGTCACGGAAAAGAAATTGCTATGGTGCTTATTGCCATGATTGTAACGGCTGTTTTAGACCTTTTGCCTCCGTTTTTTCTGAGCGTAGTTTTAGATAAATGTCTTCCGGGGAAAAACTACAAACTTCTTATAATTGTTTCGGCTGTGCTCCTTGCTTCCTATCTTATGAGATGGGTGCTCGACAGGGTGAGAAGTTTCAATTCAAACAATATGGCAATGACCATAATAAAAGACATCCGTTCAGACCTTTTTTCGCATATGCAACATCTTCCATTTTCGTTTTTTGATTCCCGTCCCCACGGAAAAATTCTTGTAAGGGTTGTAAACTATGTGAACACCATTTCAAATCTTCTTGCAAATGGGTTTTTTGAGATGGTGACAAACATATTTAAAATTTTTGCAATACTATTTTTCATGTTCACAATGGATGTGACTTTCACACTTGTTTGCCTTGCGGGAGTACCTGTTTTTATTTTTATTGTTGTGTTGGTAAGGAAAGCACACAGAAAGTCGTGGCAAAAGTTTTCTGCAAAGCAAAGTAACTTAAATGCCTACATTCAGGAAAGCATTTCGGGAATGAAAATCACACAGTCCTTTGCAAGAGAAGAGGAAAATGCACGCATCTTTGATGAACTGTGCGAAGACACGAAAAGAGCAAGAATAAAAGCAATTGTAATTGCCCTCACAACCCCCCGATTTGTCAGTATTATATCCTCAGTGACACTGATTTCTGTGTATATTGTTGGTGTTAATATGGTATCAGCACATACAGTCGGAGTCGGCGCTCTTATTGCCTTTGCAACTTATGTGAGCCGTTTCTGGGATCCTGTGGTTTCCCTTACGACCGTATATAACGAATTTGTAAACTGTGCGGCGTATCTTGAAAGAATCTTCCAGATGATGGATGAACCTTTGGTTGTTGAAAATCTTCCCGACGCAAAAGATATAGGACAAATCAAAGGAAGATTGCAATTTGAAGATGTGACTTTCTCCTACGAGAAAAACACCCCTAATATTTTGGAAAACCTAAGTTTTGACGTATCTCCCGGTGAAACCATTGCCCTCGTTGGCCCCACAGGTGCGGGAAAATCCACAGTAATTAATCTCATTTCCAGATTTTATGACTTAAACGACGGTAAAATTCTGATTGACGGAGAAGATATCAAACATGTCACCCTGAAGAGTCTGCGTTCTCAGATGGGAATTATGCTTCAGGACAGTTTTCTTTTCTCGGGAACCATAAAAGATAACATCCGCTACGCAAAACTTGATGCAACAGATGAGGAAATAATTGAAGCGTCAAAAGCGGTTTGTGCTCATGATTTTATCATTGGATTGCCAAAAGGTTATGACACGGAAGTGACCGAGGGCGGAGCATCACTTTCTGCAGGACAAAAACAACTCATTGCCTTTGCAAGAGCCCTTTTGTCAGATCCGAGAATTCTTATTCTGGATGAGGCGACTTCAAGCATTGACACGGAAACCGAAAAGATTCTCCAAAAAGGTTTGGAAAGACTTTTGGAAGGAAGAACTTCATTTATCATTGCTCATCGTCTTTCCACAATTAAAAATGCAAGTCGCATAATGTATATTGCCGACAAAGGTGTTGCGGAATGTGGAAGTCATGATGAACTTATGGAAAAACAAGGAAGGTATTACGAACTTTATATGGCGCAGTATAAGTTCCTTGAGGATCTATAGGATGTAGGGATGTGAAAAATGTCCATAATTGCCCAATCTCACCCTCGACTCAAGCTTGTACGCCTTCGGGCTATCGTGCAGCCCGTGGCTGCATTCGATTTGACAATTCTGAACTATTTTTCCCTGTCCCTTAAGCAGTTGCGTCAGCATCCGAACCCGTTTTGGGTGTGTGTTTTTACGCCACTGCTTTGTTAAAATACTCGCAAATGCGTCAGCATTTACTGTGTTTTTGCCTCGCATTGTCGCAAAAACACTGCACCGAAAATTCTTTGAACCTAAAACAAGATAAAATTGTTTGTTTT
>SVJK01000093.1 GCA_015069015.1 Oscillospiraceae bacterium
CTCGCCTGCACACCGTATGAGGGTGCTTGCCTCGTCGGAAGTTTTGACATGTGCGCTTTCGTCATTTCACATTCGCACATACGTGCTCTGTTCAATGGAAAGCACAGCAAAACTCCAATTTATTTTTAAAATCAAAAAACCTTGCAGGGTACAGCACCCTGCAAGATTCAAATCTTTTATTTATTCTCTGTTTGTTTTTTTCGGTATTCCGTAGGCAAACATCCGTAATATTTTTTAAATGCATTATAAAATCCTTTTGCGGCATTATATCCGACCGAGGATGCAATTTCTGCTATGTTTTGATCTGTTTCAACAAGCTTTTTTGCCGCCAGTTTCATTCTTCGCTCAACAAGAATTTCTTTAAATGTTTTTCCGTAAACAGATTTAATAATCCTTGTTACCTGCCGGGTGGAAAGACCGAGTTTTTTTGCGATGTATTCCACCGAAATATCATCGGCATAATAATTTGACAGTATCATATGAATTTTATATGTTCGGGCAGCGTTTGAATCGGATATTTTTCTTGACGGCTTAGTTTCGCTTTTTTTGCCTGCAACTTTTATCATAATTGAGATAAGCTCGTGAAGTGCAAGGGATATGGCAATTTTATCGTCGGCAATGGTATTTTGTGTGTCACGGTCAAAAGAGGAGATAATCTCCAGTGCTCTTTTGGGACATCTGAAGGCATAGTCATTATCAAAAAGCTTGGTGAGAATGTCGTAAAGGGGAATGTCCGATGAAACAGGAATTTTTTTCATGCAAAATGAAAGCGTATTATTTCCGGTATTTTTGTAGTCCGGTGCTCTTCTTTGGGCATGGTTTTTGCCCGGAGGTGTAACAACAAGGGTGCCTCCCTCAAAAAAGCGTGTTTTGTCTTCGTATATGAGCTCCAGGACATCATTGGAATATGTCATTTCATAATACTCGTGAGAGTGCAGGGGAACGTTATAAAACTGATTATAAAAATAGTTGCTTTTTGGAATGTTCAGTTCAAGAAAACCCAGATCCCACATAAGTGTGAATTTTACATCTTCAATACAAATAGTGTTTTCGACAACAACTTCTTCTCTCGGATTCTTTACCATTATATTCACCACCTTTTTAAAATAATAACATAATTTTTTAGCTTTGTCTATATTTTACCGGAATTTTTGTGTATAAAAACGACCTTTAATTTTAAATATGTCTTAAAAAGTAATGAGGATAGGGGATGGAATTGGAAATGGGTAAATTGGAGTTTAGCGGTGAGTTTGCCTGCAAACTCACCGAAGTAAAAGTTAATAAGTAAGAAGGAATAAGTAAGGAACAAACTCGCCCACAGGCGAGTTTGAACAATACCTCTTCACTCTTCACTATTACTTCTTCCCTCTGTGAGATTGTGTACAATCTCACAGCTAAACTCCAATTTATATTTTAAACCCAAAAAGGAGAAACAATGCTCTATATTGATATATCCAACCACATAAAGGAAAACATCGGGACAGTTACTGTCAGAGAGCTGTCAAAAAAATTTTTTGTTTCTCCCGATTATATAAACCGGGTTTTCAAAAAGAAATATGGGTGTACCACAAATCAATATATAATTCTGATGAAAATATACAATTTCGAACACCTCATCGACAATGGCGAATGCCTGAAAAATGCCTGTGTTCTTTCAGGTTTCGGTAATTATTCCAATTTCATAAGAACGTACAAAAATTATCGGGGATACCCACCCGGACAATATATAAAAAACAAAGAATTTTAAAAAATATATCCCAAGGAGGAATTTTCAATGAGTTTTATGTTTCATCCCTATCCCTTTGCCGATCCCAATGCGGTAAACAGTGTAAATATCCCCGAATCGGTGAAAAACACAATGACAAAGGGCATATTGAATGTTGGCAAAAAAATAACTTCGTTTTTTGAGGATGTCAATACAATTGGTATAGACGCATACCCCGGCACAGAATACGAAATGCTTGTGAATGTGCTTAAACAACAGCTTACATCAAAGGGTGTTGAGTTTGTTGATGCTGCATCGGTTATGCTCCCTGCAAAAGAAATAACTGATATAGTAAAACCATACCTCCCCGAAGATCGCGAAGTTGACCCGGTTCTTCTCTATGGCAGACGCTATAAAGACGGTTACAAAGGTATTCAGGACGAAAAAAAGGTTTCGGAGCTTAAAAAGAAAATAAAATCAGGTAAAAAAATGCTGGTCTACGGAAAAGGTGCTCTTTGCGAAGAACTTCAGGACGAATTTGACCTCAGAATATGGCTTGATGTCACCCCGAGAACTGCGGTTCTCAACTGTAAAAACGGCAAGAACTTAAATATTGGTGCAACCGAGCAACTGCCATATTCTCTTATGATGAGAAGAAACTATTATGTGGATTTTGAAATTGCAATGGAACAGCGCTGGAATATGATGAAAAAGCAAAAGCTTGATTATTACATAACAGCAGATGAACCCACAGACATGAAGATGCTTCCTTTTGCCAATCTCATTGAACTTTTTGATGAGCTTTGCTCCCGTCCGTTCCGTTGTCGCCCTGTATATCTTGAAGGGGTGTGGGGCGGATACTATGTTCATAAGCTCCGTAATCTACCGAAGGAAATGAGAAACTGTGCATGGGTGTTTGATATGATTCCTCTTGAGGTTTCCCTTGTTGCAAAGCTTGAGACGTGCGAATTTGAAGTTCCCTTCTTCACCTTTGTTCAGGCAATGGGCGAAAAACTTCTCGGACAGAGAGCCTACAGTGAATTCGGTGGCTATTTCCCCATTCGTTTCAACTATGACGACACCTTCCATTCGTCGGGCAATATGTCCATTCAATGTCACCCCGATGCTGATTATGTAATACGCAATCACGGAGAATTTGGCAGACAGGACGAAAGCTACTATATTGTAAGAGCAAGTCACGGTGCAAAGACTTTTCTTGGTTTCGAACACAAGGAAACTGCCGATGAATTTCTTGACCTTGCCGACCGTGCTCAGACAACTCATGAAATTATTGATTATGAAAAATATATTCACGCCGTGGACTCCGTTCCCGGAACACAGGTTATGATTCCCGCAGGCACAATCCACGCATCGGGAAGAAATCAGGTTATATTGGAAATCGGAAGCCTCACCGTGGGTTCATATACATACAAGCTCTATGACTATCAGAGAACCGACCCCGGCACAGGTCTTCCCAGACCAATCCACATGAAAATGGGCAGAGATGTTCTTCGTACCGAAAGAGACACACAGTGGGTTAACGAAAACCTTGTTAAC
>SVJK01000032.1 GCA_015069015.1 Oscillospiraceae bacterium
AGAAAGTAAAATTTTTGAATTTCTTCTTTTTTCCTGCTAAAGCATATGCATTGAAGAAAGAATTGCATAGAAATAGCAAATCGCAATAAAAGATTATTACTAAAATACAAGAACTTTTTCTTTCATGTTAACAGAAGGCATTTAGAAGAACAGATTATTAAAAAAACAATTAACACAGAAGGGAACGATGAGTTGTATCTAAACTTTATATTCTTTGTTGAAAAGGTACTGAATAATGTAGAAGATAAAGGAGACAAACATAATCATGAAGAGATTAATATTATTAACAGTAGTAGTATTTACAGTATTATGTAGTATGAATTTTAGTGTTAGCGCAGATAGCAGTACGGTTTTAGCAACAATTCCTGACTACCAGATTGTTATAGATAATTCGTCTGTATACTATTCAGACTCTTTGTATCCCTTTTTGAATTATAAAGGAATAACATATCTCCCTATGACATATGAATATGCACGGGCAATGAATCTTACCACCGGGTGGCTTGAAGGCACAGCATTTATGGTGGCTTATAACCCGTGTGATGATGGGTTGCCTGTATATGAAGCAACCACTAATCAGAAGTATAATTATGCGCTTGTTCCGACAGACTATGATGTTTACGTAAATGGGAAAAAGAGTAATAACGCTTCGCAAGAGTATCCGCTAATTAATTTTCGTGGTGTAACCTATTTTCCTCTCACATGGGAGTATGCAGTTGAGAATTTCGGTTGGCATATAAGTTTTGAAAATAACATTTTCAATATTTACACAGAAAATAATACTGCTGACAGGTGGTCAGTTGAAGAAAAAAGGAAAAACGATGCTGTATTGAGTTTTTATTATGGAAAAGAAATACCTTCGGATGATGGAAATATTAACCATGACTGGATAACCGAGTACTACAGTTTAGACTATAATACGGGTAATCTCATACAACTTTATGATTACACTCAAAAAGAGTCAAATAATCAAAACAATACACAATTTGATGTTACGGTAGATGACGGATATGTGTATTATAATGGTCAAAAACTTGATGACATTTATGTTACAGAAGCATCAAAAGATTATGTAAAACCGGATGATGTTATTGAATCACAATATGATGTATCCGCGTTTACATCTGACCTATATACTCCTCTTGAAGTTGTAGATGTCAGGGTAAATACATATAATTACGGCGAAAATTCCAGTTGGGGCAGGAAAGAAAATTACACGTATATTAAAACAAATAATGGTCTGATATCTCTTGGACTTTACAAAACTGTGGAGAACGTCTATGAATTAGATGGGAACATATATTTTAATACTGTTGATTATGGTCAGACTATATTCAGACACTATCTGCAAAACAGAAAAATGTGGAAACTGTCAAAAGACGGTCAACTTACAGAGATTAGTTATGCTGATTACAATTCAATAAAAATAATCGGCAAAGCAAATGAAAAACTCTATCTGAAATGTATGTGGTCGCCTGAGAATCATATGGAAGACGCACCATTTTCCGTAAGCCTTGTAAATGATGGATATTATATCTTTGATGGTGAGGGGATAAGATTTATTTCACCATACATTTATTCTGATTTTGATATAGTGACAAATGACGGAAATATATTTGCGGTTAATAATGTACTTGATAAAATAATTAAATGTGAAATTAATCCTGAGTATTATTAATGTGGCAAATCTCAATCTTAGCATGAGGTGAAAAAATGGAAAAACTAATAAAAAGAATCAATGAGCTTGCAAAAAAGTCCAGAGAAGAAGGATTAAGCGATAAGGAAAAAGAAGAGCAGGCAACGCTTCGTCGTGAATATATAAACAAATTCAGACAAGGTATGGAAAACACTTTGAGTAATGTTTACATCATGGACGAAAACGGTAACAAAAGAAAAGTTGAAAAGAAAAAATAAGGATTTAAATTGCTACAAATAAATCTATGATTAAGGAATTAATATGTACAAATATTTACTGTGGGATGTGGATGGAACCATACTTGATTTTCTTGCATCAGAAGCATATGCAATCAGGTTCCTGTTTGAAAAATATAATATTGGTAAGTGCAGCGATGAAATGCTTAAAATGTATTCAGACATAAATCTGAAATATTGGCAGAAGTTAGAACGTGGAGAACTCACCAAACCTGAAATCCTAATCGGAAGATTCAAAGAGTTTTTCGGGATAATTGGTGCTGATTTAAATTTGGCAGAAAGTTTTAACGAAGAATATCAGGTTACCCTTGGCGATCATATTGAATTCGTTGATGGGGCAGAGGAGATTCTTAAATCCCAAAAAGGAAAATATGTGCTTGCCGCAGTTACAAACGGAACTAAAGTTGCACAGGAAAAGAAATTGCATCTTTCAGGTCTTGATAAGGTTTTTGATGAAATTTTCATTTCTGAAAATGTGGGATATGAAAAACCGAATAAAGAATTTTTTGATTATGTATTTCATAATCTTGGCGTTAAAGATAAAAATGAAGTTTTAATTATCGGTGATTCGCTCACAAGTGATATCAAAGGCGGATATCAGGCAGGAATCGACACCTGCTGGTTTAACCCGTTACATAGCCCGAACACTTTGAATATTCCTGTCACGTATGAAACAGATAACCTTTGGGATGTTGCAAAAATTGTTTGCACATGATATTATAATAAACAGTATTTAGCAGGATTTAATACAAAGGAGCATAAATATGAGATTTTTTATGAATTACCCCGGAAATAAAACAAAAGCCCTGACACTCAGTTATGATGACGGAGTGATTCAGGACAAAAGGTTTATTGAAATCATAGATAAATACGGTCTTAAAGCAACGTTTAACATTAATTCAGGACTTTTCAGCGAAAATGACGTTAGTGAAAAGGGCAGAATGAGCCTTAATCAGTGCATTGAATTATATGCTGATTCAAATCATGAAGTTGCAACCCACGGTCACACTCACATGGCATATGACATGGCACCCATTTCTGTTACAGCGTATGAGATAATGAAAGACAGGGAAGAACTTGAAAGAATTTTCAAAAAAATGGTGAGAGGCGGAGCATATCCTTACGGCACATATAACGACGAATCAATTGATGCACTGAAATCTGCAGGTGTTGTATATTGCCGTACAACGAAAGCAACACATTCCTGTTCCATTCCAAAAAACTGGCTCAAACTTCATCCCACTTGCCATCATAATGACGAAAAACTTTTTGAACTCACAGAAAATTTTGTTAAATCAAATCCATATTACCCTCAACTCCTCTATGTATGGGGACACACCTATGAATTTGACAATGATAATAATTGGGACAGAATTGAAAAATTCTGTGAAATAGCAGGCAAAAAAGATGATATATGGTATTGCACCAATATGGAAGTTTATGAATATGTAGATGCCTATAAATCTCTCATATTTTCAGCCGACAGTAAAACCATATATAACCCCACACTTAAAAAACTGTGGTTTAAGTGTAATGATAAATCTTATTCTATAGAAAGCGGAGAAACGATTGTATTGAAATGATGAAAATACCTGACCATATTCTGAAAGTATTAAGTGTTCTTGAAAATAACGGCTTTGAAGGTTACCTTGTGGGTGGCTGTGTTCGTGATGCAAAAATGGGCATTGAACCTCATGATTTTGACCTTACAACCAATGCAACACCCTATGAAATGCTTGATATCTTTAAAGATTACAGAATAATAGAAACAGGATTGAAACACGGAACAGTAACAGTTGTATCTGATGGTGAAAATGTTGAAATAACAACCTACAGAATAGATGGTGAATATCTTGACAACAGACGACCTGAAGAGGTATATTTTACCCGTAATTTAAAAGAAGATCTTTCGAGACGCGACTTTACTGTCAATGCCTTTGCCTATAGTCCGTCAAAAGGCTTTGTGGATATGTTTGGTGGGGAAGATGACCTTAAAAACAAAATAATACGCTGCGTGGGTGAGGCAGACAAAAGGTTTAATGAAGACGGTCTCAGAATTATGAGAGCATTGCGTTTTGCATCATGCCTTGGTTTTCGTATCGAAAACGATACTTCGGAAAGCATTTTTAAAAGTAAGTATCTTCTGAAAAACATATCTGTAGAAAGGATATATTCAGAATTCAAAAGACTTGTTTGCGGTGTTGATGCAGGAAAGATTATAAAGAATTATATTGAAGTATTTGCAGCAGCAAATGAGAGAATAAATGATTGCGCAGATTTGTTTGCCGAAAATGCCAAAAAGATTCATAAAATCAAAACAGGCTACCTCACAAGAATTGCTGCGCTTTTCTACGGATCGAAAAAAGATCTTGCCAAAAAGTTTATGAAGGATATGAAAGCAGACAATTATGCTATAGGGTTTGTTTCGGATCTTCATCGTCTCTCTTTTTGTAAAATAGATGCAGATAAAATTTCAATAAGAAGACTCATGGGTGATTTTGAAGATGAATTCATTCTTTCACTTGCTGATCTTAAAGGAATTTTTGATTCTGATTTTAACCGCGACAGTTTTGTAAAAGAGTATAAAACCCAGAAAGATCTTAACCCTTGTGTGAAACTCAGACAGTTAAAAGTTACAGGTCAGGATATAATTTCTTTTGGAATAGAAAAAGGACCAAGGGTAGGCGAGGTTATGAGCGAGGTTTTGAATGCTGTTATTGAAGAGCGCTGTGCCAATGACTATGAATCAATAAAGAGTTTTGTAATGAAAAGATAAGGTTTAAATTTATCGGATGATTATATTTGATTTTAAAAAAAGGTATATTAATTGTAAATTTACAATTAATATACCTTTTTTACTGTATAGGAAATTACGCTGAATTTAGTTCGCGAGGTAAGATGTATATCAAATTACGCTCGCGACTTGGGTGCAGGCTCAGCCTGCTTTTTTATTCTACAGTAAATCATTCGAAAATTTCTTTATGAGACAAAAAGTGTATCAAAAATAACTTTTGCGACTTGAAAGAGATTTTACTGTTTTTTAGTGTAATTAATTTTGGGCGGAAGACTCAACGTCTTGCATTTCATCATCTGCACCACTGTTCATTCTGTCAATATGATTCGACATTCTTCTGTCTGCATCTATTCCAACCTCATCTTCAATGCTGGTATTTCCTTCAATCAAGAAGTCATCATAGAAGTCCGAACTGGATGCAAGATGATAAATAAAACCATCAACCCCAAATCTTTCACACATCGTTTTTTCACCTGAGAATAGGTTAACTCCAAGACCGAGAGTATTGGATCCCCATTTAACACCCAATGCAGCGAGTGTTGTCGGATACATATCCATAGTGGTAAACATCCTGTTTTTGGAGTGTTCTGCAGAAAGACCGGAATTTATAATACAATTATATACTCTTCTGCCTCTTTCAAATACATCCTCGGGAACAGAATCAAAATATGCGTGTTGCATTGTCAGATGGTCGCCACATATAACCACAACTGTATCTTCGTAATACGGTTCTTGTTTTAGCCATTCCAAAAAATTATGAACCTGATTGTCAGAACAATTAATAACATTTGCATATTTTGTATTGAAGTTTCGTTGGCAATGTTCACATCTGTATCCATTTGAAAAATGGGTGTCAACAGTCAACATTGTAAAATTGAAAGGAGCGTCTTTCTCTGCAAGTTCTCTGATATTCTCTTTTGCATACTCAAAGAGTCGGAAATCTTCATATCCCCACCACACATAATAATCTTCAGGGATCTTTCCCTCCTCAATGGCTGTATAGTAGTCAAATATCTCGTAATTTCCATGTTGTTCAAAATAGTCTTTTCGTTTGGCAAAACTTGCCTTTGAACCAACCATAAGCATTTGGTTGTATCCGGCTTTTTCCAAAACCTGACCAATAGAATATGCACCCGGTAAAAACTCTCCGTTGGGACCAAATCCCGAAGATGTAACCGGCATGGTTAGAGGAATACCGCTTGTCTGTGAAATCATTGCTGCAGCAGTCCATGTTGTTCCGGTTATAGGATAGGCACCTCCCAGAACTTCGGTATCGGAAAAACTTACGCTGTTTTTATCTTTGGTAAGCTCTGTCAGATATGGAATATAATTATCTTCCATCATTCCGCCCTCAGCAACAGATGCGTATGATGTTTCCATAGACTCAAGGAAAATATAGATAAGGTTCTTCTTTTTTTCAGGAAATACAAATTCTTGCTGTGCCGGAGATACATAGTACTCCTCGTAAACTTTAGTTTTTCTTGCTTTCCCTTTCAGATATGTGAATGCATCAATTTGAGTTAAAAAAACAAAAACGGAGCACAAAAGCATTATTGCAGAAATCAAAAAAGCTTTATCATATATAGCTTTGAAAGCAATACTCAGATAATCTTTTTTCAGTTTTCTTGAGAGATAACGAATTCCGTTTCGTGCAAATATAATGATGATTGATAAAACATTTGTTGCAATAAAAACACTTAATGCAACAGGTAAACAAAATCGAACGCAATTTGTAATTGCCTGACTGCTTCCGTCAACAAGCGGAACTCTTGCATAATACAAAAGATTATCAACGGTGTTTCCTTCCAAAAAGATACCTGCGAGAGTTATTGCTGCTGCAACGGTAAACAGTAATGACACAATAAACATTTTAAATATCATTTTAATACTGGATTTATGAAATGTAGCTTGTTTCTTGTCATTGCTCAATCAAATCACTCTTTTCTTTCGTCAGTATTGATTATATAATATACTTATGATGTGTTAGATACAATTTGCTCTTAATTATAACATAAGAAAACAGTATTTTCAATATATATTTTCAATAAAAAATAAAGACAAAATATATTAACATTATTATAGTGCGACAATAAGCTTTACAAGAAAAGCGGCTTCGCCACTCCGCCCTGCGGCGGACGTGCGGAGCAAATTCGCTTTTCTTAAGCCATGTGCATTTTTTAAAAGCAATTTTTTGCTTTTAAAAAAATTTTGCACGGCAATATGATAATTTTTTTATTGTATAGGAACGAAGTTTCCTATACAATAAAAACACTTCGTTATTGTGTGCAGGTATTTAAAGCTTTGACAAATACCTCGTCAGGTGATATAATTATCATTATAAAATATGGATGGATATGAGGTGAAGAATTGGTGATTGGTCTTGTTGTGGAAGGTGGCGCAAACCGCACATATTACTCCATAGGTGTTATGGATGCGTTTATCGATTTAGGTGTTTCTGTTGATTTCTTTGTCGGAGTTTCGGCGGGCATAGCAAATGGAACATCATATATATCGGGACAAAAGGGCAGAGCACTTGAACTCGGATTGAAATATGTACCTGATAAGCGGTATATGGGTTTAAAATATTTTTTTAAAAAAGGTAATAAAAGTTATTATAACAGAGATTTTATTTTCAATACAATCCCTAATGAATTAATTCCGTTTGATTATGATGCTTTTAAGAGATTTCCCGGTGAAGTGTATGCTGTGGTAACAAATTTGCACACAGGGAAACCTGAATATAAAAGGGTGAGTTCGGATGACAGGGAATGGAGTTTGATTCAGGCAAGTTGCGCTCTTCCTTTTTTCTTTAAACCCATCAAACTTTCGGAAGGATTGTATTTTGATGGTGGATGTTCAGATCCACTTCCTGTTGAATTTGCTTTTGAAAAAGGCTGTGATAAAATCATTACAATTTTAACTCGTGAGGAGAATTATGAGAAGCAAACAGAAACAGATGTTATGCTATCATCAATTTTGTACAGAAAAAACGCAGAGTTCTCAGACGTATTAAAAAATAGAAGTAATATATACAATAACAGCAAAAAGTATCTTTATGAAAAAAAGAGGGAAGGTACTGCATTTATATTTGCACCAAAGTGTACAAAAAACTGGAAAAGAACTGAAAAATCACCTGAAAAGCTTTTAAAAATGTATAACGAAGGATACAATGATGTTACGGAGCAGTTTGAAGAACTGAAGAAATTCATTGGATTATGATTTTTAAATATTATGTAAACCTTATTAAGATAATAACCGATGAATAACAACATAATCAACAATTTCATATTGTAAAGTGCTGGTAATTTGAGGTTATACACCAATTTATCAACATTATCCACATTTGTACAGGGAGATAATTACTTGTAAAATGTAAACCACATTCTAATTAAAAAATTTATTTTGGAGATAAAAATGATATTTTCTTTTTTGGGGTTGTCAAAACCTGCATCAAAAGTTAGCGATGCACTGATGAAAATTGTAAAAGAATATCGAATGAAAATGTCAGGTGCAAATTCGCCTCTTAATCCTGGCGGAGTGTATGTACCAAATCTTGAGATTTGCACAGGATTTGCCTCATCAAGTAATATGGCAGTATATATGAATGTAAACGATCTCATAAGAAAATCCGACATTATCTTTGTTTTTTTACCTGATGCCACATTGAAAAGTCTTCAAAAAACTTTCAGACGTTATGATATAAAAGGCAAAATATTTTGTCATTTCAGTCCTGAATATGATGCCGAAACTCTTGATTTCGGATCTGATAATACATATGTTTCAATTCTTGTACCTGCAATAAAGAAAAACGGTGCATTGGATTTTTCTTATGGAATCATTACGCAGGGATACGGCGAAAGATATAACGAATTTCTTGGTGCAATAGAGACTCTCGGAATAAAAGTAAAATGTCTGAATTCAGATGAAAAGTGTTTGTATCAGGGGGCAGTTAGTATTATGAAAAATGTTCCCAAACTTGCTGTAGAGAGTTCAAGGAAACTTGCCAAATCTGTTCTCGGATCAGATTGCGACATTGTGAAACTCTTTGATGATGTAAAAAATTCCGGTGAATATATTCTGTCTTCAAACTCCCCTTGTGAAAAGGGTGACACAGATTACATAGACTTGCAAAAGAAACTTATGAAAAGCATGGGACTTGAGGATTCTCAGGTTTTCTATGCCGCACTGCTTTTGGCAAAAGGTTTAGATGCTGCCTCTGATTCATCCCAGACCATAAAAGACATAGCAAAATCAATTATCCGAAAGCTGTAGATACGGGGGAAAATATGAAACTGATAATTGCTGAAAAACCAAGCCTTGCCCGAAACATATGTCAGGCTTTGGGTAGTTTTTCTAAAAAGGGAAACTATTATATAAATAGTGAATATATTGTAACCTGGGTGTTTGGTCACCTTTTTTCTCTTGCTGACATTGAGTATTACAATCCTAATCCAGACGGCAGATGGACAATGAAAAACATTCCGTGCTTTCCTGAAAAATTTCATTTTGAACTGAGAAAAGACCGGGACGGAAATGTTGATGCAGGAGTGAAAAATCAGTTTGAACTTATAAAAGAGCTTTGCCACAGAGACGATGTTGATACAATAGTAAATGCAGGTGACTCCGACAGAGAAGGGGAGATAATTGTCAGAACCTGTATTGAAAAAACAGGCGTAAGAGGAAAAAGAATCACACGTTTGTGGCTTCCTGATCAAACAGAAGAGACTGTCAAGAATGCCGCTCTTGATATGAAAGAAGATGCAGAATATGACAACCTTGCCCACGAGGGATATGCAAGAACATACATTGACTGGCTCTTTGGTGTAAATCTCACAAGATATGCAACTTTAAAAACAGGAAATTTCCTGAGAGTCGGCAGAGTAATTGTTCCCATTGTAAAAGCCATATATGACAGGGATATGGCAATTGAAAATTTTGTTCCTGACATATACTACACCCTTTGCAGTAAAACTGAAGTTGATTCGTGTCCGATAGAACTTACATCAAAGCAGAAATTTGACAAAAACGAACTTTCAAAAGCAAAGGAACTTGCGGAAAAATACAATAGCGAAAAAGCAGTTGTTACGGGCAAAAAGAGAAAAAAAGAAACGGTTTCGCCGGGTAAACTCTATTCTCTTTCAAAACTTCAAAATGTTCTTGGAAAAAAATACAAAATGCCAATGGATAAAAGTCTTTCTGTTGTTCAGGAGCTTTATGAAAAAGGATATGTCACATATCCGAGAACAAATTCTGAATATCTTGCAACTGCTGAGCAGGACAAGGTAAAAGGTATCTTATCTGAGGTTTCAAAACTTGGATATAATGTAAAATTCAAAAACAGTAAAACAATCTTTGATGATTCAAAAATAGAATCACATTCTGCACTCATACCAACTCACAAAATTCCGTCAAAAACCGCTCTTTCTCAGGATGAGTTTACCGTCTACAGCACCATTATGCGCCGTTTTGCCGCAGTATTTTGCGCACAGGATTGCATTGCAGATAAAACAGAAATAACAATTGACGTCGGACAATTGGAGCAGTTTGTTTTAAAAGGCACAGTTATCCTTGAAAAAGGATGGACAAAGTATGATGACTATACAAAAAAAGATAAACTTCTGCCGCCTCTTGAAAATGGGGACACTTTTGAAGTTGATTTTCAACCCGTTGAAAAAGAGACTTCTCCACCGAAACATTACACAATAGAAACTCTGAACAACTACCTTAAAAATCCTTTCAGAGACGAAAAGAAGAATATTGATGATGAAAACGATGAAGAAGAGTACAAGGCTGTTTTTGAAGGTCTTGAACTTGGCACAGAGGCAACACGCACCGGTATAATCGAAAATGCTATAAAGAGCGGATATATTTCTTTGAAAAAAGATGTATACAGCCTGCTTCCTGCAGGCAAAACTATGATAGAATCACTTTCTCTGATGGGCATAAGTATGGATAAATACAGGACGTCGGAACTTGGTCGTGCCTTAAAGAAAGTTTTCAGAGGAGAGATTAGTGTTGATGAAAGTGTTAAACTTGCATCAGATGAAATATCAAAAGTTTTCTCAAAAAAATCTCCTGATTCTATAGAATATAAAAATGATATCGGGTTTATGGGAGACGTTGCAGGAAAGTGTCCGGTTTGCTCATCTGACGTTGTCAGAACAAAATTTGGCTACGGATGTTCATCCTACAGGGAAGGATGTAAATTTTCCTTTGGTTATGAAATCTGCGGAGGTATTGTTTCGTTTGAGCAGGCATCAAAACTTCTCAGGGAAGGCAGAACTGACAAAATAGATACATTTTATTCCAAACGTACCTCCAAAAACTTTTCCGCTTCCTTAAAACTTGACGGTGAAAAAGTTGTTTTTGACTTTTGACGGTTAGTCTTTCAGGCTATGGTGTAAAAAATCAATAGTACTTTCATTAAAAACTTGTGAAAGTTTTTTTTAAATACATCTTGAAAAAAATGTCATATGTATATATAATAAATATGTGTGTTGATATGATGAATTTTCACACATAACTTACAGAAAACATACAAAAGGAGATAATGAGATGATTGCACACGGCAAAAATATTAAAGTTTTCACTGCAAATTCCAACCCCGCATTTGCTGACAAAATTGTAAAAAAACTAGGCATAGAACTTGGGGATTCTGAGGTTGGAAAATTTTCTGACGGAGAAATTTTTGTTAACATCAACGAAACTGTAAGAGGCAGTGATGTATTTGTTGTACAGTCCACATGTTCACCAGTAAATGATAATTTTATGGAACTTCTAATCATGATTGATGCTCTCAAACGTGCGTCAGCAGGAAGAATCACAGCAGTAGTACCATATTTCGGATATGCAAGACAAGACAGAAAGGCAAAAAGAAGAGATCCAATTTCTGCAAAACTTTGCGCTGATCTTATTACTGCAGCAGGTGCAGACAGAGTTCTCACAATGGATCTTCACGCACCTCAGATTCAGGGATTTTTCAATATTCCTGTAGATCATCTCTTAGGACAACCTATTTTAAGTAATTACTATAAAGAAATGTTTGAAAAGGACAAAGAGAACACAGTTGTTGTTTCTCCTGATCTTGGAAGTGTTACAAGAGCAAGAAAATTTGCTGACAATATCGATGTTCCCATTGCAATTGTTGACAAACGCCGTCCCAAGGCAAATGTTTCAGAAGTTATGAACATTATTGGTGACATAAAAGACAAAAATGTAATTTTGGTTGATGATATGATAGATACTGCAGGAACAATCGTAAACGGTGCAAAAGCACTTGTTGAAAGAGGTGCAAAAAAAGTATACGCATGTTGTACACACGCTGTTCTTTCCGGCCCTGCAATCGAAAGAATTCAGGATTCACCCATAAGTGAACTTCTTGTACTCGATACTGTTCCTCTCACTCCCGAAAAACAGATTGACAAAATCAAAGTGTTGAGCGCTGCTTCATTCTTTGCTGAAGCAATTGAAAGAATCTATCAGGATATTTCTGTAAGTACATTATTTAACTAATACATAAATTCTCAGCCTTGCCCCTCGGCAAGGCTGAAATTAACTTTAAAGGAGCAACATAGATATGTATATTATTGCAGGTCTTGGAAATCCGGAAAAAAAGTATGAAAACACAAGACATAACATCGGGTTTGAGGCGGCTATGCATTTGTGTGACCAATTTGGTATAAAATTAAATAAAAGCAAATTCAAAGCAGTATTCGGTGAAGGATATATCGGTGGTGAAAAAGTCATCGTTGCTCTTCCTCAGACATATATGAATCTTAGCGGAGACAGTCTCTATGAACTTTGCACTTTTTATAAAGTGCCGGCAGAAAATGTTATTGTTCTTCACGACGATATAAGCATTGAATGTGGACGGCTTCGTATCCGTTCAAAAGGAAGTGCCGGTGGACACAATGGTCTGAAATCAATTATTTCAAGACTCGGAAGTGATAAATTCATCAGAATAAAAATTGGTGTAGGCGCTCCGACACACGCTGACTACGATCTTGCAGACTATGTTCTCGGGAAGTTTTCGCCTGATGAAAAAAAGATTCTGGAATCTGTAACCGATTCTGCAGTAAAAAGTGTCGAATGTATGATCAGATCAGGCGTTGATAAAGCCATGAATCTTTATAATTCCTGATTGATATTGCTTAATAAATATATTGGAGAGTTGTTATGTCGGATCTCTTTGGTTTTTTGGATTCAAGTGCAGAATTTAATGAAATCACGGAAAAGATTAAATCAGGAAAATGTCCCATCCATATTACGGGAATGACCGGAAGTCAGAAAAGTCATTTCATATATTCAATTTGCCGTGGACTTGATAAAAACTGCATAGTTATCACATATGATGAACAGGAAGCAGGAAGGATAAGTAAAGACTTGTCGTTCCTTTTTTCCCGTGAAGTAAGTGTTTTTAAAAGCAAAGAGTATGTATACTATAACATTGATGCATCAAATAACTCTTCGGAAGTTTCAAGAATTCGCGCACTGTATAAATATACTCTTTCAAATCCTCTTGTTACAACCGTTGATGCGTGTCAGAAATTCACAATTCCGCCATCTGTATTTAAAAATAATATTTTTTCCTATAAAACAGGGGATACAATAGACATTTCCAAATTGGCAGAAAAACTTGTTAATATCGGATACAGACGCACCTCTGCAATTGACGGAATCGGACAATTCAGCATCAGAGGTTCAATTGTAGATGTTTTTTCGCCATGTCTGGATAATCCCGTGAGAATCGACCTTTTTGATGATGAAATTGACTCAATCAGAGTATTTGATCCATATACTCAGATATCAATAGAAAATATAGAAGAGTGTCACATATGTCCTGTAAGAGAAGTTGTATATTCAAAGGAAAAATCTCTTGAAATAGCATCTTCAATACGCAAATTGAAAAACGAAAACCTCTTGAAAGATGCAGAAAAGTTTGAGAATTTTTCATATTTTGCATCTCTTGATAAATATATGCCATATGCATATGACAATCTATGCACTCTTCTGGACTATGCAGATGATAATACTCTCATATTTGTTGACGAAGCAAAACAGATTTCTGAACGAAGCAAGGTTATATATAAAGAACACGCAGAAACAGTGACATCTCTCCTTGAAAAAGGTCTTTTTCCAAGAACAAAGAGAAGTTATATGCTTGATTATAGTGAACTTATTGAAAAAATAAATCCGTTAAATATGATTTCCGTAAGTTCTCTGTCACATTCGTGTCCGTCTTTTTCACCGTTGTCTTTGTTTGGAATTACTGCTAAAACCATACATTCCTACACCGGTAAAGCAGAATTTTTGTATGATGATTTGAAATACTTTAAAAAAATAGGATATAGAGTCTTAATGCTTTTCGGAAACGAAACAGCTCTTAAGATTATGCATCGTTCTCTTACTGATGAGGGAATTGAGGCATCGGTAACAGACATAAATGGATCCTTTCCGGATTTTGGACAGATTTATCTTTGTGTGGGAAATCTTTGCAAGGGATTTGAGTATCCCACAATCAAAACTATTGTCATATCCGACGGTGAAGAATCACGTAAACCAAAGAAAATACCAAAGAGAAAAAAAGATTCAAGAGATATTATAAAGAGTTTTGAGGACCTTAATCAGGGAGATTATGTTGTTCACAGAACTCACGGAATCGGCAGATATGTCGGAATAGCACAACTTAATGTTGATAATGTTACAAGGGACTATCTTAAAATTCAGTATAAAGGCAGTGACATACTTTATGTCCCCACAAACCAACTTGATTTTCTTCATAAATACACAGACAGTGAAAATGAAAGAGTCAAAGTCAATAGTCTCGGCGGAGTTCAATGGAACAGAACTGTAGCGAGAGTAAAGGAAAGTGTAACAGAACTTGCTCAGGATCTCATAGAACTTTATGCAAAACGTTCTGAACTTAAAGGTCACGTTTTTCCGCCTGATACTCCGTGGCAAAAAGAGTTTGAAGAAAAGTTCATATATGAAGAGACTCCCGATCAGATTCGCTCCATTCAGGAAGTCAAAAAAGATATGGAAAACGGCAAATGTATGGACAGACTTCTATGCGGCGATGTGGGATATGGGAAAACCGAGGTTGCAATCCGTGCCGCGTTCAAATGTGTTATGGAAGGAATGCAGGTTGCCTACCTTGTTCCCACAACAATTCTTGCTCAGCAGCATTTCAATAACTTTTCTGCACGTCTTGGAGAATATGCCATGAAAGTTGAAATGCTTTCAAGATTCAGAACAAAAAAACAACAGGAAAAGACTGTAGAAGGGTTAAAGTCCGGAAGCGTTGATGTTGTAATAGGCACTCACAGACTTTTGCAAAAAGATGTTAAATTCAAAAATCTCGGACTTCTCATTATTGATGAAGAACAGAGATTCGGAGTTGGTCATAAAGAAAAAATAAAAGAAATCAAATCAGATGTTGATGTTCTTACCCTGAGCGCAACACCCATTCCAAGAACTCTCAATATGGCAATGGTCGGAATCAGAGACCTGAGCGTGCTGTCTCAGCCGCCCGGTGACAGATATCCCGTTCAGACCTTTGTTATGGAATATAATGAAGCCGTAATTGTCAATGCCATAAAACGCGAAATGGAAAGAAAGGGACAGGTGTATTATCTCTATAACAGAATAGACGGAATTGAAAATGCTGCCGCAAAGATTCAGGATATGATTCCTGATGCGAGAGTTGCAATTGCCCATGGTAAGATGAGCGAATCACAACTTGAAGAAATTATGATGTCGCTTATTGAGGGTGAAATTGATGTTTTGGTATGCACAACAATAATAGAAACCGGTCTTGATGTTTCAAATGTCAACACCATCATAATTGAGAATTCTGATAGACTCGGTCTTTCTCAACTCTATCAACTCAGGGGAAGGGTTGGAAGATCAAACCGTATGGCTTATGCATATCTGACCTATCATCCCGGTAAAATTCTTGATCAGGTTGCTCACAAACGTCTTCAGGCAATAAAGGAATTTACAGAGTTTGGTTCAGGATTTAAAATTGCTATGCGTGACCTTGAAATAAGAGGAGCCGGAAATCTCCTCGGAAAGCAGCAACACGGAAACATGAACCTTGTTGGATACGATATGTACTGCATGCTTCTTGAACAGGCTGTTAAAGAGAAAAAAGGCGAGGAATACAGACCTCCTGCGGAAATATCTGTTGACATCAAAGCTGATGCATATATTCCCGATAATTATGTGGAATATGAAATACAGAGAATCGATCTGTACAAAAAAATTGCAGGTATTGAATCAGACGAGGATTACTATGATATGCAGGGAGAATTTATAGACAGGTTTGGCGATATTCCTGCACCGGTTTCAAATCTTCTTGACATTTCACTCATAAAATCAATGTGTAAAAAAGCTGAAGTGTCTGAGATTGTTCACACAGATGGGAAAGTCACATTCACATTCACAGATTATGCAAGTCCCGAGGCGGTTGTGGGAGTTGTCAGTGAATACAGCAGAGAAATGAAATTTGTATCAGGTGCTAAATCATCACTCATATATAAATGTCCTAAGGATGCAATAGAAAATATTAAGATTATATTACAAAAACTCATAAAACTAACACAAGGAAGTTGATAGAGGTTATTATATAATTGTTGATAGATAATTTTTGCTGTATATGTAATTACTTTGGAATTAAGTCCGCGAGAAAATATGCATATCAGATTACGGTCGCGACGTGAGTGCAGGCTCAGCCTGCCATTTTATGAAAGGGAGATGAGCTAAAATGAAAGAAAAAGGAAAATATATATCTATAGTATTGATTGCAGTAATTGTTTTCTTATCATTATCGGCTTGTACTCACTCTGACACTGTTGGTAACCCCGAAAATGAGAAGGTGTATATCAAGGTCGATGATGAAATTCTTTCAAAAGAATATATAGGTTATTTTTTCTATCTTGCACAAACAGCAATGCTTGAAGAAGCGGGATATTCAAATTCAACTTCTGAGGAAATTAACACATATTGGGAAACTGCAAAAATTGAAGGAAAAGATGCTGTAGATGTTGCACGTGATATTGCGGCAGATAATGCTGTTTCAACAAAAGTTCAATATCTTAAAGCACTTGAAGAAGGAATTAATATCACAGATGCAGAAATGGAAAATATTAATTATGATATAAACACCAGTGCTCAGAATCAGGGCGGAATGAAGGAGTTTGAAAAAACTCTCAAATCAATGGGGACGGATTTGGATGCATACAGACAAACAAAATTAGAGAATGTCTATATTCGTAAACTGTATGAAAAATATGATGCAGATGGAACTTTAGATATTCCTGATTCGGAACTTTCAGATTACATGGCGGCACACATGGGAGAATTTGATCCCGAACTCGTTTTGGAATATGCAAAAAGTGATAAGTTTAACTCTATGGTTGAACAGTGGAAAAAAGATAGTAAAATTACAATAGATGATAATATGATGAAGCATTTTTCGGTTGAAAACAAAAACAGGACTATAAACCCAAATTGGGTTTTATAGTCCTGTTTTTGTTTTACATGATAATTTATTCTCA
The DNA here is from genome assembly GCA_015069015.1 of Oscillospiraceae bacterium. Taxonomy (GTDB): domain Bacteria; phylum Bacillota; class Clostridia; order UMGS1810; family UMGS1810; genus RGIG1828. The sequence continues at coordinate 17,284 of SVJK01000032.1, forward strand.
TAAAGTTAATCAAATTGATGTGGAAAATTAAAAAAATGTTTTGAAATCCCCTGCGTAATGCATATGAAAAAGGTTTATCTCTTAGCGTTAAAAAAGTTTTTCATAAGTTGTCTGCATTCATCCTCGCAAAATCCCATATACACTTCTGTTTTCCAGGGCATTTTCTCGTTTACGTTAATCACAGAGCCAAAACTTCCGCTTTTTTGTTCTTCACAACCTATATAAACTCTTTTAATTCTTGAGAGCCCGATTGCTCCGGCACACATAGGGCAGGGTTCGACAGTCACATATAATTCGCAGTCTTCAAGAATTTTTTCATCAAGTTTTTTTATAGCATCTTTAATAACATTCATTTCTGCATGCATTGTAGAATCTTTGTGAGTCTGACAAAGGTTGTGTGATGATGATATTATTTCACCGTTTTTTACAATCACTGCACCAATAGGAACTTCTCCTTTTTCAAATGCAATCCTTGCCTGACGGATAGCTTCTTTCATATAATCATTCATATGTTATTCTCCTTTTCTTTGGAGGTATATATTTCAAGGCTTTGTATAGCGCTGAATATGTTATCTTTGAAACCGGGGTGATTCCTTGAAATTATTTCTATCAATTGTTTCGTGTTTTCACGCTTTGTTTTTCCGTCAACGGGACAAATCTTTTTCATAACAGGAATATTGTTTCTTCTGCATGCAGAATATATTAATCCCTCAGGCACAAATATCATAGGTCTGATTATTGTTATTGCTCTGTCATCATAGGAAGTCTTTGGTTCAAAACATTCTAACTTTCCATTTCCCATAAGATTCATAATAAAAGTTTCGTTTGCATCGTCGCGGTTATGTCCGAGGGATAGTTTATTAAAGTTGTTTTTTTCAGCATAGTTACAAAGTGCTGCTCGTCTCATTCTTGAACAGAGGGAACAAGGATTTTGTTCCTTCATTTCTTCAAAAACAACTTCTTTTATGACAGTTTTTTCTATATGGCAATTGATGTTTTTGCCTTCGCAGAAATTTTTTATTATATCAAAATTGCTTCCTTCAAATCCTGAATCAACACAGATAACACCAATATCAAACTCTTTGGGATAGAATTTTTTCAAGATGTGCAATCCCTCAAGCATAACCATGCTGTCTTTTCCTCCTGATACCGCAACAAGGATTTTATCGCCCTCTGAAATCATATCATATTTTTGTATTGCCTGTCTCATCAGACTGAGAACTTTTTTCATAAGATTCACCTTCGAAAAAACACTTTTTAAATAATATACGATAAAGAAAAAACGCACACCGAAGTGTGCGTTCCATATGTAAGCGGAAGACGAGATTCGAACTCGCGACGTTCACCTTGGCAAGGTGACGCTCTACCACTGAGCCACTCCCGCATAGCCTTGCTACGTTTGTCAGTATATCAATAATCTGTCCTTTTGTCAAGGCTTTTTTTATATTTGTATAAAATAATCATTAAAGGTTATGATATTTTGGAAACCTTTGTTAATATTTTTTTATATAAATTCAATATTTTTCTTGCATTTTTTCACAATTTGTGATAAACTATTATGCGGTAAATACACACATATGCTGATGTGTGAGAGGTTGCAACGGAAATCCGACATAGTTTTCGCTGTCTCTCATCCAGATGATGCATATGGCGGGTAAAAAAACATGGAGGTGAATTAATATGTCAGTTATTTCAATGAAACAGTTGTTGGAAGCAGGTGTTCACTTTGGACACCAGACAAGAAGATGGAACCCCAAAATGGCGGAATACATCTACACAGAAAGAAACGGAATCTACATCATCAATCTTCAGAAAACAGTAAAGAAGATTGTTGAAGCTTATGACTTCATCAAAGAAGTTGCAGAGTCCGGAAAAGAAGTTCTTTTCGTAGGAACAAAGAAACAGGCTCAGGATTCCATCAAAGAAGAAGCAGAAAGAGTAGGAATGTATTTTGTTAATGCAAGATGGCTCGGCGGAATGCTCACAAACTTCAAAACAATCCAGAAGAGAATCGGCAGACTCAATCAGCTTAAAAAGATGGAAGAAGACGGCACATTTGATCTTCTCCCCAAAAAGGAAGTTGTAAAACTCAGACTCGAATGTGAAAAACTTGAAAAATACCTCGGCGGTATCAAGGATATGAAAAAACTTCCCGGTGCTATGTTTGTTGTAGACCCCAGAAAAGAAAAGATTGCAGTATCAGAAGCAAAGAAACTCGGAATCCCTGTTGTTGCTATTGTTGATACAAACTGTGATCCCGACGATGTTGATTATGTAATCCCCGGTAATGATGATGCTATCCGTGCAGTTAAACTCATTGCTGCAACAATGGCAAATGCTATCATTGAAGGCAGACAGGGCGAAGATGCACCTGAAGTTGTAGCTGAAACTGAAGAAGTTCAGGAAGAAGCATAATAAAATAATTCGGGAGGTAATATAAATGTTTACAGCAAAAGATGTAAAAGAACTCAGAGAAAGAACCGGCTGTGGAATGATGGATTGCAAAAAAGCACTCACAGAATCAGACGGTAACATGGATAAAGCAATTGAATTTTTGAGAGAAAAAGGTCTTGCTGCAGTTGCTAAAAAAGCAGGCAGAATCGCTGCTGAAGGTGTAGTAAGCGCATATGTAAGCGAAGATGGAAAAATCGGTGCAGTTGTTGAAGTTAACTCCGAAACAGACTTCGTTGCTAAAAACGCAGACTTTGTTGCATTTGTTGATACACTTGCAAAAATTGTTGCAGAAAACAATCCTGCAGATATTGATGCTCTCAAAGCACTCAAATACAATGATTCTCTCACAGTTGATGAAATGCTCAGAGAAAAAGTTCTCACCATCGGTGAAAACATGAACATCAGAAGATTCCAGAGATTTGAAGGTGTTGTAGGTTCCTACATTCACGGCGGCGGAAAAATCGGCGTTTTAGTAAACTTTGACACAAATGCAGATGCAGAAAAAATTGCTACAATGTCCAAAAACGTATGTATGCAGATTGCATCCATGAATCCCAAATATAAAGATGAAGCATCTGTTCCTGCAGAAGAAGTAGAAAAGGAAAAAGAAATTCTCACACAGCAGGCTATCAACGAAGGTAAACCTGCTCAGATTGCTGAAAAAATGGTTGCAGGCAGAATCAAAAAATATTTCAAAGAAATTTGTCTCCTTGACCAGGCATATATCCTTGACGGTGATCTTGATGTTGCAAAATATATTGCAAACACAGGTGCTGAGATTGGCGAATCTGTTGTTTTGGCAGATTTCGTAAGATTCGAAAAAGGTGAAGGCCTTGAAAAGAGAGAAGACAACTTCGCAGATGAAGTTGCAAGTATGGTAAAATAATTTCCATATAATATAAAAATCGTATTAAACCAAACCGTGTTCCCGGAAGATATTATCTTCCGGGAATTTTGTTTTTAACATTCTTTTTTGGCTCTATAATAAACATATGCCTTGATAATGCCGGATATTTTCACAGTTTGTTTAAAGCAAAATATGGAGTCTCACCCGGTGAACTTCGAAAAAAGGTTATGTGAATATGGTAATATAGTGTAGGACAAATGTAATATTTCTATGTTAAAATAAAATAAAAGTGTCTCATAGTTTGTTAAATATATGGATTTTCGAGAGGGAGTATATTATAAAATTCAGGAGGTAGAAAGGAATGAAAAAATCAAACAGAATATTATCAGCATTTTTAGCATTGACAATCATATTTTCAATAATGCTTTCATCAGAACAGATTATATCTTATGCCGGTTCATTCACCCCCATAGACGGTGTCGGCAGCACAGATATAGAAATTCCTCTTTCTGACATTGAAGGAACAGTCATATATTCAAAAGGAGAATTCTCATCCGAAACCTATGTTGCATCTGCGGGTACGCAACTCGACTCTATGATTTATCTTGACAGTGGTGCAAGCAGTGTCGGAACAGACGAAACAAGCGGTTCTGTTTTCTCATTTGGCGGACATGGCTGGCTGAAAATTAAAAATGCACTGGATACATATGTTCAGGAAAACGGAAATGTTTCCGGTGCAATCCACGAACTGACACTTGATGTAAAGGTTTCAAACGGAGTTGTATACCTTTATCCGTGCGGCGGAGGAGACAACCGTGACAGTGCTGCAAGTCTTGTATTTAACGGCACAACACTGTCAAGTGACGTCGGAGTAACCTACGCAACAACACTTCCTACAAATACATGGTACAGAATAAAATTCACTTTAGACACTGCCACAAAAACTGTATATACTTCTGTAAACGGTGCAGTTGTATATAAAGCTGTATCAACAACTCTTGGGAATTCACTTTATAGTGTTCTTTATCAACAGACTAATGGTGCAACAGTCAGCATCGATAATATTAAATATGTTGTAAAAGGTGAATCATTTCCACCCGTTCCGGGAGTAGGCAGCACGGATATAGAAATTCCTCTTTCCGACTTTGAAGGAACAGTCATATATTCAAACGGAAAATTTCCTTCCGAAACCTATGTTGCACCTTCGGGCACGCTAATCGACTCTATGATTTATAATGAAAAGGGCACAAGCGGTGTCGGAACAAACGGTTCAGTTTTCTCATTTGGCAACCAGGGCTGGTTGAAAATGAAAATTGCACTTGATGCATATGTTCGGAAAAACGGAAATGTTCCCGGTGCAATCCACGAACTGACACTTGATATAAAGGTTTCAGACGGAAATGTATACCTTTATCCGTGCAGCGGAGGAGACGTCCGTGACGCCGCTGCAAGTCTTGTATTTAGAGGCACAACACTCGCAAGTGACGCCGGAGCAACCTACGGAACACTTCCTCGTGATACATGGTACAGAATAAAATACACTTTAGATACTGACACAAAAACTGTATATACTTCTGTAAACGGTGCGGTTGTATATACAGGTGCATCAGCAACTCTTGGAAATTCACTTTATAGTGTTCTTTATCAACAGACTAATGGTGCAACAGTCAGCATTGATAATATTAAATATGTTGTAAAAGGTGAACATTCGGATGAACCGTCAACTCCACCGACTCCTCCCGATGAACCGGGTGATGAATCAGAGCCTAAAGAACCGCCGTTATATTACGATTTTGAAAATATGCCGATTGGTGCGCAACTCTATGACGGAACTGTTACAGAATATAAAGGAAACAACATGCTCAAACAGGAACTTAATTCCGCAGGACGAAGAGCGAAGTTTTATGCTATGATTCCCGGAGATGCAGTTTTTTCCTTTGACTTTGCACAAACAGGAGGTCCTGTCGAAGGTAAAATGACATTTGAAAGCGGAAACGAGGCAGGTCATGCTCTCACTTTTACGTCTGATGGGAATGTAATAAGTTATAACGGCATCAAAATTACAGAATATGACGAAGAAGTAAAAAACATTGCTGTTGTTTTTAAAGCAAATCAGCAGCACTTTGATATATATGTTAATGGTAAATGCGTAGTCAGAGGATGTTTCACCAAAATACGTTTTGATAAAATTGTAAATGTTGAACTGTATTTCAGTGCCCAGGGTGAAAAAGCAGACATTTATCTTGATAATATAATGGCATATCCAACATATGAAAAGATCAGTGGTGCAATTATATATGATCCCGATGCTAAACCTATATGGGACAAAGAAATAATTCTTACGGATAAGACCTGGTTCATTGATGAAGAGAGAGAAAAGGCTTTTATGGCAGATAAAGTTTCCGTACATATGAGAAGCGGTGTTGTTTGCGTAAACAATAAAAAAACAACCCTTGAAAATATGCCCTATGTAAACGGAAATGAACTTATGGTTCCGTCGGAATTTTTCAAAACTGCATATGGAATTACCCCTTCAGTATCTGATACAACAGTGACTTTGAAAAATAATATTATTCTTGATTTAAATTCACCTAAAATTTCTGTTAACAATGAAACATATGATATATTCTGCTCACCGCAGATAAAAGACGGCATAATGTATTTGCCTCTTTGTGCAATTGTTGAGAAAGGCATGTCAAAAAATATATATCACGATACAACTACTACTCACTACGGAATGGTTATAATTTCCGATGCTGAGATTGATCCGGGAGTCGGTGACGTACTTCAGAATCTGAATGACTATTGTTTTTATTTAAGACCCACACCGGAACAATGGCTTGCCGATTATAATGCATCACCTTTGAAAGGTCAGCATCCGAGAGTTATGGCAACAGAGGAAGATTTTGAACGCTTGAAAAAAGAAATTGAAACAAACGACAGAAAAAAAGCGTGGTTTAAAAAACTCATTACATACTGCGATAGACTAGTTAATAAACGGCCTTTGAAATATGAACTCCGTGACGGCATCAGACTTCTGGATGTGAGTAATGAGTTTACGGACTGGACAACCAGTCTTTCGTTTGCATACAAAATTACCGGTGATAAAAAATACCTGGATGCTGCGTGGAAGCAGATTGAAGCAGTTGCAGCATTTCCTGACTGGAATCCGATTCATCACATAGATGTTGGTATAATGGCTCTTGGATTTGGTATTTCATATGACTGGCTTTATCATGACCTTACTCCGGATCAGAGAGCAATAATGGAAAGAGCGGTATATAATAATCTCTACTGGATTGTAAACGAAGCTCATCAGGATTTCTATACTGTCTATGGTGATCCGGGAATGAAGGATAATCATAATGTATTGTGTAATGCCGGACTCATAGCCTGCATAGTTGCATTCATGGATGTACATCCCGAGGTCGGAAGTCAGCTTGGAGCACATACAATGAGACTGCTCGAAAGATTTATGTGGCTTTTTGCTCCCATTGGTGCATACTTTGAAGGACCGAGTTATGCAAGTGTATCAATTGATTATGCAGCCCGTCTTTTTGCGTCAATGGAACCCAGCATGGGCACGCTTTACGGACTTGATAAAGCAGAAGCCTTTGACCTCTCGGCAGACTACATTATGAACATGCAGTCAGATGTAGCCTCATTTGGGTTTGGTGATGGTAACTCCGACCTTAAAAGAAGTTCGGGAATGCTCTGGATATATAATCACTACGGAATAAAAGGTAAGAGGGACGCAGTTGCAGATCTTTTGGCTAATCCTACAGGAGGACAGAATACAGTAGAAGCACTTCTTTATTATAACGTTGAGTCTGACGACGCAGGTAATGATACATCGGGTCTCGGTGTATATTACCCGGGAGAAGACCTTGTTCTTGCCAGAAACAGTTTTGAACCCGGTCAGGTTTATGTAGGTCTCAAATGTGGCGGAACACTTCACTCTCATTCTCATCTTGATTTTGGAAGTTTTGTTTTTGATGCAATGGGAACGAGGTGGGCACATGACCTCGGTCAGGATGATTACAACCTTGAATGGAACTGGGGATTCTATGATATATACAGAAGAAGACCTGAATCCCATAATACTCTGATAATAGATCCGGATGCGGGATATGGATATGAACTTGACGGAAGGGCAAAATTCTTATCATATGATATTAGGCCCAAAGGAGTAATTGCCAAGACTGATTTAACAGAACTTTACGGAGCTAAAGTCACAAGTGCAAAAAGAGGATTTTTCTTCACTGATGACAGAAGAAGCCTTGTTGTCCGCGATGAAGTTTCACTCACAGGAAAATCTGATTTGTATTGGTTGATGTGTATCA
>SVJK01000033.1 GCA_015069015.1 Oscillospiraceae bacterium
CATGATATACTGCTTCGCAGCATGAAATGTCTGCTATGCAGACATTATGGAAAAAACTCGCTTTGGCGAGTTTTAACTTTAATGAATTCCAAAGGAATTCATATCATGACAACTGTGTTGTCATTTCATGACGGAGCCATTTCATGTGCCGAATGGCACATTTCATTCGGTGAGTTTGCAAAACAAACTCACCGATAAACTCCTATTTTCCCGAGTTCTGCTATCCGTCATTTACAATTTCATCTTCCGTCGTGCAATTTTATCCTGATTATAACCCGAAGTTTAGTTATAATCAGGATTTTATTATTTTGTCATTTGCAAAATAATCTTGAAGAAGACAATTTTATCCCTTTACTTTAATTTTCTCTTCATAATATAATTATGATGACAAAAATGTGCCTGAAAGGAGGGTTTCAGATGATTACAAAAATATATAACGGTGTATTTGTAGAAAACGAATTAATCAGAGACAAATATCTCTACATAGAAGACGAAAAAATCCTTGAGTTGACAGATGCGCATCTCCCCTTTGACGAATCAATTGATGCAGAAGGTCTTTATGTTTCCCCCGGATTTATTGACATTCATTCCCACGGGGGTGGAGGTTATGATTTTGCAGACGGAAGTGTGAATGATGTTTTGTGTGCTGCACTTTCCCACGCAAAGCACGGAACAACCACCATTTTTCCCACATCTGCCTCCATGTCATTTGAATCCACAAAGGATTTTGTTGAAAATGTGAAACTGGCAACAAAAGAAAACACCCCGGGGAAGCCAAACATTGCGGGATCTCATCTTGAAGGGCCATATTTTTCAATGGAACAAAGAGGAGCACAGAATCCGAAATACATAAAACCACCTGAAAGAGATGAATATTCTTATCTTATTGAACTCGGTGACGGAAGCGTTAAAAGAATCAGTTTTGCTCCGGAACTTCCCGGAAGCGGAGAACTTTGCAGATTCCTTTCGGAAAAAGGCATAATCTCTGCTTTTGCCCACACAGACGGAATATACGAGGAAATAAAACCCTTAATTGACGATGGGTGTCACATTGCAACTCATATCTATTCGGGAATGAACACCGTCACAAGACGGGGGCTGGGAAGAGTTCTCGGTGCGGTGGAGACTGCATTTTTAGAAGATGATGTGATTGCAGAGGTAATTGCTGATTCAATACATCTTCCTCCACCACTTTTAAAACTCATATACAAAATTAAAGGTGCAGATAAAATCGCCCTCGTGACAGATTCAATGAGAGGTGCAGGTGAAAAAGAAGGAAAATCCATACTGGGTCCGTATCACGACGGAGTGGAATGTATAATTGACGGCGGTGTTGCCTATCTTCCGGACAAAAGTGCATACGCAGGAAGTGTTGCAACGGCAGACAGACTTGTGAGAGTGATGTACAAAGATGTGGGAATACCTCTTACGGACGTTATTAAAATGATGTGCAAAACACCTGCAAAGGCGATGAAGATGGAGCAAAGAGGCGAACTCAAAAAAGGTTTTTTTGCAGATGTTGTATTTTTTGACGAGGATATACAAGTCAAAAAAGTCATTATTCAGGGAAAAGAACTAATATAAATAACACAGAGAAAGGATATTATTATGGAAATCAGAATTTGTGAAAACAGCGAAACTTTAGGAAAGAGTGCAGCAAAATATGTTGCAGAAGTGTTGAAAGATGCAATAGACAAAAACGGAAGTGCAAGAATTGTGCTCTCCACAGGTGCATCCCAGTTTGACACATTGAAGGCATTGGTTAAAGAAGAGGGAATACGTTGGGAATGTGTTGAAATGTTCCACCTTGACGAATATGTGGGACTTCCCGAAACTCACGGTGCAAGTTTCAGAAAATATCTGAAAGAACGTTTTGTTGAAAAAGTGGGCACATTGAAGGCTGTTCACTTTGTTGACGGAACACCCGAATGTATCGGAAAACTTACAGAAGAAATCAAAAAAGCTCCCATTGACATCGGTCTCATCGGAATCGGCGAAAACGCTCACATTGCTTTCAACGATCCTCCGGCAGATTTTGACACAAAAGAAAGTTATATTGTTGTAAACTTAAACGAAAGATGCAAAATGCAGCAGATGGGCGAAGGCTGGTTTGAAACTATTGACGATGTTCCCAAACAGGCAATTTCCATGACTTGCCATCAAATTATGCAGTGCAAAAAAATTGTGTCCTGTGTGCCCTACAAGGTGAAAGCAGAAGCAATTGAAAACACCCTCAAAGCAAAAGATGTTACAAATGAAATTCCCGCAACACTTTTAAAGACTCATCCCGATATGATTCTTTACATAGACAATGACAGCGCATCGGGAGTATTTCTCAATGATTGAAATCAATCATTGAGAATGAAATGCACCTAAAGGTACATGAAATGAAACCTTCGGTTTCATGATATACTGCTTCGCAGCATGATATGTCAGCAAAGCTGACATTATGGAAAAACCTCGCCATTGGCGAGGTTTAACCTTAATGAATTCCTTTGGAATTCATATCATGACAACTTTTGTTGTCATTTCATGTGCCGTATGGCACATTTCATTCGGTGAGTTTTGCGAAACAAAATCACCGCCAAATTCTCATTTACACTACATATATTATTTTTGACAAAAGGATGATACAGATGAAGACTTATGTTCTTGTGGGCACAGGTTCAAGAGGAACTCAGGCCTACCTTGTGCCAATAAGCAAAGATTTTAAGGAAAACGGAAAAATTGTCGGGGTGTATGACACTTCCCGAAAAAGAGCTGAAGCTGCTGTTAAAATAACAGGCTGTGACATTCCTGTTTTTGATGACTTTGACAAAATGCTTGAAGTTACAAAACCCGACTATGTGATTGTTACAGTTCCCGACTGTGAACACGATGAATATATTGTCCGCTCACTCAAATCGGGTTGTGATGTCATAAGCGAAAAGCCTCTTTCCACCACTCCTGAAAAGTTCAGACGAATTTGTGAGGCAGAAAAAAACAGCGGAAAGAGTGTTACCACAACTTTCAACTGCAGATATATGAACCACTTTGAAAAAATCAAAGAAATCATACAAAGGGGAGAAATCGGAAAAGTTTTTTCCGTTCACTATGAATGGCTTCTTGATCGTGACCATGGTGCAAGTTATTTCAGACGCTGGCACAGAGAAAGAAAAAATTCAGGTTCTCTCCTTATTCACAAATCCACTCATCATTTTGACCTTCTGAACTGGTTTTTAGAAGATGAACCGGAAGAAGTCAATGCATTCGGCAATAATTTTGTGTATGGAAAAAGCGAGAATATGAAAAATGTGCGTTGTCTCGGATGCCCTGAAAAAGATTCGTGTGAATTTTTCTATGACGTGACAAAAGATCCTCTTGACAAAGCTCTGTATTATGAGTGTGAAGAAGATTCGGGATACATCAGAGATAAGTGTCTTTTTTCTGATGAGATTGACATTGAAGACACCGTAAGTGTCAACATAAAGTACAAAAAAGGAACTGTTGTGAGTTATTCTCTCACCGCCCACTCCCCTTATGAAGGTGCAAAGATAGTCTTTAACGGCTCTTTGGGAAGAATGGAATTTTGTGCTGTTCACAGTGGCGGAATGTATGGCGGATCAGAGTCCAACGAACTTGTTATATACAAAAATTCAGGCGAATGCAAAAAACTGACCATTCCAAAAGAAGACGGTGCTCACGGCGGAGCAGATATAAAAATGCTTGATGTCATATTAAACGGAAGAGATTCGGATCCTCTTTCCCAAAGTGCCGACACAAGAGACGGAACTTTAGCGGCATCAATCGGTATGGCGGCAAATGTTTCCATGAAGGAAAACAGAAGAGTTGGAATTTCAGAACTAATGATATATGAAGGAATGTAAAAAAAGTCCATAATTGCCTAATCTCACCCTCGACGTACACTCGTACGCCTTCGGGTTATCACTCAAAGCATTGCTATGCCTTGCTTTGAGTTCGATTTGACAATTCTGAATCTTTTTTTCCTATTCCTTGATAAGGTTGTATATAAAATATTTCTGATGACGGTATAGTGAAAAATCAAAAAAGAAGTGACTATCTCTTTAATCATATAATGCACATAATTATGCTGTAAATTGGAATTTATCTCACTAATGATGGTGAAAAAAGGTTAGAGCGAAAGGCTTCCCCTTGGAGGGGAAGCTGTCACCGTCAGGTGACTGATGAGGTGTCTCAGTAATAATAAGCATCACAATTCTCGCCGCTTTGCGGCTACACCTCATCCGAGTTTTGCTTTGCAAAACCCACCTATCTCGTCTTCGACTCGGTCGGCGATATTCGCTTGCCACCGGCAAGCATCGCCCCTCAAGGGGAAGGCTCTCGCATTAGCCAAGTTTTTCAAACTTCTAAATTCCAATTTACATTATTATACAGTTCAAAATTCCAATGGAACAGAAAAAATTGTTCGGAATATGTAAAAAGAACCCTGAAAACTTTCGTTTTCAGGGTGTGTTCAACGGATATTTGCTTATATCAAATTTACATTCGATTACATCTTTTGATTTTAGCAATCTGAAGAGATAGGAAAAATTGAATTGAAATTGGAAAATCGAATGCGCCCCGCAGGGTAGCACGACAGCCCGAAGGCGTACAAAGGTACGTCGAGGGTGAGATTAGACAATTTCAAACAATTTTTACATCTCTTCCGGGAAGTATGCATTAGTGCAGGCCCTTTTTCCGGTCTTGTCCATCACAGTAATTCTGAAATATCCAAAATCTTCAGGAATATCAAAAACTGCACTTGTAACGGTTTCGCTGTTTTCAGGATATCTTACCTGAGCATGTCTTCCGCCGTGGTTACAATAAATTTTAACAGCAGGAGAGCACTCAACGTGCACCTTTCCGTCTTCCACATAAAGTTCATATATTTCCGGCCCTTGAGATGCATAGAAATTGCCGTCTTCAAGGGCTTTTGTTATGTTGCGGTATTCAAGGTCAGGTGCTTTTATCATGGTGAACGCCCTGAAGGAATCGGTGTAGGGTGAGTCTTCAGAGGTGGAATGATTATCATCTGCTCCTATGCAATAGATCTTTTTTCCGCCCTTTAACATATCATCATACACCCTGAAGTTTTCCTCATCAAAGCCTGCCGCATGGCTTCCGCCGTTGAATATCTCCATTGCGTGCATTCCCGAATACCCCATATATTCGGGGTAGTTTTCCTGGGACCATACGGGGTGATTGTAGGTTACAAAAAATCCTTCATCCCTTGCTATGTTCATCATTTCCGTTATGCCCTCCGAGCCATAGCGCCTTTCATAGTCACTCTTTTCGAGATCGAACTTTACAAACTCCCTGTTTGTCCACGCATTTTTGGTGGTGATATATTTTGTTCTGTGCCACATGGGTTGAATTTCATTGTCTTTTTCAAGAGCAATGGCACAGATGTGGCACACTTTCATATACTGATCGGGTTTGTCGGTAGGCTGTTCAATGCCATATTCAATGCCTGTTAAAGCAAGAAAACTTTCATCTGTCAGGTCGTGATGAGGAATGAGCATATCGTGGTCTGTGTAGGCTACGATTGAATAGCCATGTCTTTTATATATTTCCTTAATTTCTTCCGGTGTTTTCTGACCGTCAGAAATGGTGGAATGACAGTGAAGATTTGCCTTGTAGAAATTTCCGCCTTGGGGAAGAAGATATTTTTTCATGTCAGACTCCTTTTATATAGTCAACTGCAAAGAACGTATCTTTATCCATAAGATATGTCACAAATTCAAATTCGCCCTCTGTGAATCCTTCAGGCAAAGCACCTTCTATTTCACATTCTGCTCCAGTTCCTGCAAATGCCTGAATGCTTTTTGAATATGTCTTTATTAGTTTTGAATCCTTATAGATACAAATCAGAACTGATGCATTTTTGTCATCTTCTGTCAGGTTGTTTATAACAATTTGTGCATCAAGGGTTGAAGTCTCTGAAGATACTGAAATTTCAGAGGTTGCAATTCCGAATATCGGCGGACACACATTGAAAACAAAAGTTCTGTCACCAAAAGATGATGCTCCGAGATTAGATTTCATATTTGCAAATGAAACCCTGCACTCTTCTCTTCCTGAAAATTCCGCAAGGGGTGTGATGCAGGCTGCGTTTTCGTCTGTGTCAAAATAGAAATCAAAGTCCGCATCTTTTCCGTCAACCGTGAAGGTTACATTGTCTTCAACAAATGCAGGCATTGTTTCGGAAAATACGAATTTTGCACATCCTCCCGACAACGGAAAGTCTGAAAGCCCCTCTATGGTTTCGCCGTTGATTTCTGTGTATGGGGTGATTGTATAACTTTTTGCAAGTTGGGAAATTTCAACATTGTCAAGATAGTATTCAGACTGAACTCTGTCCCAGTTCTGGGCGATATACACATATCCCGGTGTGCCGGAATTTGCATCCATAACGCCGTCTGTTACAACCTGAATGTTATCTATGTATACATCATAAATTAAATTTGCCACGTCCACAACAATTTCAACGTTGTGCCACTCATCACCCGTAAAATCAAAGTTTCTCAACTTCGCATATGATGCAGGAAGTCCTGTTAAACTTCCGTCTTTTTCAAGAAAGGGGCCGTTTATGAAACTGTCCACATTACCCTTTTTGGTGTCAACATACAAAAGTCTTTTTCTTGCCGCCATATCAGTTTTGATGTCATAGGTAAGATACATACATCCGCCCTTTGAAAGTTCGTTCTGGAATGTCCACTTTGCCGATTCGCCCGGAAGACCGATTGTACGGCGTTCTGTCGCTGTGATTTTAAGGGTGTTGTCAACATTTTCAAATTCTCCGGATGCAAGACTTACATTGAAAAACTGCGTTGTGTCATAGGCGCTTGTTCCGTCAAAAGTGAAGTCATCCTGTGAAAAAGTTTTTACCTTTTCAAGATTTGCAAATTCTTTTGTAATGACATTTGATGTCATTATGGGGGTTTCATAATCGTCGCCCGAGAAAACTTTCACCTGAATTTCGTTTTTTCCTGCAACGCTTTCAACCGTAAACCCGTCGTCAGTCTGTGTTGCCTGAACTTCTTCTCCGTTCAGATAATACTTAACATCGCCCATTGCAGAGACATCTTCACAGATGACGCCGAGCTTTGTGCCCGGCAAGGTGTCATCTGAATATGCTCCATCAAAGGCAATTGTGATTGTATCTTCTGCAAATGAGGGAAGAGCAAATGCCTGAACAAGCATTAATGCCGTAATAATTAAGGTTAATATTTTTTTCATCATCTGCTCTCCTCCTTATTTCTTAATTGCGATAATTTCCGTATAGGAATTCCATTTATCTATCGTGTTTCCGTGAGCCTGAAGTTTGATATATCTGCCCGATACATCCATGGGGAAAGATTCAAGTTCGTTTGACGTACCGCTTGTCTGTCCGGAATATACAAGTTCAAAGGTTTCCTGATCATCTGATACATAGATGTCAAATACCATTCCTCTTGATTTACCATCATAGACAGAGAGAAGAAGTTTGTCAAATTTGGTCTTTATGCCATAGTCAATGATGATATACTCATTTCCGCCCTCTGCTGACCATCTGGTATCGTAGTTATAGTCAAAGAGATTTTCGGGAACGTTACCGTCATTTGAAGATTCCATGTAGGAAACGGGTTCTGCAACCTTTTCAATGTCAAAGACATAACTGAACTTTGTGAGTTCGGGTTTTTTGGTGAGTTTTATGATTCGGGCAAGAGAATCATATGCAAGAGTTCTTGAAAACATATCTGCGTGATCTGTTGCCGATATATAGAGAATTCCGTCTTTTTCAAAGGGTGCTCCAACAAATGTTGTCCACACACCGTTTACTGTTGCCGAATTTGAATTCAGGCTGAGAACCTTTGTGATTCCCTGACCGGTTATGGTGATATCCGAACCGTTTCTCTGAATGTTCATACCATTTTTCTTCATATCTGCTTCAGAAAGATAGGGAACAGAATCTTTTAAAACGGTTGGATGAGTTGTATATTCAAAGAGTCTTCTTGTTCCGTCATATACATATACATCCCCGACTCTTTCAACTCTCTCATCTCTTTTGTATGAGATTTGTGCGGGAGTTTCGCCATCTGCTTTTGATACTGTGTATGCACCGGGAGTGAGACGCGCATAGAGTGCATTTTCTTCTGCATTAACTTTCACAACAACGCTTGCTTTCTCTGATGTGATTTTCCAGTTGCCCTCTTCAAGGTCTGTTATAAGAACACACATTGTGTCATAGCCGTTGTTTCTCACGTTCAAGTTAAAGTTTGCAGAATTTTTCTCTCTTGATTTTGAGAAAAGAACGGTTCTGTCCATTACGGTTACGCCTGTAAAACCTGACATATCTTCCTTAAACATGGAGAGACCTGGAAGATTTTTCTTTGTGTCGGTTACATACATGGCATTTAAGAACAAATCACTTTCGGATGCATTTTTCGGAGATACTTCCACTCTCCAGTCGCATTGCTCGTGATCCTGACCTGCTCTGTCGGGGTTTGGATAGTTCACTCCGTTTACATAACTTTCAAATCCTTCTCCGCCAACGGTTGTGATAACCATATTGTTTCTTTCGGGGAGAAGAGTGTTTACAACAAGTTCCCCTGAATGACCATAGCCTGTTCTTTTTATGACCGTCTGATTGCCTTCAATTTCAGGTTCGCTGATTGCCTGAAGGTTCCAGGTCTTTTTAAAGTTTTTGTTTGAACTTGTAACATTGTCATAGCAGATAAAGGCAAGGGGATAGTCGTTGTTGAAAAGGTTCAGAGCAACCATGGAACGAGTGTAGCCTTCAATCTTTTCGGAATATGCATTTGTAAGGTCTGTTTTCAGATAGGTAAACTCGGGTGTTTCTTTGTTTGGTCCTGCATATTTTCCTTCTGTTTTTGCCTGATCGGGGTGAGAGAGAAATTCGGAAAGGAAATTGGTGTTTTTCTCAAACATCTGACCGCCGTCATTTGAAAATTCTTTGTCACCAAACCAATCAACGGTGAATTTTTCATTGGGATCAAAAACCGTGAGACAGTTTTGTGAAATGGTTCTTCTGTAGTAGTTATAGTTGTGTTCTGCTCCCCATCCGCCGTTTACGCCGGCATATGTTCCGCCGTGGCCTGTGAGAACACCTTTATAGTAAATCTGGAAGTTTCCGATGTCGGAATGTTCGTGGTCATGGTCTCCAACGAGTTTTTCCTGACCGTTCATAAACACCATCGCCGTTTCTGAATCTATGCCCTCTTTCCATGATGTTCTCATAAATCCTGCCGTGAGCGGATATGATGTGAAATATGAAAGAGGAAGTTCTTTTCCTTCATCATCGGGGTAGGCATATCCTTTTCCGGGATCTAAGGTGAGGAGGGTGAGAATACCGTTATCATAGTGAGTTGCACCGGCAGAATATTTCTTCAGGGCAAGTTCTCTTATGTATTCACCTCTTAAATATTGGTTGTCATTGTAGTATGAACCGTAGAGAAATGTTGGATATGCTGTAAAGTTGTAGGAAGGTCCGAGGCTTGTGGTGATGTTGAGATAGGAGTCACCATCTTCAAACCAGAAGCCGTGGGGAAGTCTGTCATAAATCCATCTCATAGATGGTTTGTCAACATTTGTTCCCGTAACATCAGGACATCCCATTCTGTCAAAGATGATTGCACCAATCTGTTCCCAGGAAAGACGAACGGGACCGTAGGCACTTCCTGCAGAATGGTTGCCCGATTCATTGAAAAGTTTTCTTGCATCAAACATATGCTGGAATAAAAGTCCTGCAACAAGGTTATACATTTCAGGATCTTCATCAAATACTGCAATTGCACAGGCAAGCTGATAGAAATACACTTCACCCTCACCGCCGTGTCCTGCAAATATTTCATAGGTCTTGGGAGGATAGCCTATTTCCATTTGTCTCATGGTTTTTTTCATGCCTTTTATGATGTCTGCTTTGTCTTCATCGGTTAAAACATCATAGCACCAGTCATAGACAAAGGCTGCGGCTGAAATTGCCGTACCCATACTTCTGGTTATATCACCAACAGATCTGTCCCAGATGAGAGAATTCAAAAAGTCTCTTGTGTATCTGACTGTCTCTCTTGCATGGTCTTCGTCTGCTTCGCCGAGAAGATAGAGATATGCTCTGCACTCCAAATTGAAGGCAAGAGCAAGGTCAACGTTGTTCTGACCGCCCTTGTCGGGGAGTTTGGTATCCATTTCCACATTTCCCCTGTATACCACCTGATTATACATTGTGGAAAGTGCAGGATGAGACGCATTCTCTTTTAATTTTGGAATTATATCCTCTGTTGCAAGAAGTCTCGGATGGGTATTTGCAGGGGGATAGAATGGTGGTGCTTCATATGAGATTTCTTCCTGATTTTCCATTGCAGGAAGGTCGTCTTTTCCCTCAGGTGCAAAGGTTGCATCTTGTGTCAGAATAAATTTGTCAATTTTAAAACCGGGGTCTCTGTGTTTAATCATATATTCAAACACTTCGCCGCCATAACTTCCTTTTGCAACCTGAACCCATTGATAGTTGGGGTTTACCCTTATGTAGCGCACTTTATAGTTTGCAACACCCGAATATTTTTCCCAGAATGAATAGTTACCTGAATTTGTACATTTAACTCTCATCCAGAGATAATATTCTCCCGTTTCTTCGTCGGGAATCTGTGCTTTAAAATGCATTTCCACATTTTTAACTTCATCTGCTGTTCCTGCATAGGCGGCTGCAGTTGAAAGAAGTGCGAGTGTGCCTGATGCATCAGGTTCTGAAATTACCGCCGCCTCGGCAGAATATTCAATCTCTTCTGCTTCAACAATCAGGGTTCCGCCTTTGACTTCAGGCGTTTTTGCCGCAGGCAGAATCAGATTTTCATTTTTTATGAGTCCATAATACTCCATTTCAAAGGCGGACACATTTTTTAATGAAAACATAAAACAAATTATAAGAAATACTGATATTAATTTTTTCATAACTGTCATCCTCCCTTAAAATTAATCATAGATGGCAATCATCTGCATATCGCCTGATCTTGTGTAGATGAGAAGCTTCTGCTCAGACATAAGGCTTCCCGGAACTGCACGAAGTTCCTCAACCGATGCTTTTCTCACATGTGATTGTCTTGAATTCACTTTTTCGAAGCGGTAGATGGGAACAGATGCAGATTTCATATATGTTTCTATGGTTACTGTTTCATTTTCTTCATCTTCTGCTTTTATAATCATACTTTCATCGTCTGCCCATATGATTTTTCCGTATATAAATCTTGTTCTTGTTTCATACTGGGCAGCGGTAGGATTTGCACTATAGTCAGGGAATTTTCTTGTGTCTTCCCTGAAAATGAGTTTCGGATTCACCATCATCTCTTCGGTGTTCACATCAAATGTTATGATGTCACCTTTTTTGGGAAGTGTTCCTCCTTCACAGATTGAAAGAACTCTCTTTTCTCCGTAGTGTTCTGTGAGATTTCCTTTTTCGTAGCCTCTCACTCTCACCACTTCGTCACCATTTTTGTTAATGACTTCAGAAACCGATTCCACCATAAACATGGCATTTTCCTCTGTGAATGGCTTTGAAACATCGGAGTCGGGGATAATTATGAAACTTGCAACTTTGCTGTCCTTTTTAAAGCCGTAGGCATCAAAAGTGTAGGAATGGCTTCCTGCAAGATTTACGATTGTGTAGAGAGTGTCATCATCTCTTTTTGCCTCAGATGGCACTGCATAAACAGAAGTCTTTGCATTTGTGAGAATTTTTCCCGCAAAACTTCTTGTATTTCCCGAACGGTATTCTGAAGTTTTTGAATATGCACTTTCGGGGAATGCAAAAAGTCCGTCACACTCTTTTGCTTCCTCTGCCATAAGATACAGAGTTTCTATTTTGTTTTCTTTATTTTTCTTGTAGCGTATCGGCTGGCGTACAACCCTGCCCGAATCCCTATTCACAATATATGAAAAGATATCTTTGCCTTTTATGACTTCTCTTTTATCACCCACAAAAAGTTCAAGATTTTCACTCAATGTGAATGACTCAAAAACTTCACCGTCTGTGAACATTCTGATCATTGCCTTGTCTGCACCCTCAAGACCTTTTCCCTGTTTTGCATCTGTGAGATAGCCGTTAAAAATCATTTCAAAGGCAGAAAAATCTATGTCTGAAACAAGTCCGTCTTTGTTGAACATCATTTTCATTCTTGCGCCGATTTTGAGTTTATCGAGTTCGGGATTTAAAAATAGTGAACGTGATGATTTATATTCAATTCCGCCAACAGTCAGAATTATTTCTGCATCTGACCTTTCATAGGAATCCAGATTACCCACACCCGAATCAACAGATACCATAATCTTTGTTATACCGTCTTTAACACCGGATGTTTCAGGAACCCCCGGACCTTTATCCGCCCTGAATACATTGAGAATCACACCTTCTTCAAGAGAAGACACCGAAACAGGCTGACCTTTGATATTTACAAAAAGAGCGTCTAATCCGTCATGGTAACCGTTTAAGTCAATAACTGTTGTTCCTCTGTATTTCGGATAGATGATATTGTCAATGAGCGCATCAAAAACAAAGGACTCATAAGCTTCAATCAATACAAAATCATACGCACCGTCCGAGTTGTTGTCTATAACCGTAAGGTTTCCATCAAGTCCCCTTTCATGCCAGGGGGTGAAAATGCTGTCTTCATATGTTTTGCAAAGAGCACCGTTGTAGAAAATTTTAACATCGGAAGAAAGTCTTAAGTTCTTTTCTTTTTTGCCGTCAAGATATAAGATTCCTTTGGATGAAAATCCTTCTATTGCATCTGATGTGTAGGTTTCAACTTCGTTATCAAAGTTTTCGATAAAAAGCATACGGTTTATGCCCTCTTCTTTTGCATAATAGGCATCAACTCTCTGACCAAAAAGATCTGATACCGAAAACTCTTTTATATCGAATGTGAGAAGGGTTTCGCCAACTACGATTTCGTTATATGCCACAGGATGGGAATTGATTGCATTGGACCAGTAGGTAGCATTTACAACATCCCAGATGTGATGAATATGCATATATTTTTCAAGATAGTCTCTTCCTCTTGTCACATAAGTGTAGGTGTCAGCGTATTTCACTTTTTCCAAAACAGGCACATTCAATGCGCTTTTAAATGCAGACGCAACCGCCTCTGCCGTAACGTAGTCGTTTGCATACTGTGGTGCTCCGAAAAAAAGGTCCAGTGATGCGGCAACTGCCATATACCCTCCGGGATATCCGCCAAGTGCCTCTGCTTTTTCACCATATCCAAGGAAGGATACAAAGGATTTTGCAAGTTGAGCGTATGTTATATGTCCGTCAGGGTTGAAAAGTCCGCCACCGACGCCGTTCATGATTTTTGCACCGTAAACCGTGTCTGCATATCCCGCAAGAGAATAGTCAACATCTGTGAAATATGCACTTTTCTCTACCACAGGCTCTGCACCTGACAAAATGACATTTGTAAAACATCTTGCAAGATTAATTCTCGAAATTGCCTCGTCCTCTATCACATCAGGAGGCATTATGCCAAGGGATTTTGCAAATTCAAAGTCATGTGATGCAGAATTTACAACTTCCGCTTTATTTTCCGCAAATGTACTCATACAAAACATTCCCGAAAGAAGAGTCAGCACGAGAAAAAGACTTATTACTACTTTTTTATTCATTATTACTCTCCTTCCGTAAGTTTCATTGCAGAGTATATGATTTTTGCCGCCTCTGCTCTTGTCATACTATCTTTGGGGCAAAACATATCCGAGCCTCTGCCCGAAATTATTTTCGCTCCCGAAAGCATATCTATTGCTTCTTTTGCCCAGTCGCTGATTGCACCTGAATCGTCAAATGCTTTTCCTTTCTTTTCGGATGTGTATCCTTTCGCTTCAAGGGCTCTTGCCACAATGGATGCCGCCTGCTCTCTTGTGACATTTTCATCTGGTGCAAAAAGACTTTCTGAAATTCCGTTTATGATTCCCATCTTCTCTCCGTAGGTCACATAGGGAACAGCCCAGCCCTCTGTATCCGAAAAAATCTTTTCTGTATCCGCAGGGGTTCCGAAGAACGCAGAAATCAGGATTTTTGCAAATTCTGCTCTTGTAACTGTATCAGACGGTGCAAAATTTTTCTCTGATTTTCCGTTTATTGCACCTATTCTGTAAAGATTTGAAACAGATTCCTCTGCCCATTCAAAACCGCCAAGGTCAGCAAAAGGTGTTGTGAGATTGGGAACATATCCACCGTCTTCTCCCACACCGCCGATTACTGCTCCGACAACTTCGCCTGACGGCTTTTCGGTGGTAAATCCTCCACCGCCGCCACCGCCTCCGCCTCCGGAGGAACCTTCATCACTTGAAGACTTGAGTTTTGATGCGGCAATTTTTTTGAGATCGGACAAGTTTTTCGCGTCACTTGTCTGCATTGCCTGACAGATTTCATTTTCTTTTTTGCTTTTTGAAATCTTATCAGCATCTATTCCGGCATCTTTATACTCCTTTTTATATTTTGAAAGAAATTCCTGAACGTGACCGAAGCCGTTGTATTTATAGTTACAGATGAGATTTGTCAGGACAAGGTCGTCAAACTTTTCTTTTATATCTGATATTTTTTTATAATCGCCACCAAGAATACCTGTGTTTACTTTTTCAACACCCTCATCCGAAAGATTTTCAAGATAATCTTCATAAAGCGGAGTTTCAAAAACTCCGAGGGTATCTGCAAAACCGATTTTGCCGACTGATATGAGATTTTCATTTCCTTCTTTATAGGATGCAAGACAAAGAGCATCACTTAAGATGTCATACATTTTCTGAACATCTGCCTCAAAGGGGGCAATATCTGAAAGAATGTCTGCAAGAATCTGTTTATCTGTTGTTTCAAACACCAAAGAATCTGCAAGAGAATAGGTTTCATATGCTTTCTCTATGTATGATTCCATATCATCCCCATTCAAAAGTTCAATGACTCTCTCTTTTTCTTCTGTGAAATAGAATTTGAATTTTGATGATTCAAAACCGTCTTTTTTGCTGACGGTAACCTCATATTCTCCGCCACCGAGAGACAGAGTGTCATACATGGGAACGTCTATTGAGAAATCGTCTTTATCTGCAACTGTCTTTATGTAGTAGGAAACAGCATCACCGTTATCAAACACTTCTGCCTTTTCATATCCGGGATTTGTTATAAGAACGGATATGGCTTCTCCCTTCTTTGCGGATGTTATAACTTTTATAACATTGTTTTCGGCATCTTTCAGTTCAACTGTTGGTGCAGCGTATGCAAAAGATGTCACCAAAAATGAACCCGCAAGACATGACGCCAGTAATTTTTTCATCATATATTTAACAACCTTTCTCCGGTGAATTTTAATTATATATTATTTCAGTTTAATAATCCTTGCCAACGAATCATAAGTAAAACTTCTTCCAAAGAACTCTGCAAAATCTGTTGCAGGAAGATACAAAATTCCGTCTTTTTCAAATGGTGCCCCCTGAATTGTAACAGATGTTCCATCTTTTGTACAAACATTGGAATTCATTGTAAGAGATGCCCTGCGTCCTTTTGCCTCAACTGTGATTTCATTGTCGCATCTTTCGATTATCATACCGTTTTTCTCCATGTCTTCCTCTGAAAGATATGGGACGGAGTCTCTTAAAACTGTCGGGTTTTTGGTATATTCAAACAACCTTCTTGCACGGTCATATACATACACATCTCCAACTCTTTCAACTCTTTCATCTCTTTGGTATGAGATTTTTGCAGGTGTTTCACCATCTGCTTTTGATACTGTATATGTACCGGGGGTGAGACGCACATAGAGTGCATTTTCCTCACCGTCAACCTTCACAACCACGCTTGTTTCATCTGATGTGATTTTCCAGTTGCCCTCTTCAAGGTCTGTTATGAGGGTGCACATGGTGCCGTATCCGTTGTCGCGGACATTCAGGCTGAATCCTTCATTAACCTTTTCTCTTGTTTTGGAGAAAAGTACAACTCTGTCCATAACTGTTACGCCGACAAATTTTTCACTCTCTTCCATAAACATGGGAAGTTTTGGAAGGTTTTTGTTTGTGTCGGTAACATACATTGCATTCAGGAAAAGGTCATCTTCTGATGAAGTCTTTGGTGATATTTCAACTCTCCAGTCGCACTGTTCGTGGTCATAACCTTCTTTGTCGGGGTTGGGATAGTTCACGCCGTTAACCCAGGCTTCAAATCCCTCTCCGCCAACTTTTGAAATTGTCAGGTTATCATCCTTTGGAAGATAGGTGTTTACAACAAGCTGTCCCGAATATCCGTATTCATTTCTTTTTATGACCGTCTGATTGCCTTCAATCTCCGGCTCGTGAATTGACTGAAGATTCCATGTCTTTTTGAAATCTTTATCAGATGATGTCACATTGTCATAACAGATAAAGGCAAGGGGATAGTCGGTGTTAAAAAGGTTTATGGCAACCATAGAACGTGTGTAGCCCTTAATCTTGTCTGAATAAGCATTTGTAAGGTCTGTTTTAAGATAGGTAAACTCAGGTGTTTCCTTGTTTGGACCTGCATATTTCCCCTCTGTTTTTGCCTGATCGGGGTGAGAAATAAATTCAGGAAGGAAGTTTGAATTTTTCTCGAACATCTGCCCACCGTCATTTGAAAACTCTTTGTCACCAAACCATTCGGCAGTAAATTTTTCATTGGGATCAAAAACCGTGAGACAGTTCTGGGAAATGGTTCTTCTGTAATAGTTATAGTTGTGTTCTGCGCCCCATCCTCCGTTTTGACCTGCATATGTTCCGCCGTGACCTGTGAGAACTCCCTTATAATATATCTGGAAGTTTCCGATGTCGGAATGTTCGTGGTCATGGTCTCCAACGAGTTTTTCCTGACCGTTCATAAAAACAAGAGCGGTTTCCGAATCTATGCCCTCTTTCCATGATGTTCTCATAAAAGCATGGGTGAGAGGATATGATGTGAAATATGAAAGGGGAAGTTCTTTTCCTTCGTCGTCAGGATATATATATCCTTTTGAGGGATTAAGGGTTACAAGAGTGAGAACCGCATTATTGTAAATATCAGTTCCTCCGGCATAGCCTTTAAGAGAAAGTTCTCTTAAATATTCCCCTCTCAGATATTTATTATCATTGTGATATGCCCCGTAGAGCATGGTGGGATATGCATTATAATCATAAACAGGTCCCTGATTTTTATTAATTGAAATCCAGGAGTCCCCGTCTTCAAACCAATAGCCGTTTGGAAGTCTGTCATAAATCCATCTCATGGAGGTTTTGTCCATATATTCTCCCATAACTTCAGGGTATCCCATACGGTCAAAGACTATGGAAGAAAGCTGCTCCCATGCAAGACGGACAGCACCGTAGGCACTTCCTGCAGGATGGCTTCCTGTTTGAGTGAAAAGTTTTCTCGAGTCAAACATATGCTGGAACAAAAGTCCGGCAACATAGTTATACATATCAGGTTCTTCATCATAGATTGCAATGGCACAGGCAAGTTGATAGTAAAAAACTTCGCCCTCACCGCCGTGACCTGCAAAAATCTCATAGGTTTTCGGAGGATATCCGATTTCCATCTGTCCTGCAGTTCTTTTTATGCCTCTTATGATTTCCTGCTTGTCTTCTTCTGTCAGAACATCATAGCACCAGTCATAGACAATGGCGGCTGTTGAAATAAGAGTTCCCATATTTCGGGTTATGTCACCAACAGATCTGTCCCATGTGACAGTTGAAAGGAGGTCTTTTAAATACTCCACTGTCTGTTTTGCGTGGTTCTCATCAACCTCACCCAAAAGATACATATATGCTCTGCACTCAATATCGAATGCAAGATACAAATTAATGTTGTTTCCGCCGTTTTTATCCGCCAATTTGCAGTTCATTTCAAGATTTGCCCTTCTCTTGGCTTCTTTGTACATTGGCTCAAGAGCAGGATGACTTGCGTTTTCTTTCAATTCGGGTATCAACTCTTTTGTAACCAGAAGTCTGGGATGAGTGTTTTCAGGCGGGAATACAGGGGGTGCTTCATAGAGAGATTCAGGATCGGGAAGTCCCGGAGCCACAAGTTTTGGTGTATCGTTTATGTTCACGGGGTTAAAATCAGGATCTCTTGTAAATATAAATTTGTCAATTTTAAAGCCCGGATCTCTGTGTTTTATTTTGTATTCAAATGTATTGTCGCAACAAAATACGCTTGCAACGTTTACCCATTGATATTCAGGATTAATTTTTATGTAGCGTGCTTTGTAATCACCATATCCGGTATATTTTGCCCAGAAAGAATAGTTTGCTGAACTTGTACATTTAACTCTCATCCAAAGACAGTACTGACCTTCTTCTATGGCAGGAACTTCAATACTCAAAGCCATTGCAACATTTTCAACATCTTCATGACTCGGAGCAAATGCGGCGGCTGTTGACTTAAGAGCAAGACCACCCGACGCATCAGATTCCGAAATGATGGCAACTTCATCGGAATATTCCAGTTCTTCTGCCTCTATCATAAAAGTTCCGTTCTTAACAAAGTTGATTTTGTCGGAAGAATTTTTAAATTCTTCTTTCTGAGTGAGAATTTCCTTTTTCATAAGGGGTTTAAGAGTATCCTTTTCCCATATCATCAGGCAAAGTTCATAATCATTTCCGTTAAGACCTTCGGGAAGGGAGTCAAGAACGAGTTTTGCCTTTTTCCAACTTTCCCCTTCTTCAAAGGCAACCGGACTTATTGCAATATCGCAAAGACTTTTGTCTGATGTTTTGCCAAGAGTTGCAATACACATAATGTCCTTTTCGCATCCCCCATCCGACACATCAAACCCAAGTTCAATACCATCCTGACAGTTCACATCATCCAAGCCCATAGCAAATATATCTCCGCTGGACATGGTAAGATTTTTGAAAATGATGTCAGATTGTGCTCCATAGGAAATGTTGACATTATCAAGGTATACCTCACATTCTTTCCCTGACTCAAAATCACCCCTCAGAATAAATTCGGGATAGAAATTTTTTGCTCTTTCAGATGAAAGGTCAAGAGTTTTGCTTGCTCCTTCAAAGGGAACTGCAGAATACATAACTCCGTCTGCAAGGTGATATATTATCTTATTATTATCGTCAAAAATATATTGAAGGGTGTGCCACGTTCCGTTTTTCATAGGAAGGGTAATTCTGCTGTTCTTACTTTGGGCACCCTTTGAAAAATCTGTTGAGATATAGAGATTTTCCCCTTCAAAACTGAAACCGCAATAGTATGTATCGGCAATGTAGCCAAGAAGCGGCATGGGCATTTCGTCCATCTTTTCAACCTTTATGTCGAAGGAAAATGAAATTATGTCAGTTTTGTCATAGGGCGGAGTGCAAAAGATTGTTCTTTGGGCGAGAGAATATCCTGCACTGCTTTTCACTCCGGGATTTCCGTGGATTTTCAAATGTGCCGCATTGCCATGAGATGCATCATCCGGAAATGGCGAATCTGAAAGGTCAACAATTTCCGCAATGTTTTCAAGTCCCTCAGGGGAGCCCGACATAGAACGATAGTCACTTGAAAAACACGCTCCCGTCTCCATTGTCAGAGGTTTATGAACATCTTTCAGGTTCATAAAAACACCGGTCACACATTTTTTCTCCGAAGATACGACAATATTGCCGTCATCATCTGTAAGATGTGCCTCTATGATGTTTTCGCCCTCTTTGGGTATGGTTACATAAACTGTTCTTTTTGAAGAGTTAACCCTTTTGCCGTTAATATAATATAAAAGGTTCAAATCGTCTCCACCCTCAAATTGAGGTTTGAGTTCAATCTTTGAGCCAACAGGGGCATAGTCCGGCACAGAAAGCGACATTGTTACGGACCTTCCCGAAAGAATTTTCACATTATCTATATATACTTCACATTCTTTGTTCTGGGCAAATTTTTGTCGGAGAAAAAATTCAGGATAGAATTTTTTCGATTTTTCCCCTTTGAGATCAAGGGTTTTTCCTGTGCCCGCAAAGGGCACACGGGAGCATATTTCCCCGTCTACTATGTGATATATGGTATCGTCTCTGTCATCAAAAATATATTGAAGTGTGTGCCATGTTCCGTTTTCCATGGGGATGGTTATTCTTGACGCCTTATCTGTAGCACCCTTACCATAATCGGTGGAAACGTAAAGGTTTTCGCCTTCAAAGCAAAATCCCGTATAGGTCACATCGGCAATATATCCAAGAATGCCCATGGGTTCTGTTTCCATCTTTAAAACATTTATATCAAAAGAAAAAGAAACCACATCATCACTATAGTAGGGTTCTTTCTGAAATATGGTTCTTTGGGAAATGGTGTAGCCTGCGTTGCTGTAGGCTTCGGGATTGCCGTGAATTTTCAGATGTGCCACGTTTCCGTGAGATGCATCTTCCGGATTTTCAGAATCTGAAAGATCAATAATTTGGGCAATATTATCCTTTCCTTCAGGTGCATTAGAGACAGATTTATAGTCTTCATTAAATGTACTTTCCGGATCCATTGTCAATGTTTGAATAACACTTTCATATCTTGTTCCGGTTTTCACTAAAGAAACATCATTTTCTACGGCGTAAGATGAAAATGATGGCAAAAGTGAAAAAATCATACAAAACAAAAGAACTGAAGATATTAACTTTCTCACAGAAAACACCCCTTTGGCATTGAACATACCTTCATGTTAAATGCATTAAATGTGCCATTGCACACATTATTTGATTATTTATACCCATCTCTTGCATCCGACTGCTTTACAAAACTTTGCACCTGCTGTTTGAATCTTGAGGGTAAAACACCCACTTCACGTTTAAATACTTCGGAAAAGTAGTTCGGGCTTGTGTAGGCAAGACGGGAAGAAATTTCATTTATATTCATTCCCATCTTTATCAGATCCATAGCTTTTGCAACTTTAATTCTATTGAACTGTTGCATGACTCCGCACCCCGAATAGGTCTTAAAGAGTTTTTGAACATTACTTCTGCTCATGCAACCCATAGAGGCTATATCATCAACAGACAGATCCTCATAGATGTGCTCATTTAAGATTTCCATCATTCTTTTGTAGTTATATATTCCCGAGGACACTCTTGTCTGAAGTTCTTCAGACTTTACAGGCAAAAGATTTTTTGCCAAGGTCAAAAGCATAACAGTCAGTTTTGAATAGACAATCATTTCATCGAGTTTCTTTGCGTTTTCACCGACAGCATTTATGGGAACAAGACCTTCTCCTTCAACCCATTTATATGTACTCATTATGGTATTGTACATGTCGATTAAATCCTTTTGCTGACTGTCACTCATCATAAAGAGTCCGTCACCAAGACTTTCTATTGCACTCCCGCTGCATTTAAAAGAAAGGATCATTATCTTTGTGGGAGAATTTTGCTGATACTGGATATACAGTTTATGAAATTCCATGGGACGATGGAAAATTACATTTCCCGATGTCATAAGATATACATTTTCATCTTCTGTTATGGTAGCATTGCCGTCAATGACATAAACCATTTCCCAAAAGTCGTGCATATCGCCAGGATAGTCAAAGGTTTCATATATGTTTCTTATTATTGCACTGACTATCATATCAACAGAGAAATGGTTTTTTGTCTGTGATATTTTTCCAAACATAAAATCTCTCTTTTCAAGAATTAGTCTTGTTTAATCAGGAATATCATCTCTCCGCCGGGAATGGTGAATGTTTTTCCTGCCTCACCGCTTTCCCTGTTGAGCCATGTATTTTTAAAAGTGATTTCACAGGGCTCATTTCCGAGATTTGATATGACATAATACATATTTTCATTAACAAATAATGACGCATACACGTCTTGAGGAATTTTTGAGAGAATTTCTTCCGACTCTCTCACCTCTATGTAACACACGCTGCTTTGTGTAACCATGGGTTTGTAGAGCGCAAGATATTTTGACCATGTGTCAAATTCTGTCACGTCATCGGGAATTGATGACCAGAGTGAATATACATATGGACCATCGGGATGCTCCTGCATATATTCATACACTTCCTGCTCAAACCACTTTCCGCCGTCCGGATGAGGATACATGGTGATATCGGGACATTTTACGGCTTCTGAATATGCACCGCCTGTCATCGGCCTTCCGATTTTTAATAGAGGGAACTGCAAAAACGGAATGGTCTTTGCAAAGTAGTTTGTCTTTTTGCCCTCTTTTGAAAAACTCATGTGATGGCAGGGGATTATGTAGGGAGCATAGGTTTTGCCCACGCCAACTCCTTTTGCGTCTACCGCTTCTCCAATCCACAGATAGTCATACACTTTGTCTTTTGTATTGGGGGCGTTGTTTCCTCCGCAATGGAGTTTATATATGCCGCCTCTTTTTTTAACTTCGTTATATATGAGGCACAAAAGGTCTTCAATTTCGGGGTCATAAGCAATGTCATAAATTCCGTTTTCATCATAATCCCCATTGTCCCAGGCTATGTGAAATCCGTCATATCCCCAGTCGTTATATATTCCGTCAAATCCGTATTTGTCCACCACATCAAAAGTTCTCGGCAAAAGATATTCTCTCCAGCTTGCACTTCCCGGATTGCATCTTCTGAAAGAGTAATAAAGCTCTCTCAGATTGTAAGGCCCTTTTGCGAAATCTTCTTTGAAATCCGGGTCATATTCATTAAAATATCCTGTAGAAATATAGGGGAGAACCTTAAAATCAAAATTGTGGCAAAGGTCAACAAAATTGTGGAGACCTTTTTCATCATGGCTCGTGAACTTATCAGCACCAAGATGACGGAGAGCATCGTTCCATTCTTCGTGAATCTGAATAAGCTGTGCACCGCTGTCTGAAAGTTTCTTTAAAAGATTATAGTCATATTCTGTGGGCTCAATGGAAAACTTTTCGGGATAATCACCAAGGCTGTAGGTCGCCTGACCGGGCATATAGTCATCAATTCTGTGACGGACAGTGTATGCCTTTGTCTCCTTGTGAGCGTCATTAATATTTTTTATTCTTTTGGCATTTTCTTCAAGTGTCAGATATTTCATGTTGAAAACTCTCCTTTTTAAAAACCCACATCTTTTTATTATAGTTTATCATAAACAAAAACATCATTCAACGATAATTATATAAAAAAGTTAAGGTTTTGTCTACTTTTTGAATGGATTTTGAATTGATTTGTCCCTGTGTTTTGAAAAACCTATATTGACACGCTAATTATATTATGTTATCATTGCAAAAGTAAAGAGATAAAATTATCTTCTTCAAGATTTTTTTGCACTTTGTTTTATTTGCAAAATTCTGATATATCAAGAAAACATATTTTAATCAGGATTTTTTTGCATATTGTATAACAATATTGGAGGGTATATTATGAAAGACTTTTTTTCTGTCAGCGAACTGTCTGTATCTCCCATAGAAATCTGCCTCTATGTTCCGCCTATTGTGTGGAAAGGAGACGCTGTGGGACACGTGGGAGAAAACGATCTTTTCTTCTATGTTCTGGAAGGTGAATGTTTCCTTTCCATTGATTCCGAAAGTTACATAATAAGACCGGGGCAACTTGCATATCTTCCCAAAGGAAAGGTTAGAGCATACACTCACGCATCGGAGAGATTCTCGATGTACGAAATGCTGTTCTCTGCCACATCAGGAGGGGAAAACCTCATGGAACTTCTGGGACTTTCGGAGGACAATTTCGTTGTCACAATTCCCGATACCGAAAAAATGAGCAAACTGTTTGAAAGTTCCCACAGAAAAGAACTCTATAAAAATCCTCTCTATGACATTGGATGGTGTGCAAACATAATAAATATCATCCGCATATATGCCGAAGAAAGAAAAAAGGAAAGCACCGTTCAGGGACAATTTTTCAAACCTGTTATTGACTATATGTCCAAGCATCTTGGAGAGAATCCTAAAACCGAGGACTTCGCTTCCCTTGTGCATATGCAGACAACATATTTCATAAAAAGATTCAAGAAAAACTACGGCATTCCTCCCATCTCCTATTTTAACAGAATGAAAGTGTATAAAGCAATGGGAATGCTTGCAAGAACCGATATGCCAATTGAACAAATTGCAAGGAAACTCGGCATAACCGATACTTCATACTTTGCAAGGCTTTTTAAAAAATATTGCAGCGTTACTCCCACAAAATACAGAAGTGAGTTCAGAAATATCTGAAAAGTCAATTTCAGTTTCCAATCCGCTTGTTTTCTTCCGAAGAAAGCAAGCGGATTTTTTACTGTATAGGAAACTTCGTTCCTATACAGTAAAAAATTTATTATATTGCCGTGCAAATTTTTTTGAAAAGCAAATTTGCTTTTCAAAAATGCACATGGCTTAAGAAAAGCGATAATGCTCCGCACTCCCGCCGCAGGCGGTGCGGCGAAGCCGCTTTTCTTGTATGTAATTAAATTGGAGCTTAACTCACTGATTGATTTTCAATCAGTTAGAATGAAATGCACCTGAAGGTGCATGAAATGTCTGCTATGCAGACATTATGGAAAAAACTCGCTTTGGCGAGTTTTAACTTTAATGAATTCCAAAGGAATTCATATCATGACAACTGCGTTGTCATTTCATGGCGAAGCCATTTCATG
>SVJK01000034.1 GCA_015069015.1 Oscillospiraceae bacterium
AAGCATCGCCCCTCAAGGGGAAGGCTTTATTTAATTTTCCAAAGTTCGACTTTTCTCAATTGCGACACAAAAGTTTTAGATACAGTTTTTCAAAGGCTTCTCCTTGAGGAGAGGCTCCGCCGCAGGCGGTGGTGAGGTGTAGATTGCGAAGCAATCGTTATTCTTTTCCACCTCATCCGTCAGCTATCGCTGACACCTTCCCCTCAAGGGGAAGGCTTTTCGTTCTCGATAACATTC
Source organism: Oscillospiraceae bacterium (assembly GCA_015069015.1). Taxonomy (GTDB): domain Bacteria; phylum Bacillota; class Clostridia; order UMGS1810; family UMGS1810; genus RGIG1828. Next base: position 238 of record SVJK01000034.1, read on the forward strand.
GACATCTCCATATTGATTTTATCAAGTCAGGGACAAAAAGTTTGGCGATATATTTTCGTTATTCTCAAATGCGATATAACTCCATTTTATTCCGTTGCGATATGATATAAATTCCTTTTCGCGTCCCGAAGAGACATATCGCATTACGAAGTAATATATCGCAAATTCCGTCCGGAATTTATATCGCTGATGAATTCATCATATAAAAAGACTTCTTCCGGGACGTATTATGGTCGCTCCGCACTCAATTGCCTCTTTGTAATCATTGCTCATTCCCATGGAAAGATGCTCCATGGAAACATTTTCATAGTTTCTTTCTTTTATTTCCTCTGACAAATTCTTAAGGTTTGAAAAAACAGTTTTAAGTGTTTCTTCATCTGCCCCAAGAGGCGCCATGGTCATAAGACCACGGATGCGGACATTTTTCATATCTTTCACTTCTTCAATGAGAGAGAAAACTTCGGAGGCATCAATTCCGCTTTTGTTTTCCTCACCTGAATTTACCTCTATCAAAATGTCCATAACTTTTGAAATTTTTTCACATCTTGCATTAATCTCTGAGGCAAGTTTCAATGAATCCACAGAATGAATCATTGAAACTTTGTCGGCAATATATTTCACTTTATTTGTCTGAAGGTGTCCTATGATGTGCCATTTCACATCTTTTCTCACATCATCATATTTTGACATAAGTTCCTGAACTCTGTTTTCGCCGATATCGGTTATGCCAAGAGAAATTGCCTCATTAATTTCCTCTGCACTTCTTGTTTTGGTGACTGCAAGAATGAGAACTTCTTTTTCATCTCTTCCCGCCCTTTGGCAGGCTTTTTTAACATTTTCTCTTATGGTTTCAAGATTTTCTTTAATAGACATATAAAATCACCTCTTCTTATTTCCGCTGACAATAATTTCGTCATACAAAAGCAGGGGATTATTCCCTGTGTTGTTCATCTTAACAATGGCTTTTTCCTTGTCTTTATAGATAATTTCAATGTTTCTGAATTTTACCGTGTTTTCCGTACGAACATAAACACCCGGTTTTGAGTCAATTACTCTGATTGCCTTTATGGGAACAAGAAGACCTTTGTACACTTGAGTCACTGCCGTCACGGAAACAAAGCGGTTTGAAAGTGCATATTCACTGTGAGTGTTTGAAGAAAAAGTAATAACATATCTTCCGTTAAGGGCAGGAGATATATATTCAACAGTTGCTTTAATTTCCTTGTTTTCTCCTCCTAAACGTAAAGTTACATAAGCTCCTTCTTTGAAATTTGAGGCTGTTTTAGAATCGGTGCAAACGCTGATCCACCATTTGGAGTTGTCGCAAATCTTATATATTGTTCCCTCTTTTACAGCTTCCTGTGAAGAGAGATTCTTTTTCATAATTTTGTCAAAGTCCGAAACAGTCATGGAAGTTGCTTTTTCGGGAGTGAGAGCACTTTCATATCCGTCCATGGATGTGGAGAAAACTCCGTGTTTTTGTGAAAGAATTTCTTTGGTTTTCCCGCCATATTGCTTCAGAATGGAAGCCTTTTCCGACTCAAGACTCTCTTTGGTTTCCAAGGCTTTGTCAGAATCCTTGGAAAGTGCCGCTTTTCTTGCAATCAAAAGATTGATTTCGTTTTTGATTGTTGCAATTTCACGCATATCTCTTTTCTTTGCAGTATCAAAAAGGAGGCTATATTGTTTGTCAATTTCGGCATTAAGGCTTTGTTCATCAACTTCCATAGCACTCATATCATCAGGTGAAGATTCAAACTCGGAAAGACGGCTGTTGATTTCGGCAATACGCTTTTTTGTTTCATCATCAATGGAAGAATCATAGTGAATTAAAACAAGCTTGCCTCTTGACACCATTTCTCCTTCTGAGACAGCAGGATCAAGAACACCGATTTCTTCTATGAGTGCGTCTTTTGCAGTAACTCGGAGTTCGTCCCTTGTTATGACACCGTCAAAGGAAAAGGCGGTTTCTATTTGCTCAATCTGGGCAATTATGGTTTCATCCGATGAAGAAAACATACTAATCAGATTGTATACGATAAAAAGTATAGCTGCAAGTATCAGTATTTTGGGTAGTGTTTTTTTCATTATATCACCTGTTATTTTAAAAAATTACTCAAAAGTCGGGACTGTCTGTGTGATGTTTCAGATAAAATTTTTACTTTTTAAAATTTCCATTGCTCTTTCCTCACCATTTGGCTGAGAAGAAAGATTTATCCAGTTTATGTCAGGGTTTTTGCCAAACCAGGTAAGTTGTCTTTTGGCATATCTTCTGGAATCTCTTTTTAGAATTCTCACAGATTCCTCCAGAGTTGCTTTTCCGTTTATGTACCAGAAAAGTTCCTTGTAGCCAAGAGCCTGCATACTTGTGTGGTCTTTGGAAAGCCCCATTTTATAAAGAGTCATAACTTCCCCAAGAAGTCCTTTTTCCATCATAAGGTCAACTCTTTTGTCAATTCTTTCATAAAGTTCTTCCCTGTCCCTTGTGAGACCTATGTACACATAGTCATAGGGTGAGGGTTTGCTTTTTGTTCTTTCGTTGTGAAGGGAAATGGGCTCTCCTGTGAGAGTGTAATATTCAATGGCACGAATAACTCTTTTTACGTTGTTGGGATGAATTGTCTGAGCGCTTTTTTCGTCAATTTCCCGAAGTTTCTCAAAAAGTGCCTCTGCCCCGAATTGTTTTGCATAGTCTTCAAGTTTGGCGCGAAGTTTCAGGTCTTTTTCTCCCTCTTCGGAAAAGTCGATGTCTTTTATGAAAGAATCGGTATAAAGACCTGTTCCTCCAACCAAAACCACAGGTTTTCCCTTTTTGAAAATCTCCTCTGCTTTTTTCTTTGCCTCTTTGCAAAAATCCGAAACGGAAAAAGATTCTGAAGGTGAGAGGATGTCTATCATGTGGTGAGGGACATTTTCCATTTCTTCTTTGGTAACTTTGGCTGTGCCTATGTCCATTCCCTTGTAGATTTGCATTGAATCGGAAGAAATTATTTCAGCACCTGTTCTTTTTGCTATTTTCACGGAAAGTTCTGTCTTTCCGCATCCTGTTGGACCTATTATTGCCAATACTTTTTTCATAAATTATCTACACTCTTTTAAACTGTTTTTCCATTTCGTATTCGCTCATTGAAATGCATATGGGCCTGCCGTGGGGGCAGGTGTTTATATAGTCAAGGGAAATGACCTTTTCTGAGAGGCTTTCCATTTCTTTTTGATTAAGAATCTGATTTCCTTTTATTGCCCGCTTGCAACTCATTGTGTGAAGAACATCTTCAAGCAAAGTTTTTGTTATGTTGGCATATCCTTTTTCCAAAAGTGAAAGGATTTCAAGGAAAGCATCTTTGATGTTTGCATCCTGCAAAATTGCAGGAACACTTCTTATGAGAACTGTTTTTTCGCCGAATTTTTCAAGTTCAAACCCAAGGGATGTGAAAAATTCTTCTTTTTCCCACACAAGGGGGAAAGACACGGGATCAAGGTCGACAGTTTCGGGAATTAAAAGATTTTGGGAATAAATTTCTTTTGATTCATAATCTTTTAAAAGTTCCTCGAAATAGAGTCTTTCCTGAGCGGCATGCTGGTCAATTATGAGAAGTTTATTGTCCATCTGAACTAAGATATAGGTGGCAAAAACCTGACCTATGACAAAAAAGTCCACGCCTGCAATTTTTCTTTTTGGAATCTGTTCTTCTTTTTGTATTTTCTCTTGGAGGGTTTCTTCTTTTTTGTCTGCATCGGGGGTGGCAGAGGGGATTTTTGCAAAATCTTCATCTTCTTTTTTTGCGGGAATTTTCTCTTTTGAAGTGTCATGCTTTGAAAAATCAGATGGTGTTTCTTTGGTGTCAGAAGACGGGACTGCAGAGTTTATGCTCTTTTCTTCCCTTTTCTCATCTTCGCTCGGTGTATTTCTCAAAAGTCCCGGAATCCTGCCTGAGAAGAAAACATTGTTTTTTATGTGGTCTGAAATGTCTTCAAATTTTTCTTCGGGATTGGAAAAGTTTTTGGGTGTTGCATCTGTATTTGCGGATGAGGGGGGATTTTGCGTCTTTTTCTCCTCTCTCTTTTCCTCTTGAAAATTGTTTTTCATATCCTGCGGACTCTTGTAGAAAGAATCTCTTAAAAGATTTATGTCAAGTTGTGTTGCCTTGTTTTTTTCTTTTATGGCATCTTCACGGACTTTGTTTTGTGCCTCACTTTTTGAAAAACTCACATCGGGGATGTGCTTTTTGGATGTGAGAGCATTTTTCACTGCCCAGTATACACTCTGATAAACTTTTTTATCGTCTGAAAAACGCACTTCAATTTTTGTGGGGTGAACATTCACATCAACAAAATTTCCCGAAACCTTTATGTTTAAAACAGCCATGGGGAATTTTCCCACCATAACAAAGTTCTGAAATGCCTCCGAAAGGGCTGCACTTATGACTTTTGATGTTATGTAGCGTGAGTTTATGAAAAACACCTGTCCTCGTCTGTCTTTTCTTGAAACTTCGCTGTCACCCACATAGCCTGTTACGGTTATGCCGTCTTCTGAATAGTCAACGGGAATCATGTGACGTGGGAAGTCTTTTCCGTAGACAGAATATATGGCGCTGAGAAGTTTTGAATCCCCTTGGGATGAGGAAACTTCTTTGCCGTTTGAAATGAGTTTTATCTTAACTTCGGGATGGGACAAAATGAGTTTTGACACAGCATCTGTCACATATCCCGATTCGGTTTTGTCAGACTTTAAAAATTTCATTCTTGCAGGGGTGTTGAAAAACAAATCCCTCACAATCATGGTTGTTCCGTCGGAGCATCCCGCCTCATCTTTTGAAACAACTTCTCCTCCCTCAATTGAAAGACAAACACCAAAATCTTCATCTTTTGTTTTTGTGAATATGTCCACCCTTGCAACAGAGGCAATGCTCGCAAGAGCCTCACCGCGAAAGCCGAGGGTGTAGATGGCATTCAAATCTTCTTCGGTTGATATTTTACTTGTGGCATGACGAAGAAAAGCGGTCTCAACCTCATCGGGGGCAATTCCTGAGCCGTCGTCTGTTACGCGGATATATGTCATTCCGCCGTTTTTGATTTCAACGGTAACATTTTTTGCACCTGCGTCAATGGAGTTTTCCACAAGTTCTTTAACCACAGATGCAGGTCTTTCGACCACTTCGCCTGCGGCTATCATATTTGCAATTGTTTGGGGAAGTACATTAATTTTCATCAGTTTTCACTAACCTTTTTCTGTAGGTTATATAATTCGTTAAGGGCTTCTATGGGAGTGAGAGTCGAAACGTCAAGCAGACGAAGTCTTTCCATCGCCTCACAAAGGGCGGGAGATGAGTCTGACTGCATCTTTGGCACCTGCACTTCGGAGGAAACGGAGATTTCCTTCTTTTCTCCCGACTCAACAGATGCAAGCACCTGTTTTGCCCTTTCAATCACTTCCTGGGGAAGTCCTGCAAGGAGGGCAACCTGAATGCCGAAACTGTCATCTGTTCCGCCTTTTACAATCTTTCTTAAAAATGTTATGTCATCGCCTCTTTTTTTGACTGCAACCGAATAGTTCTTCACGCCGTCTTTAGAGTTTTCAAGTTCTGTGAGTTCGTGATAGTGAGTTGCAAAGAGGGTTTTTGCACCTATTTTTTCTTTATCTGAAATATACTCTGCCACAGCCCATGCAATTGAAAGGCCGTCATAGGTTGATGTGCCTCTGCCGATTTCGTCTAAGATGACAAGGCTTTTTCCCGTGGCATTTGAAAGTATGTGGGCAACTTCGTTCATTTCCACCATAAATGTGCTTTGTCCCGATGCCAGATCGTCAGATGCACCCACCCTTGTAAACACAGCATCCACAATGCCAATGTGGCAATGGCTTGCAGGAACAAAAGATCCTATCTGTGCCATAATCACAATGAGGGCAGTCTGTCTCATATATGTGGACTTTCCTGCCATATTAGGGCCTGTGATGATTGAAAATCTCGAATCATCACAGTTGAGATATGTGTCATTTGGCACAAAGAGTGCATCCGATAGACTTGCTTCCACCACAGGGTGTCTGCCGTCTTTTATGTCTATTATGTCACTTTCGTCAACTATGGGTTTGACATATCCCCTCTGATTTGCCACACGGGCAAGGGAGCAAAGGGCATCTGCCACAGAAACAAGTTTTGCATCCTGCTGGAGTGTCAGAAGTTTTTTGAGTATTTCTTCTTTTATTGCAAGGAAGTTTTCATATTCCAGAGCGTTCACTTTTTCCCTTGCATTCAAAATTCTTGACTCAAGGTCTTTCAGTTCCTGAGTGATAAATCTTTCTGCACCCACCAGAGTCTGCTTTCTTATATATGTTTCGGGAACTTTGTCAAGGTTTGATTTGGAAACTTCGATATAGTATCCGAAAACCCTGTTATATGCCACTTTGAGATTTTTGATTCCTGTTCTTTCCTTTTCCACAGATTCAATGCGGGCAATGTAGGAAGTACCGTTTTTCAGCATATCTTTTGTGCGGTCAAGTTCTTTGTCAAAACCTTCTTTTATCATTCCGCCCTCTTTTACTGTTACGGGGGGATCATCTGTAAGAGCAAGTCTTAAAAGATTTCGCAAAGAATCGCAGGTGTCAATTCCCTGATATATCATGCCGAGAAAATCTGATTTGGCACTTTTCAGGGCATTTTTAACAGGAACAATATTATCAAGGCTTTGACGAAGAGATACAAAATCCCTTGCATTACAGGAGCCATACACAACTTTTGAAAGAATTCTTTCTATGTCATAAACATTTTTGAGGGCATCTGTTATCTCTTCCCTCATGGGGGTATTGTCGAACAGTTCTTCAACTGCGTTGCTCCTCAAGGCAATTCTTTCGGGTGAAACCAAAGGACGGTCAAGCCATGCCTTGAGTCTTCTTGCACCCATTGCGGTTTTTGTGCGGTCAAGGATTCCGAGAAGGGAACCTCTTTTTTCCTTGTCTCTCATGGTTTCGGTAAGTTCAAGATTACGGAAAGATGATGCGTCTATGATAAGATGCTGAGACTGACTGCAAAAGGAGAAAGAGTTAAGGTGAGTGAGGCTTACTTTCTGGGTTTCAAAAAGATATGCAAGAAGTCCGCCAAGGGCTTTTACGCAGGCTCTTTTATCCCTTAGTCCAAGTTGATCAAGAGTTTTTGGAGCAAACTGTTTTGTGATATTTTCAACTGCCCTTTCTTCGTCATAATAATCCGATTCAATTATGCCGTCATAAAAATTATGAAGTCTTTTTGAGTCAAGCAGATTTTTGCAATAATTTATTCCGTCACGGTTCACAAGAACTTCTGAGGGTTTGAAGGTTGCAATGAGATTTATGACAGAACTTTCAAGATATTCATTACTTCCCTCAGCGCCAAAGGTTTCGCCGGTTGTAACATCTGCAAAGGCAATGCCGTAGGTGGATTCGTCAACCCATATGCAGGCAAGGAAATTGTTGTCGGAGGTTACAGACTCTGTCTGTGCGCCGACTGTTCCGGGAGTTACAACTCTTATGACATCCCTTTTAACTATTCCCTTTGCATCTTTCGGATCTTCAACCTGTTCACAGATTGCAACTTTATATCCGTTTTTGATAAGTTTTGTGATGTAGCCCTGAGCAGAATGGAAAGGTACTCCGCACATGGGTGCCCGCTCAGGCATTCCGCAATCTTTCCCTGTGAGGGTGATTTCAAGAACCCGTGAGGCTGTTATTGCATCGTCAAAGAACATCTCGTAAAAGTCTCCGAGACGGAAAAACAAAATGCAATCGTTATATTCTTCTTTTATCTCCAGATACTGACGCATCATGGGAGTGAGTTCGCCTTTTTTCATTTGTTTCAACCTTTCAGGGAATTTAGTTTGTGCAACGTAGTGATTAGAGATTAACGTAGTGATTAGAGATTAGAGAATAGAGAATAGGAGCGGATATTAGACATTTCATAAAAACATAAGGCAAGTGCTTGATTCCTATAACTCTCCTTTGCCGAGTTTGGAACTCTGTTTTACTAACAGAAACTTTTGGTTCGTTATTCTTTCGATTTTCGCACATTGCTGTGGTGCGATATCTCCGCCTATTTTCTTTGACGGAATCGGGATGAGAAAATCAGAGAGGAAGCGAATCGGAGCGATAGCGACCTTTATGAGCGACTCTGATTTTTAAAATACCGACGGCAAAGAAAATCAAGCGGAAAGGGGATCGAAAGGGGAATCCCCTTTCAAAAAAATCAATGACATCCCGAACATCCTGAGCAGTTTCCGCTGCAGCCTGATTCTTGTCCGCCTTTTACAAAATAGCCAATGATGGAATTAACCTGTTCAATCATTCTTGCAAAGGTCTGGCTTGCTTCAAGGTATGCTTTGATATTGTCATTTTTGCAAATCTTTTCAAATTCTGCCTGAGCTTCTTCTTTGAGTTTTAAGATTTCTTCTTTTGTGATGTCAGGAACAGAGGCTCTTTTTTGAATGTCCTGCTGTTTGTTGGAATAATCCACCATCATCTGCACTGCTTCTTTATCTGCTATGTGTGCTGCCTCTGCCTCTTTGAGGTTGGCAAACTGCTGACTTTTTGAAATCATAATTCCAAGTTCTTTTGCTTTTTCAAGTATTTTTTCCATTTTGTTCATTTCCTTTCAAATGTGTTATATATTTCTCATATTTTTTATTTTTCAATTTCACCAATCAGCGACCAGGTGCGCACATCGGTAATTTTCACATTTACAAAACTTCCTTTAAGGGAAGAATCACCTTTGAAGTTCACAATTTTACCGCCCTCTGTTCTGCCTGTCAAGACAGATGAATCGGTTTTGCTTTCGCCTTCTGTTAAAACCTTAAAAGTTTTTCCCAAAAGCGCTTTGTTTTTTTCAAGAGATATTTCGTCCTGAACTTCCAAAAGACGGTTGAAACACTCTTTCTTTTCTTCATCTGTTAAAACATCATCCCACAAAGATGCCGGAGTGCCGGGACGTTTGGAATATATGAAAGAAAAGATGGTGTCATAGCGCACTTTTCTTAAAACATCAAGGGTGTCTTCAAATTCTTCCTTTGTCTCACCGGGGAATCCCACAATGATGTCTGTGGTGAGGGTGATGTTGGGCATTGCCTTTTTAACCTTTTGGATTTTTTCAAGATATTCTTCTTTTGTATATTTACGGTTCATTGATTCAAGAACTCTTGAGTTTCCTGATTGTACGGGAAGGTGAAGTTGTTTGCATATCTTTTCTTCCCTTGCCATGGTTTCAATGAGTTTGTCCGAAATATCTTTTGGATGGCTTGTCATAAAACGGACTCTTTCGATGCCCTCTGTTTTGCAAACATCAGTTAAAAGGTCTGCAAAAGAATAGTCATCATAGAGGTCTTTTCCGTAGGAATTGACATTCTGACCTAAAAGGGTGATTTCTTTGTAGCCCTCTTTTGCAAGAGTCTGAACCTCTTTTATGACCGCTTCTTTAGTACGGCTTCTTTCTCTGCCTCTCACATAGGGAACGATGCAATAGGAACAAAAGTTGTTGCACCCATACATAACCGAAACCCAGGCAAGGGGTGGCTCTGACCTTTTTACAGGATACCCCTCTGCAATGGCTCCTTCTGTTTCTTTAACGTCTATCACACGTTTATCATCAAGAACTTCCTTGAAAAGAGAGGGAAAATAATAAAGAGAGTGAGTCCCGAAAACCATATCAATGTGCTTATACTTCTTTTTTATTTCATCAGCATTTGCTTTTTGTTGCATCATGCATCCGCAAACACCGATTATGAGATCGGGGTTTTTTGCCTTTCTGTGCTTTAAGGCTCCAAGATTTCCGAAAACTTTGAGTTCGGCGTTTTCTCTCACGGCGCAGGTGTTGAAAATTATCACATCGGCATCTTCTTTTGAAATGGCTTTTTGGTATCCCATTTCTTCAAGCATACCCATGAGAATTTCAGAGTCGCTGACATTTTGCTGACATCCGTAGGTCTCAATGAATGCCTTTTTTCTTGTGCCATCTTCTGAAAAGCGTTTTTCGTTTATGATGCGGATGTCTTTTATGATTTGTGCCTGTTTGCTGACGGTTTCAGGATCAAGAATCCTTGATTTTTTATCTGCCATCTCTTTTGAAAAACTCCTTTCTTTGGTGTTTTGTTTTATCTTTGTAACGGGCAATATTTACCCACCTTACTCATCTTATTATATTATCATATTTTGATATAAAAGTAAAGGTTTTTAAACAAAACGCCGACAATTTTTTGACAAAGGAGATATTTCAAAAATATATTGATAAATTATTAAATATGTGATATTATATTAGAGTCACATAAACTTAATTTAATAGAAGAATTGGGATTTTTATTTTTTGCAAGGGATATTTATACCCTTTTTGCATACTTTAACATTGAATTGGCAAAAGTGCAAATTCCACTGGTTAGAGTGTGCAATGTTATATCCCATTCTGATTAAGTTTGTGTGACAACAATCGGGGTTTGCATTTTTCGGTGTGCAGACAACTATTGTTCTGCACACTTTTTATTTCAGGAGGTTTTTGAAAATGATAGATTTCTACAAGTTTCCGCCCAAAACACCAAAAACTATAGACAGGCTTCAGATTGCAGACTGTATGGAGATAATTATAAACGACCTTGCAAGGTATGGCGTTCCGGAAAGGTTAGCGCTAAAGATAACAGATGATTTTTACAGTTTTTAAAAGATACTTTGCAGGAACTGTTTTGTTCTTTCGCCCTTTGGATTTGTGAAATATCTTCAGGACTGCCTTCTTCAATGGCATCGTCTGCCATAAAGATTATTCAAAAATATATTGATAAATTATTGAATATGTGATATCATAATTATGCCAAACTATTTTAAAATGATGATTTAACAAGGTATTCTTTATATGGAATAACTGTATATTTTTATGAGCATTACTGCATTCTACTACTGAATTTGATAAAAATGCAAATTCCGTTTGGTAGAATGCGTAGGAATACTCATCTATTAAAATAGTTTGGCGACTATCGGGGTTTGCGTTTTTTATGCGCTTGCTTCGGTGGGCGCATTTTTTATTTCAGGAGGTTTTTGAAAATGATAGATTTCTACAAGTTCCCGCCAAAAACACCAAAAACTATAGACAGGCTTCAGATTGCAGACTGTATGGAGATAATTATAAACGACCTTGCAAGGTATGGAGTTCCGGAGCGGTTGGCACTAAAGATAGTAGATGATTTTTATATTCCGTTGAAAAGGACTACGGATGCAATAAAAGCGATATATGCAGAAAAATGTTTTAAAAACACTCCCGATTCTTCTTTTGAGAAATGACCGGAAATGGTGTAGTTTCTTTTAATGATTATTTTGAAAAAAGCACGAAACTATGAAATATTACATGGTTTCGTGTAATTTTTAAAACAGTTTTGCGTTTTTTTAGGCTCTCACTCGTGAAAAGGAGAGCCTTTTTGTTGTTTTCCACTATCTTTTTGTCTCCAATATCAGTTTTCTTGCTCTGCCGTTTTTGACATCATATCTTTTAAGGTGCTATGACAGGTATGGAGATAATTATAAACGACCTTGCAAGATATGGAGTTCCGGAAAAGGTGTAGTTTCTTTTAATGATTACCACAAAAAAACAGGGGAATGTAAATTAATTTGGCAAATTAATTTACATTCCCTTTAAGTTCACGGGAAATATTTACGTTTTTATTCAAACATCTGCGTACTTGTGTCCAAAATTCCGTTAATGTGTGCAATGACAGTTCCGTAGTTTGTAAAGGGAACGTTTTGCTTCTTTGCCCTTTCCATTCTCTCCTTCACTTCCTTTGGAGTTATCATACATCCTCCACAGTGAACAATAAGAGAATATTCAGACAAGTCTTCGGGAAATTGAGAACCTGATGTAAAATCAAACACAGGTTCTTTTTTTGTGAAGTCACGTATCCATTTTGGAAGCTTCACAGTTCCGATGTCTTCACATTGCCTGTGATGAGTGCATCCTTCGCACACCAAAATTTTGTCGCCGTCTTTGATTTGAGAAAGTTTCTTTGCTCCTTCAATTGCCGGATGTAAAAATCCGTTTTTTCGAGCCATAAGGACGGAAAAGGAAGTGAGAGAAACATCACAAGGAGTTTCCTTTACTATCTTTTTAAAAACCTGGGAATCACAGATAACGAGGTCGGGTTTTTTTGAAAGAGAAGACAGAAGAGAGGAATATGTGTCCTCTTTTGTTATCATACAAAAAGCATCAGAGTCAAGAATTTCCCTTATTGCCATTTGCTGTGGAAGAATTATTCTGCCCTTTGGTGCAGAGGAATCTATGGGAATAACCAACACCACAGTTTGTCCGTGTGATAGGAGGTCAGACACCATGGGTGTCTGTTTTTCTTGCCCTCTCACAAGAGATGCGATTTTTTCTTTCAGCTTTTCAATTCCGAGAAGCTTTGTTGCACAGGTGAGCACTTCGTTTTCTTTTTCTATGTATTCAGTCTCCAAAAGGTCCGATTTGTTTTTTGCAATAACAAAGGGGATTTGTTTTTGCAAAAAAATTTTCAAAAGTTCTTCTTCACCGTCTTCGAGCCCTCTTGTGGCATCTGTAACAAGAACCGCAATGTCGGTTTTTGAAAGGATTTCCCTTGTTTTTTTAACTCTTTTTTCTCCAAGTTCGCCCTTGTCATTGAATCCGGGTGTATCAACAATAACCACAGGCCCCAGGGGAAGAAGCTCCATTGACTTTTTCACCGGGTCTGTGGTTGTTCCGTGAGTATTTGAAACTACAGACATTTCCTGATTTGTAACGGCATTAACCAAACTTGATTTTCCTGCATTGGTAAGACCGAAAAAAGAAATGTGCAGTCTTTGTGCTGATGGTGTGGAATTAAGACTCATATCCTTGTCACTTTCTCTTTAGTCTTTTGTAATAACATGGGAATATGCGGTTTTTGCACTGACTCCCTTTAGATTTCCGATTTTTCCGGATAATGTGCTGATAATATCCTGAGGAGCATCCACAGCTATGCTGATGATGTGAATATCCTTTTCCCTGTATGGAATGCCCATTCTCCCCACAATGTGTCTTCCAAATTCGTGAAGGAGGGCATTTAATTCATCCACGGAGTCCATATCTTCCACAATTATTCCGATTACCGCAACTCTTGTTTCCATAAAAATCAACCTTTCTTCATATTGCTTTTAATTTGCAATTTCATCCATTGCCTTTGCAAGCTGGTCAGGGCAGGAGGTGGACTTGAAACCGCATTTAATGCCTGAAAGAAGCTCTTTTATTTCCTCGGGTTTTCTTCCAATGCAAAGTCTGGAAAGCCCCTGAGTGTTGCCTGAACACCCACCTATGAAATTGATGTTTGTTATTACTCCGTCTTCCACGGAAAAATCAATTTGTCTTGCACAAACTCCTTTTGGCTTGAAATGATAGTCCATGTGCATACCTCGTTTCCATAATAAAATTCCCACAAGAGAAAAAAATATTCAAAAGAAAAAATTAAAAATTGCTTCCGTTCCATCCCCAGTCTGACACGGGATGATACGTGACATAGATTCCCTTCGGGTCAATTCCGAGCTTGTCCGACAAAAGGGTACACACAGCCTCTGTGACTTTTCGGTAGTTTTCGGAAGTGGAATTTCCGAGAAGACTGAGGGAGATATATGCTCCTTTTTCAAGCTTTTCCCCCGCAAACCAAAGGTCTTTTCCGTCCTCAATATTTACCATCAAAAACGATTCGGGTTTTTCTACAAGACCCATTGTTTTACCAAACCCGCATTTTAACTCTTCCTTTTGGTTGTCTGAAAGAGGAATAGAGATTTTTGCTTCAATATATGGCATAATATTTCTCCTTTAAAATATTTGTAAATACTTATAAAAGTTTGTTATCTCCTTGCTCCGCAGCCCACGCAAAAACTTGCATCAGCGCCGGACTTCAAACCGCAGTTCGGGCAAGTCCATTCGCCTGTTTCGGGAATGTTTGCAGAGGGGGCGTTCTGAACGGGCGCACTATAGGGGATGTTTTGCTTCGGAGCGTTCTGAATTGAAGAATATTTCAGAATCTGACAAATTTCGTTGGTGTTTTCCTTGTTTTTCGCCAAAAGTTCAACAACATCTCCAAGAGCATAGATAACCAGTCCGCTTACCATCCACATAAAAAACACGATTCCGATGGAAATCAGGTTCATGAAAGAAAACGGTATGTCATATTCTGCCGACCGAATGAATCCGTATAAAAATACGCCACAACAGATAAGGTCAACAAGAATTCCTGCGATTTTCAGTATAATAGAACTTATTTTTATTTTCATAATATATTTCTCCTTTGTGAAAATTAATTTATATCAGGGTTTGTAAAGTACATCCAGAAATACAAGAGAGCCATCTTTTACAGTAGCCTTATAATAACTTCCCATATTAAAGGTTGCAAAACTTTGAACATATTCATCTATAGTATATTCATTCTTTCTTCCCAAAGATTCATACCCTGTGGGCTCGCCGTTGTCGTCATACTCGCCCAAAACACCGTAGCGTACTTTGAGATTGCCGGAGAGGGAAGCTTTCACCGGTGGCATACCAAGGTAGCCTGTGATGACCGATGCAGAACCGCCCGGCGAAGGTACGGTGAAGCTGTATTCGACACCCGGATTGGCATATAGAGTTGCAACGCCTTGTTCGGAAAGCATTGCTTCGTCTGTCTGAATTGACATCAGTTCTCCGTTTAATGAATAAATCTTGTCGCCGTTCATCGCTTTGGCATACTCTTCATAGGAAATCTTTGCGGCAGGAACAAGAACAATTTCATTGTTTTCAAGATTAATGTTTTTTATGTAGCAGTAAAACTCCTCGTTTTCAACTGTTTTGGCATCGGAGACGGAAGAATGATTTTTAAATTCCTCAATCAGATTTTTCAATTCGTTTACAGGATTGTTGCCTGTTTCTTTTGAATATTCGCCTCTGATAAGAAATCTTGTGAAAAGTTTGTCTTCACAAAGTTCATAATCTGCCATAATAAGGTCTCTTTTTTCAAGAACGGGCCATCTTTCTTCAACTGCCGCTTTCACCCCTTCGTCTTTGAAAACGGGTTTCTTGCCATCATATGTAACAATGTCAAAACGGTCATTTTCGCTATGATCGGCAACAGAATTTATGAGAGCTTTCTGACCTGTTTTTTTGTTTTTGTATATTCCGATAAAATGAAGAGGGTCTTCATAAAATGTTGACGGACGTATAAGGTCGTATACATCAACGAAGGTCCTGGGAGATGTTTGCGCAGGTGTCATCACTTTTCCGTCTTTTATGAAATGGAGATATACCACGTCGCCCATCTCATCATAGGCTATGGAGAAAAGCTCGGGGATTTTGTCTTCATTTAAATCGCAAAGCATCATACCTCTTGAAAAAAAGCTTTCATTGTTTTCCATATGTTTTGCGTACATAGCAAAGATGCGGTCGTAGTCCGGCAAAACCTCCTTTTCGCTTTCCGCAGTTTCACTCACGGGCTTTGCAGCCTCATCCTTTTTTGGTGAATCAGCGAAAAAATGAAAGTATGAAAACACCAAGACGCCAAGCAGAATTATAACAATAACTGAAACAATCAATGTTATCAGTCTCTTTTTGCTCATTTGCAGTCCTCCTTTTTTGCATAAAAGAATTGTGCTGAATCTTGTTTGTGAGATAAGGTGTTCACCATATTAACACAATATTGCACAAATCCAGCTTGATTTTCGCATCCCGGCAACAAAAAGGATACGATAGCAAAATTTAACACCATAAGTATATCATATTAAAATGCAATTTTCAATATTTACATTTAATGAATAATGCAATATTTTGACAAAAAAGGGTGTCGTTTTTTGGCAAAGGCATAATCGCCTCTGAAAAAACGACACCCAAAAGTTTTAAAACAAGATAAGATGCATATCTGATTATGAGCACGACTCAGCGTGAATCCTCAAAAAATCAGAGTTTGTCGATGTCTGCCTGTGTTATGATTTTAAATCCTGAATCAGTCAGTGCTTTTTCGGTTTCTTCATTATTTTCCACACGAAGAACCACATAGGCATGCTTTTCTGTCCTTGCCATGAAAGCATAAAGATATTCAACATTTATGTCTGATTTATCCAACACACTAAGGGCAGATGTGAGTTTTCCGGGTTCATCACCGATTTTAACACCTACAACATCAACTGCCTTTATGAGATATCCGTTTTCTTCAAGAACTTTTTTTGCACCGTCAACATCATTTACAATAAGACGCAAAATTCCGAAATCTTCAGTTTCCGCAATGGAAAGGGCTCTTAAGTTTACATTGTTTTTTGCAAGAATGTCAGTTACCGAAACAAGAGAACCTTTCTGATTTGAAACAAAAACTGTTAACTGTGTTATAGCCATTTATAAAATCCCCTTTCTTAAATCAACTTACGTTTGTCAACAACACGAACCGCTTTGCCTTCACTTCTTGCAATTGTCTTGGGAGCAACAAGGTGAACGGAGGGGTTGATGCCGAGCATTGTTTTCATTGCGTTTGCAAGATTCTTTTCCATTGTGAGAACATCGCCCACTTTGTCTGTGAACTGTTCAGGAGACATTTCCACATTAACTTCAAAGGTGTCTGTGTTATTTTTCCTGTCAACAACAATCTGATAGTTTGGCTGATAGCCTTCGTTTAAGAGAACTGTCTCAATCTGGCTTGGGAACACGTTAACACCTCTGATGATGAGCATATCGTCAGTTCTTCCCATGGGTTTTGCCATTTTTATGAGAGTTCTTCCGCAGGAACATTTCTTTCTTGAAAGAACGCAGATGTCTCTTGTTCTGTATCTCAAAAGAGGGAAGGCTTCTTTGTCAAGAGCTGTGAAAACAAGTTCCCCTTTTTCTCCTTCGGGAAGAACTTCGCCTGTGTCGGGATTAATGATTTCTGCAATGAAGTGGTCCTCGTTGATGTGCATACCTGTCTGCTCCGAGCATTCAAAGGATACCCCCGGACCTGATGTTTCTGTGAGACCATATATATCATAGGCTTTAATACCGAGAGTTTCTTCAATATTTTTTCTCATTTCTTCTGTCCAGGGTTCTGCTCCGAAAATACCGGCTTTTAAGGGAATGTCATCGGGACCGTAGCCCTGTTCTTTCAGAGATTCACCGATATATGCCGCATAAGACGGTGTACAGCAAAGAATTGTTGCACTAAGGTCTTGCATGAACTGAATCTGTCTTTCAGTGTTACCCGAAGACATGGGAAGAGTCAGACAGCCAACTTTGTGAGAACCTCCGTGAAGTCCTGCACCACCTGTGAAAAGACCGTAGCCATAGGCAACCTGACAAACATCTTCATTTGTTCCACCTGCGGCAACAATAGCACGAGCACAGCAGTCTTCCCAAAGGTCAATATCATTTTGTGTGTAGAATGCAACAACACGTCTGCCTGTTGTTCCCGATGTGGACTGAATACGTACACAGTCTTTGAGAGGTTTTGCAAGGAGTCCGTAGGGATATGCATCTCTCAGGTCTGCTTTTGTAAGGAAAGGAAGTTTGTGCAAATCTTCAATTCCTTTAATGTCTTCAGGTTTAACGCCTTTTTCATCCATAAGGTTGCGGTAGTATTCAACGTTTTCATAAACGTGTTTAACCTGTTTTACTAACTTTTCCGATTGAAGTTTTTTCATTTCTTCAAGGGGCATGGTTTCAATTTCTTTTTGATAATAATTCTGAGCCAATTTTCTTCATCCTTCCTATATAATAAGTTTTTTCGGGATATTGGGGATATTTATTTTATAAAACAAAAAACGTCCTCCGTAATCCCTTAAGGATACAGAGGACGAAAATATCATTTCCGTGGTACCACCTCAGTTCGCCACTTCCTCACGGTTGTGGCCTTATCAGGTACTTTCATACCTTAGCTCTATAACGGGAGCACCCGTTGCATCCTACTTGAAATTTCTTTCGTTCAGCGCACTGCTAACAGAATGAATTCATTCCGGTCCCTTCCATTGCCTCGCACCGACCGGCAACTCTCTCAAGGATCTTTGCGGAACTACTTGTTTCTGCTCAAACGCATTTAAGATATTACACATTATAATACTTTAACGTGGTAAAGTCAATAGTTTTTAAAAAATTTCTCACAGAACATCCAACACCTGATTTTTAATCTGTTCCATACCGAGGATTGTGGGGTGACCTTCAATTTTGTCAATGTCCTTTAGCATAACACATTCAATGCCGAAGCGTTTGGCGGTGTCTTTCAGGGCATCTGTAATGACGCTTTTGAGTTCGTTGTTTATGATGCAGATGATTCTTGTATCTTTCAAAACTTCGTTTATTCGGGAGAATATGTAGCCTATTGCAGGAAGAACGTTATATAAATCTTCCTTTGTCCAGTCTGAGTGTAACATTTTGCCTATGGGAGAATCTGCCCAGCTGTCATTTGTTCCGCCAAAGAGGAAAAATGTGTCAATTTTGTTCTTTTCAAAATACCCATCATTTGCAAGCTTATCAAATCTGCCTGTGAAAGATATTTCGCAGTAGTCTTCACCGTTGTAACCTGTGTGGCATATGGTTGTTCCCGACCAACTTGAGTTTCTCACAAGGTTTGACTCGGTTTCAGACAAAAGACGGTGCCACCATGTGTCTTTCACATCATTTACATTTGTATATTCTGCGTCTTTAGTATAAAAAGGGGAATACCCTTCAGGAATGTAACCTTCAAATGTTGAATAACTGTCACCTAAAATAAAGACATTTCCTATGTTTTTCATGTTATTTATATCTCCTTAAAAAGTTTTTTGTATTATTATACACTTTGAATAAAGATTTGTAAAGAGTATTCCGGTTGTATGAAATCGGTTTTGTTTTGCCTGCAAACAGCTTAGATAAAGTATATTTTGGTTTCGTTATTTTTAAATTCATTACCCGTTTGTGCAGATGTTTTCTCAATGCATTTTTACCGAATAACACAGGTGGGTGACAAGGCTGATTTCTTGACAATACAGTTAAAATAATATATACTTTTTTATAATAATAGACGTATAAACACACATACAAAATAGGTTCAATTCTGACCGGAGGTATATAAATATGAGTTTTGAAAAAATAAAAAAAAGACTTGGTCTGGGATGTATGAGGCTGAAAATGGACGGTGAAAACATCTGCTATGACGAACTTGAAAAAATGGTGGACTGTCTCATAGATTCGGGGTTCAACTATTTTGACACAGCCCACGGCTATATAGGCGGGAAAAGTGAAATATGTGTGGGAGACTGCATTTCTTCAAGACACAAGAGAGAGGATTTTGTTTTGGCAGACAAGCTTTCTGCATGGTGCTATAATACAGAAGATGACATTGACACGCTTTTTGAAAAACAACTCAGCCAATGCAAAGTTGACTATTTTGATTTCTATCTTCTTCACTCGGTTAATGTTGAAACCTATCCGAAATATAAAGAGACAAATGCAATAGAGCATCTGAGAAAGTTTAAAAATGAAGGTAAAATAAAACACATAGGAATTTCCTTT
The DNA here is from genome assembly GCA_015069015.1 of Oscillospiraceae bacterium. Lineage (GTDB taxonomy): Bacteria > Bacillota > Clostridia > UMGS1810 > UMGS1810 > RGIG1828. Next base: position 19,701 of record SVJK01000034.1, read on the forward strand.
CACGAAACTGCACCCTTTCTTGATATGGTGCTTTCGGAAATTCCGGATATTGAGGTTGTTCAGTTGCAGATTAATTACCTTGACTATGATGATCCGTCAATACAAAGCAAAGAGTGTTATGAAACCGCTGTAAAACACGGAAAAAAAGTTATAGTTATGGAACCTGTAAAGGGAGGAGCACTTGTGAATCTTCCGCCTGAAGGAGCTAAGCTTCTTGATTCTCTCGGTTATGACAATCACGCATCTTTTGCCCTCGGATTTGTTCAGAGTTTCCCTGAGGTTTTCATGGTGCTTTCAGGCATGGGAAATATGGAAATGGTGAAACAAAACATAAAAACCTTTAATGACTTTGTTCCCTTTTCAAAAAAAGAATATGACATTGCACAGATTTTAAGAAAGATTATAAGGGATGCAAAACTTGTTCCTTGTACAGCGTGTTCTTATTGCACAGAACTTTGTCCTCAAAATATTCCGATACCCGGAATTTTTGGAACATATAACGAGATTTTGGGAGCGAAAATGACGGTAAACGGTGCAAAAAAAGCTTTTCCAAACACTTTGGAAAAGGCAGATAGTTGCATAAAGTGCGGAAAATGTGAGTCCGTTTGTCCTCAGAAAATTGCCATAAGGGAAAAACTTTCTGAGGTTGAAAAAAGGTGTAAATAGAACTAATCTTTTTCAAACTTCACTCACAGCAAAAAAATGACAAAAACAGACGGCAACTCTGTGATAAATATGTATTTCGGTGGTAACGGTTAATTTACATACGAACATATCGGAGGTTCAAACTACAATAGATTATTTCGCAGTGAAACAATCTTAATGAACCATATTTTTAGTTTTTCTTTGAAATTCTTGAAAATAAAAGCCAAACTGCAATATATACGGGTGTGAGTAAAAACGTCAACAAGTATCCTGCAACACCGGTTTTGTTTGTGATAATCATCTTAATTCCAAAAATACAAGTGATGGTAGCAGCCAAGAACCAGGGGTAAACAAATAAAGCTTTGCCCATCTTAGCGGGGTAAATCTTATAAATAATGAAATAAATCAAAATAATCAGCAAGATCCCTGCAAGCACATAACTTATAATATGATATGAAATTCCGGGATTTCCGTCTAATACATATCCCGGGTTTGTTGAATCAATCAGTATCGGAATGGTTTTTCCTGTACTATAAAAATCGCCGGATTCGTCATTTATATACAAATAATCACTATCAAAGCTATAATTATACATTTGATTATTATATTCATATGTCGTTTTAATTTCGTAATAGGGTTCTTCATACTCTTGAAATTCGACACCGTCGCCGGTATCGAAACTTATTTCTTCTGTTCTGGTTTTTTCCTGAATAGCTGTTATTGTTGCAATAACGGATACTTTATTTTGCAGCCTTGCATTGTATTTGGCAGATAACATAGTTCCCTTTATAAACAAAAAAACAGTCAATATTGCTACGGCAAACGAAATAATCTTCCCTTTATTATTAAGTATTATTTCTTTTAGCTTTTTCATATACTATTTTTCCTTTCAATAATAGTATTAAGTCTGAAGTAAAAAACATCATTTTTAAAATAATAATACAATGATTTCAAACGGCGCATTTGATATAACAGAAAAGTTTCACGATGAAACTTTTCTGTTAATAGTTAAATCTTATTCTGCTTTATAGTGTTTTCTACCAAGATGTACACACCCGGAAACCCCAAACACTTTGTTTTTAGGGTGCTTTTTATAATCAATATAAGGTACTCCACAGTACGGACAGTTGAAGGAATTATAATAGCGGAAGGTTTTACCTTCTGTTTCATATTTCCAAGATTCCTTATCAATGTTGTATGCAACAATTTCACAAACATCTAAGCCATCATCCGAATAAGCCACGTCGCTTTGTGCCATATAAAAAGCATATCCGTGGAAAGCAAAAGATTTGCCACAATCAGGGCATATGCCAATCAATCTGATATTGGCAGGTGTGGTATATCCGGGGTACTTAAGTCCCTTCATTACCAAATCTTGGCCACGTGAAGCATCATGCCTTTGTTTTGACAAATCACCGCCACAAACAAGGTAATGACCTTCCATACGGTAACCAATATCATTTAATGTCATTTTTCTTTCTTCTGATGTATCAGAAATAAAACCATCCATTTGCATTGTCGGAGTAGGTGGATTGCCGGTGAACCCAACTCTGACAGAAATTAAAAAATACTTTTCTTTAAAATCTTCCTCTCCTTCTGTTTGCAAACAATATTCTACTGTTTTTACACCATCCTCATAGAAGGAAATAATCGGCTCTTTTTTGGAAAGCTTGATACTTCCATTATATTCAAACTGATCAGGTAAAGTAGAAAGCTTTTTAGATAATAACGAAACTATCCATAAGAAAGCATTTGAATTAAAATACACGGATGACTTTTTAAATTTTATTGGTTTTTCATTACATTTGTCTATATTAGATGCAGCCCATAATATAGGAATAAAACCGAGAATTGTACAAAGAATTAAAAATATAAATATAATATACAAGGAAGCACTAAGTACCGATGTATCTGTTTTGGGTTCGCTTAAAACATAAAGAGAAGTTTTTCCGAAATCAGATAATTCACTTTCGCTAACATCAAATTTTTCGGCAAGCTTTTTTATAGCTTCTATAGAGTAATCGGCCGTTATTTCTGATGACGGGTCGATAACATCAAGGTCGGGCATCATAATGGTATGAGGAACAGAATATGTTTTTCCGTCTATTGTAACAGAGTTATCAAGTATAATCTCATTCTTTTTCTCTTCATCGGATTTATTCTTGCTGTATTCAAGCTCCGGTAAAGATAAGTTTTGGGATTCACCGTAAACTATGTAACCTTCACTGTTAGTTGAGAAGTCTTCAATAATCGAATCATGATTTATATTGGCAATAGCAAATTCATTTGTTTTTGAATTGCCTATCAAATAGTAATTATGTTCTGCAGATTCATATCTACCACTAATATTTTGCGAAATTCTATCCGAATAAAAAGGTTCAATAAAATCAATTTCCATAAAAGAATAAATGCTTTGCTCACCATTTCTGTCAAAAGCTTCCGCCTTAGTTTTTGGAGATACGCTGTGAATAAAATCACCAATTCCCTTGAGATTTGCAAGTGTTATGGTTCCTATAATACACATACATATTCCGATAAGCAACCATTTTTTAAAGAGCTTTTTTTCGTTTTCTACTAATATTTCGATATCAGCCATGGACAAGTTTTTCATTATATTCCCACTCATTTTAAACACCTTCTTTTTAAAAAAGTATATCACATAATTTGCTGTTTGTAAATTAAGTATTTGCCTTTGGCAAATATGAAGTGACGGCTTTGCCGTCATGAAGCAAATCTGCTTTGCTGATTTATGAAGCGAAGCGTTCCAAAATGTTGCGAAGCAACACTTCATTGCCGAAGGTGACTTCATTAGCGTTAGCGACTTAATGTTCCTCAGGAATATCGCATCCTGAAATCGCCTTAGCCTCTATCTCATTTAATATGATATATGTAAGTTTATTAAAGTCAATTTTATCAAGTTTTTCGTTGAATGGCGACGGATTAAGTATAATGCACATCTGTTTCTGGTAAGCTTTTTCCACTATGTATTCAACATTACTTATCTCATTTTGCAAAAGAATAATATCATTACGCCCGAAATTTTCAAGTACAAAGTCTATATAATTTTTCGTTATCATTTCATTAGAGCCGGGATAAAGAAATATAGAATTTTCGCCTTCACTACTGACCTGAATGATGGCATGACCGTTTTTTTCATCAGTTTTACTGATATAAGAAATATCAACATCATTTTTCATCAAAATATTTGTTAATATCTCACCATCACATCCGACACATCCTGCATGGCACACTTTTACGCCGGCTTTTGCAACTGCTATTGATTGATTTAGCCCCTTCCCTCCCGGAAAAGTTTCAAACTTGTATGTTGTTTCCGTTTCACCCGCTTCTACAATGTGGTCAAGAGAATACACATAATCAATATTGCACGAACCAAAATTAAGAATTTTCATAGAATCACCACCTATATCACTTATTACAATTATATTACCTTTAATTATCAAATCAAGAACCATTTCTATAAGAAAACAGACGAAATACAATATTTAGTGCAGTAAGACTCGAACCCCTGTTGTCTCAAACGAATTATTTTTGAAGCCTTTCAATTTGTCGGTCTTGAAGGGCGACAGCCCATCTGCGACCTCCGCAGTAAAATTCTCCTAAAAATAATCCG
>SVJK01000035.1 GCA_015069015.1 Oscillospiraceae bacterium
CCGAAGGCACTATTGTAGGTGCAGATGAATCATTGCTGCTTAGCGCAATTACCAATCTTATCAGCAACGGAATTAAGTATGGTAAGGAATCAGGTCATGTTTCTGTCTCTGCTTCAAAACTTGGTGACAGAACAGAAATCGTTGTTGCAGATAACGGCGTAGGAATATCCGCAGAACACATTGATAAAATATGGACTCGCTTCTATCGTGTTGATGATGTGCGCAATGATGAATACGGAAGCAGCGGTTTAGGTCTTGCAATGGTAAAGAGCATCATTGAACTCCACGGCGGGGATATCACCGTGAAAAGCAAAATTGGTGTTGGAACGGAATTTACAATAGTGATATAACATTATTATAAATAAATTTATATCCACTTGATTTCCTTTGCCTGAAACTGTATAATTAAGATGCAGGCGGTGATAAATATGACATCAGAAAACAAAACAGATGGTGTGACAGAATCCATCCGCAAAACTCTTCTTTCCATGGCGGATGAAAAGTACAGAGATTTCAGTTCGAAACTTATGCCAAATGTGAATAAAGAGAGGGTTATCGGTATAAAGATTCCGCATCTTCGTAAGTTTTCGAAAGAACTTGAAAACTACGGCGAATTTCTTAAAGATCTGCCTCACAAATATTTTGAAGAAGACAACCTTCACGCATTTTTGATAGAAAGAGAAAAAGACTTTGAAAAATGCATAAAACTTCTTGATGAGTTTTTGCCATATGTAAATAACTGGGCAACTTGTGACAGTATGAAGCCGAAAGTTTTAAAAAAATATCCCGAAGAATTATTGATTCACATAAAAAGATGGATAAATTCAAAAGATGTGTATGCCACAAGATATGCCATAAATCTTTTGATGAGTTTCTATCTTGATGAAAATTTTGACAAAAAGTTTCTTTTGGCGGTTGCTTCTGTCAAATCAGAAGAATACTACATAAATATGATGCGTGCATGGTATTTTGCCACAGCCCTTGCCAAGCAATATGATGAAACTTTGCCATACATTGAGAATAATATTCTGGATGTTTGGACTCATAACAAAACTATTCAAAAGTCGGTGGAAAGTCGCAGAATTTCAGAAGATAAAAAAGAGGTCTTAAGCAGTTGCGTCAGTATCCGAACTCGCCCAAAACAAGTAAAATAGATGTTTTTCCTCGTTGTCGGTCTTGAAATACGTCAGTATTCCTGCGACCTTCCGCCTTGAAAAACAAACAATTTTATCTTGTTTTAGGTTCAAAGAATTTTCGGTGTAGTGTTTTTGCGACAATGCGAGGCAAAAACACAGTAAATGCTGACGCATTTGCGAGTATTTTAACAAAGCAGTGGCGTAAAAACACACACCCAAAATGGGTTCGGATGCTGACGCAACTGCTTAAAAGTAATGAGAAGGAAATAAATATGTCAACGTTATTAATTGTATTAGGAATTATATTTTCTGCATATGGATTCATTCTTTGCATCATGTCTAATCTTAACCTTGGTGTTATGCTGACATTTATGCTGGGACTTGGAATTTTGGTTTGGGGAATATATTATAATAAAATAAAAGAAATAACATCAAAAGGTGTTATGAAGGGAATAAAGAATATTATTCTCATACTTTTGGCAGGGGAAGTTTTGCTTATAGGCTTTATTTCATCATATGGGATGAATGATAGCGTGACCTATAGGGAAGATGCGGTGATAGTTCTTGGTGCAGGAGTGAGAGGCGACAAAGTAACCATTCCTTTGAAAACCCGTCTTGATAAGGCAATAGAATATCACAAAATAAACCCTGAAGCATTGATTGTTGTAAGTGGCGGAAAAGGCTATCAGGAAACGGTAACTGAGGCTTTTGCTATGGAGAAGTATCTTATTGAAAATGGTGTGAATCCGAATGTAATAATAAAAGAAGAAAGAGCAGAATCGACGGCAGAGAACATGAGATTTTCAAAAAAAATTCTTGATGAAATGTTTGATGACGAATATGAAACATTGGTGATAACAAACAGATTTCACACATACAGGGGAGTATCTCTGGCAAAAAAAGAAGGATTTGAAAATGTCACTCATATGGGTTCTTCAATCCAATGGTATAATCTCATTCCATGCTATTTAAGAGAAAGTCTTGCAATACTTAAAATGTGGATTCTTGACTGAAATGCTTTAAGGAGGATTTATGAAAAAGAAAAATAAAACTGAAAAAAACATATTAATTGCATTTATACTCAATCTTTTTTTCTCCATATTTGAATTTGTTGGAGGAACATTTACGGGAAGTGTTGCAATTGTTTCTGATGCGGTTCATGATCTGGGGGATGCCATGAGTATCGGGGTTTCGTGGTTTTTGGAAAGAAGGAGCAAAAAAGAACCCGATGAGGAATTTACCTATGGTTATTTGAGATACAGCGTTATCGGAAGTGTTATCACAACGCTGGTTCTTCTTGTTGGTTCACTTTTAGTAATTGCAGGTGCAATAAAACGCATATTCAGTCCTGTGGAAATAAACTACGGTGGAATGATAATTTTTGCTTTTGTGGGAACAATAGTGAACTTTGTTGCCGCATATGTTACAAGAGACGGTGATTCTCTCAATCAAAAAGCGGTTAATCTTCATATGCTTGAAGATGTTCTCGGATGGGTTGTTGTTCTTGTGGGTGCATTGGTTATGCATTTTACGGATTTTGCAATCATAGATCCTTTGATGTCTCTGGGAGTTGCTGTTTTCATTTTTGTAAATGCTCTAAGAAATCTCAAAGAAGCACTTAGTCTGTTTTTGGAAAAAACACCTGCAGGAACAGATGTGAGTGAACTGAAAAAACATATCAGTCACATAGATGGTGTTGTGGGCGTTCATCACATTCACATATGGAGTATGGATGGGATAAATAACTATGCCACTATGCACGTTGTCACGGACAGTGCAGGGGCCAAAATCAAAAAGCAGATACGGGACGAACTTAAAGAACATGGCATAGGTCATGTTACATTGGAACTTGAATCTGTGGGGGAAGAATGTCAAGACAAACACTGTCATGTGCATCAAAGCGGTGAACACGGACATCATCATCACCATCATCATCACCATCATCATTAATCTGAATATAAAGAATCTGAAATTAAGAGGGTTGTAAAAAGATGTGTAATTTTCCGCATACGGTTTACGTCCCTCTGTTTTTTTTCAATACTTTTCAGGTATTGAAAAAAACACATTGACAAACATATAACAAATGCGATATAATATACTGTACGTTTTTATGTCAAAAAATAACTAACATATACGGAGGTTGAAAATATGTCAGGTCATTCCAAGTGGAATAACATAAAGCACAAAAAGGAAAAATCCGATGCTCAGAAAGCGAAGATATTTACAAAAATGGGCAGAGAGATTGCAGTTGCGGCAAAATCGGGAGGTTCTGATCCTGAAGTTAACGGAAGACTCAAAGATGCTATTGCAAAGGCAAGATCTTTCAATATGCCAAACGATAATATTGCAAGAGTAATCAAAAAGGCTGCCGGTGAGCAGAATATGGACAACTATGAAGATATCAGTTATGAAGGATACGGCCCCAAAGGTGTTGCAGTTATTGTTGAAACTCTCACAGATAACCGAAACAGAACTGCAGGTGACCTTCGCCACTATTTTGATAAGTTCGGCGGAAATCTCGGAACAAACGGTTCAGTATCATGGATGTTTGAACAAAAGGGTATAATCATTGTAAATAAAGACGATTCAGTTGATGAAGATGAACTCACAATGGACGCACTCGATGCCGGAGCAGATGATTTTGGTGTTGAAGATGAATTCTATGAGATTTCAACATCACCCGAAGAATTCCGTCAGGTGAGAGATGCACTTGAGGCAAAAGGATATTCATTTGCTTCTGCAGAACTTGAAATGATTCCTCAAAACACCATTGAACTCACAGACGAACATGATATTCTCATGATGGAAAAACTTATTGAACATCTTGAAGACAATGATGACGTTCAGAACATTTATCACAACTGGGAAGAGGCTGAATAATCAAATACCGGGGAGGACCTAAAGTGGATAAAATCCTTATAAAAGGCGGAATACCGCTTAAAGGTGAAGTTCATATCAGCGGTGCAAAGAATGCTGCTGTTGCAATTATTCCTGCTGCCCTTTTGGTGGAAGGGAAATGTACAATAGAGAATGTTCCCGACATAAGCGATGTAGACAGCATCTTGGCAATGATAAGAAGTCTTGGTGCCCGGGTTGAAAAACCTGATATAAACACCGTTGTGATAGATGCAGAAAACGTGTCCGGGTGTACTGCACAGCCGGAACTTGCGGCAAAAATGAGGGCATCATACTATCTTATGGGGGCACTTATCGGTCGTATGGGTGAGGCTCATGTACCACCTCCGGGCGGATGCAACTTCGGAACACGTCCCATAGATCAGCACCTTAAAAGTTTTGAGTGTCTTGGCTGCATGATAGATACAGACGACACATTTGTAAACATAAACGCAGACGATCTTTCGGGCGGAAATGTATATTTTGATGTTGTAAGCGTTGGAGCCACAATAAATGCAATCCTTGCCGCAACCTTAGCACCGGGGAAGACCATTCTTGAAAACTGTGCCAAAGAACCTCATGTTGTTGATCTTGCAAACTTTTTGAATTCTATGGGAGCAAACATTAAAGGTGCGGGAACAGATATAATAAAAATTGTGGGTGTTTCTTCTTTGAGAGGCGGAACATATTCCATAATTCCCGACCAAATCGAAGCCGGAACATATATGGCAGCAGCCGCTGCAACAAGGGGCGATGTCATAATCAAAAACATAATACCCAAGCATCTCGAATCCATAACTGCAAAATTTGAAGAAATGGGCGTTACAATTGAAGAATATGATGAGGCAGTAAGAGTCAAGGCTGATGACAAACCCTTAAAAAGTATCAGAGTAAAAACTCTTCCTTATCCGGGATTTCCCACAGATCTTCAACCGCCGATGGTTGTGCTTCTTGCAACCGTAAGTGGTACAAGCGTTGTGACTGAGGGCGTATGGGATTCAAGATTTCAGTACATATCAGAACTTGAAAAGATGGATATAAATGTTGATGTTAAAGGCACAGTTGCCACAATAAAGGGTGGAACACCTCTTAAAGGCGCAAGTGTAAGCGCCACAGACCTCAGAGCCGGAGCCAGCATGGTTATTGCCGCTCTCTGTGCAGAAGGCACAACAGAAATTGACTGTCTCAGACACATAGACAGAGGCTATGAACACATTGTTGATAAACTCATTGCCATTGGCGCACAAGTGGAAAGAATAAATGACTAATTTTTGTACACTCTACAGTTCCAGTTCCGGAAACTGTACACTAATATCAGATAAAGATACTAATATTTTGATTGATGCGGGAGTAAGTGCATCAAAGATTTGTGATTCATTAAATGAGGCTGGCATATGTCCTGATGAGATAGATGCAATACTTGTCACTCACGAACATTCAGACCACATATGCGGACTGAGAGTTTTTTGCAAAAAGTATAACACGCCCGTTTATGCAAGTGAAAAAACTGCCGAAAAAATTTCCGAAACTTTTCCTGACATTCCTGCAGGAAATCTTCATGCAGTTTCTCCGTCAGGAGTTTTCAAAATAAGGTCGATGACAGTGAAAGCGTTTCAGACACCTCACGATTCTTCCGAGCCTTATGGCTATTGTATATGGTCTGAAGAAAAAAAGTATTGTGTAGCAACCGATACAGGAAAAATAACACAGGCAATGCTTACAAACCTTGCAGGAGCAGAGGCGGTTCTTATTGAATCCAATCACGATGAAGAAATGCTGAAAAACGGTCCGTATCCTTATGTGTTGAAAAAAAGAATCCTTTCTGATGAAGGTCATCTTTCAAATTCGTCATGTGCATGGCTTTCAACTCAACTTGCCCTTTGGGGAACAAAAAGAATAATCCTCGGGCATCTGAGTGAAAAAAACAACACGCCGGAAAAAGCATATGAATGTTCAAAAAATCTTCTTGAAGCTAATGGCTTTAAAGTTGGAAGTGATGTTATTTTAAAAGTTGCTCCAAAAAGTGAATTGTGTAACATATAAAGTTCAGAGAGAATGTAAAAAACAGTTTTTTGCATTCTCTTTTTGTTTTGAAAAAATGTTCTGTTGAAGAAAAAAATAATATATATTGACATGTGACTTATTTTGTTATACAATATATATGTGTATGTATTCCAATTTGATATAAAGAGGAATTTTGTTTATATCAAATCATATCTGCTATGCGATAGGCAGGTATGAATGAACTTTTACAAATTAATACAGAAAGGAGTTGATACAGATGGAAACAAATATTATCATTGCTATTGCTTGTGCAGTCGGTGGTATTATACTCGGATTCATAGCCGGTGCTATATACAGAAAAAAGATTGCAGAAGCACAGATAGGCGGAGCAGAAAAAAAGGCTGAATCAATCATTGAAGATGCTAAGAAAACCGCCGAAACAAAAAAGAAAGAAGCACTGCTTGAAGCAAAAGATGAAATTCATAAAACAAGAAATGAATTTGAAAGAGAATTAAAAGAAAGACGAAACGAAATCAATCGTCAGGAAAGAAGAATTCAGCAAAAAGAAGAAGCGCTTGACAAAAAGACAGATGCTCTTGACAAAAAAGATGAAACTCTTAACAAGAAAATCAAAGAAGCAGAAGCACTCAAAGAAGAAACCGCTAAGGTTAAAAGTGCCCAGCTTGAAATCCTTGAAAGAATTTCAGGACTTTCAGTTGAAGAAGCAAAATCTCATCTTCTCAAAAATGTTGAAGCAGAAATCAGACATGAAACAGCAATGCTGATTAAGGAAATAGAAGATCAGGCCAAAGAAGAAGCTGATAAAAAAGCAAGAAATATTATCAGCGCAGCAATTCAAAAATGTGCTGCAGATCACGTGGCAGAAACAACAGTTTCAGTTGTGGCGTTGCCAAGTGATGAAATGAAGGGACGAATTATCGGCAGAGAGGGAAGAAACATCAGAACCCTCGAAACATTAACCGGTATAGATTTAATTATTGATGATACACCAGAAGCGGTTGTATTGTCAGGATTTGATCCAATCAAGAGAGAAATTGCAAGAATGTCTCTTGAAAAACTTATTGTTGACGGACGTATTCATCCGGCAAGAATTGAAGAAACTGTAGAAAAATCAAGAAAAGAAATTGACGCCATCATCAAACAGGAGGGAGAACAGGCAACCTTTGAAACGGGGGTACATGGTCTTCATCCGGAACTTGTCAAACTTTTGGGAAGGATGCGTTACAGAACCAGTTATGGTCAGAACGTTCTCAAACATTCTACAGAAGTTGCCCATCTTGCAGGAATTATGGCAGCAGAGTTGGGGGTTGACGTAAAAACTGCGAAAAGAGCAGGTCTCCTTCACGATATTGGAAAATCTGTTGACCACGAAATAGAAGGATCTCACGTTGATATAGGTGTTGATCTTGCAAAAAAATATCATGAATCAAACGATGTTATTCATGCAATTGCCGCACATCACGGTGATGTTGAGGCACAAACAGTTATCGCATGCATTGTACAGGCTTGTGACGCCATAAGCGCAGCAAGACCGGGTGCAAGAAGAGAAAATCTGGAAACATACATAAAGAGACTTGAAAAACTTGAAGAAATTGCAAATTCCTTCAATGGAGTTGAAAAGTCATTCGCAATTCAGGCGGGACGTGAAGTAAGAATTATGGTAAAACCAGAAGATGTCAAAGATGAGGACACAATTCTCATTGCCCGCGACATTGTTAAGAAAATTGAAAGCGAACTTGAGTATCCCGGTCAGATTAAAGTTAATGTAATCAGGGAAACCCGTTCAGTTGATTATGCTAAGTAATACACCGACATTTTGGTGAAACATATATAACAATATATGACAAATAAGGGAGTGGCAAATGTCCACTCCCTTTCGACTAATTGAAAGGAAGAACTGTTTTGAAAATACTGACTATAGGAGATATCTTCGGTCAGTGCGGTGTTGAACACACAGCCTTTGTTTTGCCCGGACTGATAAAAGAAGAAAATATAGATTTTTGCATTGCCAATGGCGAGAACGCATCAGGGGCAGGAATCACAAAAAGTGATTATGACAGACTTATTGATGCAGGAGTAGATGTTATAACCCTCGGAAATCACACCTTTGGGAAAAAAGATGTTTTTTCTCTTTTGGAAAACTCATATGATATTATTCGCCCTGCCAATTATCCCCAAGGCGTTGCCGGCAGAGGATATGGAATATATAAAAGAGGAAACAAAAAAATAGGCGTTATAAATCTTATGGGAAGAGTTGATATTCCCATATCTCTTGATTGTCCTTTTAAGAGCGCAGACAGTGTGATTGAAAAAATCAAAGATGAGTGTGACATCATAGCAGTAGATTTTCATGCAGAAGCCACAAGTGAGAAAAAAGCAATGATGTATCATCTCGACTCGAAAGTCACTCTTTTGTTTGGCACCCATACCCATGTTCAGACTGCCGATGAAAGGGTTACACCGCGGGGCATGGGATATATAACAGACATTGGAATGACAGGTGCTGAAGAATCGGTTCTTGGAGTTGAAAAAGAAATAATACTTGAAAGATTTATAACCGGTGTTGGCAGAAAGTTTGTTTATGCCTCAGGCAGAGCATCTCTTTCGGGAGCAATTTTTACAGTTGATGATGAAACATTGAAATGTACAGATGTCCGAAGAATTTGTATAAGGTAATTAAATGTGTTGTGAAGAAAGACTTTTTAAAAACACTACACCGAAAATTATAATAACCTGAAACAAGATATAAACTGTTTATTTTGGTCGGGTTAAGATACTAAAGTTAAACCGTGAATAAGTGGTTTGGGAGATGGTGCAAGTTGAAAAGAATAATTTTAGTTCTGGTTATGGTAGCAGTTTTTTTTACGGGATGTGCAAGTAAAAATGAAACAAAACCGAAAAAAGAAAATGCAGAAGAAAATAAATATGGCGGAGTATTGAGAATGGGATGTGTCCCGGTGGACACTCTTAATCCTCTGATAACTTCCCATGCTTCTGTTTCTGATTTTCTGTCATTGGTATACGAGGGACTTTTTTCCACTAATGAAGACCTCACATCAAATCCGGTTCTTGCAAGTGATTATGTTGCATCGGAAGATAACACGGTCTATACTGTGAAACTCAAAAAAAACGTACAGTTTCATAACGGAAAAATTCTTAGCTCCGAAGACGTGGTTGCAACCGTAAACTATATCACAATGTACAGTTCAAGGTATTCGGTTGCACTTGGATGTGTACTTCTTTGTCAGGCAGATGACAGCAATACTGTAACATTTACATTGAAAGAGCCGGTGTCTGATTTCATAAACAATCTTGATTTTCCTATTTTGCCTTCGGGTCTCAGCGGTGACGAATTTGCTCAAGTGCATCAAAATTTCAATCCGGTGGGGACGGGTATGTATAAGTATGATGGGACAACCGCTCATAAAAACATACGGCTTGTTGCAAATAAGAAATGGCATGGTAAAGGAGGAAGACCCAACATTGACAGTATAGATGTGGAAATTATGTCCGATGAAGAGACTATAATATCTGCTTTTGATGCCGGCGTTATAGATGTTCTTTCCACTTCATGGAAGAATTACACAGATATGAATTTATCTTCCACATTATACAATAGTTTTGAGGTTGACTCTAACAGGCTTACATTTTTAGGAATCAACACGGCAGCTGCTGCATTTGATTCGGCAGAAGAAAGAAAAGTGCTTGTTCAGTATATAGATAAAGAAAAAATTGTGTCCGATATAATGCTTGGAAGTGCTCAACCGGCAGTAAGTCCTGTGAGAGATGATGCTTATTTTAATCAGAAAAACGATCACGCAGGTGATGATTCTGAAGAATCAGGTGTAAAAGGCAGTCCGGAAACCCTTGAAAGGACAGAGGTGTATTTGCTGTACAACAGCGATAACAAATCAAAGGAAAGACTTGCTTTGGACTTGAAACTCCAGCTTAGTGCTGCAGGATACAGCGTAATTCTTGATGGTCAAAGTTTTCCGACATATCTTGAAAGAGTGTTGAACTGTCATTATGATATTTACATTGGGGAGGTATCGGTAGATAACAGTGCAAACTTAAGTTTTATGTTTGGAGAAAACAGGAACGGTCAGAACATATGTTGTTATTCCGATGCCGAACTTCATGTTCTTGTATCCAATATAAACAGAATGACCGGTAAAGATAACAAGAGTGTAGCTTGGGAAAATTTTGAGAGATACTACAATGATAAGGTTTTTCAGATTTCATTGTATTTTACTGAAGATTATGTTTTTGTGAACAAAAGAATATCGGGTGATCTTTCACCAAATTTGTCTATGTTTTTCAATGGATTTGAAAACCTGTATATTGAAAATTGATGTATATACGTTTTGCAGTGCTTGAAATTTGCGAGAGAATACAGCGATGTAAAAGCGTCTAATGTGCACAAAAAATAAGTATGGTTTTTGTGCAAAACTTACGAAATTTCAAAAAAACACCGATTATGCCAAAATCGGTGTTTTTTTTATTAAAAAAACTATTGCAAAATCATAAAAAATGGTTTATAATCATATAAAAGTGGTGAAAAGTGGAGCCAAATGGTAAAAAGTGGTAATTTTTTTAAGAAAGGGGAGTGAAAAATGTGTTCAGTGGAGAATATCAGCATACTATTGATGCCAAAGGCAGAATAATTATGCCGGTCAAATTCAGAGATGCTCTTGGTGAGAAATTTGTTGTAACCAAGGGACTTGATCGAAATCTTCTTGTTTACAGTATGGAAGAGTGGCAGAAATTTTATGAAAAACTGAGTACATTACCCCTTGCCAATAAAAATTCCCGTGGCTTTGCAAGGCTGTTTCTTGCCGGCGCCATTGAATGTGAAACAGACAAGCAGGGGAGAATCCTTTTGACTCAACCCCTGAAAGAATATGCATCCCTTATCAAAGACGTTACCGTTATCGGTAACGGCGACAAATTGGAAATCTGGAGCACCGAAAACTGGAATGAATACCTTGATGGTATTGATACCGACCAGATTGCAGACAACCTCTGCGAACTGGGAATTATGATTTAAAGGAGGACATTTTCGTGGAATTTAAACACGTATCTGTTCTTTTGCACGAATCGGTGAACGGACTTGACATAAAAAAAGACGGAATATATGTAGACGGAACTCTTGGCGGAGGCGGTCATAGCTATGAGATTGCTTCAAAACTTTCCGGGAAAGGACGCCTGATTGGCATTGACCGGGATACAGACGCCATAGAAGCGGCCAAAAAAAGACTTTGTGAATTTTCAAATATAACCTACATACACTCCAACTTCTCTTGTGTGAAAGAAGTTCTTGAAAAAGAGAACATCGGAAGCATTGACGGTGCAGTCATAGACCTGGGTGTTTCTTCATACCAACTTGATTGCGCCGAGAGAGGGTTTTCCTATATGGAGGATGCTCCGCTTGATATGAGAATGGACAGGGAGTCTGATTTTTCTGCGTATGATGTGGTAAATTCATATTCAAAAGAAGAACTTGTAAGAATTTTTTATGATTACGGTGAAGAACGTTTTTCAAAAAAAATAGCAGAAACAATTGATATATACAGAAAAAATAAACCAATAGAGACAACAATGGAACTTGTTGACATAATAAAAAAAGCGATTCCTGAAAAGTTCCGTCAAAAGGGTTCACACCCCGCAAAAAGAGTTTTTCAGGCAATTCGTATAGAGGTGAATTCGGAACTTGATCCTCTCAAGGATGCTCTTTGTGACTTCTTTGATTGCCTTTCGCCCGGCGGAAGACTTTGCGTGATAACCTTTCATTCTTTGGAAGACCGTATAGTCAAACAGACATTTGCATCTTTTGCAAAAGGGTGTACATGCCCAAAAGATTTTCCCATATGTGTCTGCAATAATAAACCAAGGGGAAAAGTGATAACCGGCAAACCGATTTTGCCATCGGAAGAAGAAGTTGAATATAACAAACGTTCCAAAAGTGCAAAACTTAGAATTTGCGAAAAATTGTAGAATATATAAATCGTATTACAGGAGGTGAAAAAATGCAGTCACAACTTTACAGCGGAACATCGGCATATAAAATTAATGAATATTATGAATATACCGAAAGTGTTGCCCGTGAGCAGGAAAAGAAAAGTAATGTACGCGTCGGAAAGCTGTATGTGGCAAGGAAGAAATTTGTTGTAATTACGGCGACGGTTTTTGCCTTGGCGGTTGCATTTTTATACTCCAATGTTCTGCTAATGAGAACTGCAAGCAAATATGAGGCTCTCAACGAAGAACTTGACGACATAAATGTTCGTAACACTCAGATTGCATTTGAAATAGCATCAGGAATTGATCTCAAAAAAGTAGAAGAAAAGGCGAAAAGTGAATTTGGTATGCAAAAGCCGGAAACACATCAGAATGTGTATGTTGATGTTGTGCAGAGTGATTATGCCAAATCCATGGTTGAACCCCGGGAAGATGGAATGATTGATAAAATGATATCAAGTTTGAAATCCTTTTTGGCATATATTGGCTGATTGGAAAATATACAATTAATATAACGGTTTCGGTATATGCCGGAACGCTGACTTTGAAATCAGCCGTAATTTAGTCAGTACAGAGATAATGCCTTTTTGTGCCCGGAGCCAAAAAGGCATACTTTTTCTTGGTAATACAGGAGATTATATATGAATAACAGAACCTTATTTTCAAATCGTGTATTATTTTTGTTTATAGGGGCAATATCGGTTATGATATTGCTTTTGGTTCGTGTTGCATGGATACAGATTGTAGACGGTGGAGAATACAAAACAAGTGCTGCACTTCAGCAAACCAAAGATATTGCTATAAGTTCCAAAAGAGGAACAATATATGACCGTAACATGAAAGAACTTGCTACCAGTGCATCTGCTGAAACCGTGACAGCCAGTCCGAGAGAGGTTAAGGCAAGCGGAGACATCAATGATATCTCTACAGAGCTTTCTGCGATACTTGGCATGGACAAAGACAAGGTATATGGAATTTTGGCAAAGGATTCTTCATATGAGGTGGTCAAAAGGAAAATAGACAAAGACCAGGCTGATGCCATAAGGGAAAAAGGCTTTGCCGGAATAACACTTGTGGAGGATAATAAAAGATACTATCCCGGAGGAACATTGGCTTCTCATGTTATCGGGTTTGTCGGAATGGATAATCAGGGGCTTGCAGGTATTGAGATGATATATGAAAACTATCTCAAGGGGCTTCCGGGCAGAATTATAACCGCCAAAAATGCTGCAGGCACAAATATGCCTTTTAAGTATGAGAAATATATAGACCCTCAAAACGGTATTAACGTGGTACTTACTATTGATGAAGTAATTCAGAGAAAAGTGGAGGATGCTCTTAAAAAAGCTGTAGAAAACTATCAGGTGGAGAATGGTGCATCCTGCATTATAATGGAAGCCAAAACAGGTGAGATTCTTGCAATGGCGACATATCCCACGTTTGACCTCAACTCACCTTTTTCCATTGCAAATGAAGAGATTATGGAAACAATAAACGAATTTGAGGACGAAGAAGAGCGTAAACAGGCAGAAACGGAAGCTCTTAATAAACAATGGAGAAACAAGGCGGTTGTGGATTCATACGAACCGGGTTCAACATTTAAAGCCATGGTTGCAGCTATGGCACTTGAAGAGAATATTGTGACACTTAATGAAAATTTTGTTTGTAACGGTTCTGTTCACGTTGACACCTATGATATAGGTTGTTGGAACAGAAACGGTCATGGAACAGAAACTTTTGTTCAGGGGGTGTACAATTCTTGTAACCCTGTGTTTATGTCTATTGGCGAAAGACTGGGGACATCAAGATTCTATAAATACTATAAAGCCTTCGGATTTGGTGAAACAACCGGATTTGACCTTCCGGGGGAAGCGCCCGGTCTGTTCCATTCCATGGACAGATTCAACGTTGTTGAACTGGCAACAGCATCCTTCGGTCAAGGATTCACTGTGACACCACTTCAACTTATAACAGCATATTCTGCAATAACAAACGATGGATATATGGTAAAACCTCATCTTATAAAATCGCTTGTGGATAATAAAGGAAATGTTATTGAGAATTTTGAACCGCAGGTTATCAGGCAGGTTATAAGCACAGATACAGCAAACACAGTATGCAAAATACTTGAGGGAGTTGCGTCTGACGGAACAAGTAAAAATGCATACATTGACGGTTACCACATTGCCGGCAAAACCGGAACAAGTGAAAAAACTCCCCGTGGAAGCGGAAAGTATGTAGCATCATTTGTTGGATTTGCCCCTGCAGATGATCCTGAACTTATTTGTCTTGTAATGCTTGACGAACCTATGGGCGCATCCTATATGGGCGGTGCAATTGCGGCACCTACTTTTAAGGAAATTATGACAGACGTACTTATATACAGGCAAATTGAAAATGACAGTACCCTTGAGTATAACTTTGTGCCGAAAGTGGAAAACGAAAAACTTGCGGATGCGAAGCAACTGCTTGAAAATTCCGGATTCAAGTACCAGATATTGGGAGATGGAGAAACCGTAATTTCTCAGATGCCTGTGGTGGGAACTGCTCTCGGTAATAATGCTATAGTAATTTTATATACAGAAAGCACAGAGGCTGAGAAAGTGGTTGTTCCTGATCTTCACGGATACTTTGCTTCTGATGCAAATCAGATTCTTGTGAATAACGGTCTGAATATGAAAGTTGTCGGAAAGGAAAGTATGGGTCGAACAGTTCTTGTTGGAACTCAGGACCCGCCTGCCGGAACAGAAGTGGTAAAGGGTACTGTGGTGTCGGTTGAATATAATTACACGGAAAACGTACATTAGAGAGGATGTATAGGCTTGAAACTCGGTGAAATAATAAAATCTATTCCCGGTGCTTTGGTATATGGGGATTCAGATATTGAAATAACACACATTACCAATGACTCAAGAAAATGTGTAAAAGGGTCACTATTTGTGGCAGTCAGAGGATTTCAGACTGACGGACACAAGTTTATAAAAAGTGCTGTCGAAAACGGTGCAAGTGCCGTGATATGCGAAGAATATGATGAGAGCCTTGACACGGTTCAGGTAGTGTCATCAAATTCAAGAATATCAGAATCTATTGCTGCAGCAGAGTTTTACTCAAATCCTTCAAAAAGTTTTAAACTTGTGGGAATAACAGGCACCAACGGAAAAACAACTGTAACCTATCTTGTGAAATCAATTCTCGAATATGCAAACCTGAAGGTTGGTCTCATTGGCACAAATCAGAATATGATAGGTGATGAGGTCATAGAAACAAGCCGCACAACACCGGATTCCATAGAACTTCAAAGTATTTTTGCACGTATGAGAGACGCAAATGTGGATGTTTGTGTGATGGAGGTTTCCTCTCATGCACTTGAACTTGAAAGGGTTCACGGATGCACATATTCTGTAGGTGCATTTACAAATCTTACACAGGATCATCTTGATTTTCACATCACAATGGATAACTATGCAAATGCCAAGTTCAAACTTATGGAAATTTCTGAAAAAGCCGTTATTAACACAGACGACACCTATGGAAAGTCAATGGCGGATAAATGCCCGTGTGAATGTCTGACATATTCCACAAAAAATGAAAACGCTAAATTGTTTGCCAAAAACATAGAAATGAATTCTGACTGTGTAGAATTTGATGTGGATGATATTGCACATCGTCTGATGATCCCCGGCGAATTTTCGGTGTATAATGCTCTTTGTGCAATAGGAATTTCAAGGGCACTCGGCATAGATGAAAACACTATATCAAGAGGTCTCGAAAAAGCAACAGGCGTAAAGGGACGTGCAGAGGTTGTGCCAACAGGAAGAGATTATACAGTTATAATTGACTATGCACACACCCCTGACGGGATAGAAAACATCTTAAATGCCGTAAGAGGTTTTTGTAAAGGCAGAGTCATAATAGTCTTTGGCTGCGGCGGCGACAGAGACAATACTAAAAGACCGATAATGGGTAGAATTGCCGGAAAGATGGCAGATTTTTGTGTTGTGACAAGTGATAATCCACGCACAGAAGACCCATTGAAAATCATTTCGATGGTTGAAGAAGGCGTGAAAGAGTCCGGCTGTGATTATGTTGTGATAGAAAACAGACGAGATGCCATAAAATATGCTCTTGAAAATGCAAAAAAAGGTGACTGTATTGTTCTTGCAGGAAAGGGGCATGAAACTTATCAGATATTAAATTCAGGCACAATTCATTTTGATGAAAGAGAAGTTGTGAAAGACATACTTTGCTCAGAGGCATAAAAAGGGGACTGATTATGATATACCGAATAAAAGAGATATCTGCATCAGAAATTGCAAAAGCGGTTTCGGGAAAGATAATATCAGGCAATGAAAACGCAAAAATTTCAGCTGTCAGTTGTGACAGCCGCACAATAGATAAAAAAACCCTTTTCATTCCCCTAAAAGGTGAACGTTTTGACGGACACGACTTTCTTGAGGATGTTTGTGAAACAGGAGTCGGAGGGGTTTTGTGTCATGGCAAACCGGAGATATCGGCTCCATTTGTAATCAGTGTTGATGACACTCAAAAGGCACTTCTCGATTTTGCATCCTATTACAGAAGTCTTTTTGATATTCCTGTTATAGGACTTACGGGAAGCGTTGGTAAAACCACAACAAAGGAACTCATTGCATCGGTAGTATCACAAGAGTACAATACCCTTGCAACAAAGGGTAATTTTAATAATAACATAGGCGTTCCCTACACATTGTTCGGACTCACCTGTGACCACACAGCGGCGGTCATTGAAATGGGGATGAGCAACTTTGGAGAAATCAGTGTTCTTTCAAAATGTGCCCGCCCTCACATCGGAGTTATAACAAACATAGGCACATCTCACATTGAATATCTTGGTTCTCAGGAGGGAATACTTAAAGCGAAAAGCGAAATTCTTGACGGTATGAGCGAAGATGGGACAATAATATTGAACGGTGATGATTCATACCTTGTTTCCCTTAAAGGAAAGGTGAAATGTAAAAAACAGATTTTTGTAGGCATAGAAAACAAATTCGCAGATATATATGCATCGGATATAAATTCTTCGGAACATGGATGCTCATTCAAAGTTGACGGAAAAGATTATTTCATAAATCTTGCAGGTGTTCATAACGTATATAATGCTCTTGTGGCAATAGCAGTTGGCAGAGAGATGAATATAGACGATGAAAAAATTAAAATAGGATTGGAAAGTTATCATTCAGACGGCATACGTCAGAATATAATCAGCATAAACGGATATAAAATAATAAATGACTGCTACAATTCCAGCCCTCAGTCAGCTCTGGCTGCACTTGGAGTGCTTGAATGTGTTGAGGCAAAACGGCGTATAGCAGTTCTTGGTGATATCGCAGAACTTGGCGACAAAACAGAAGAACTTTTGCGATGGCTTGGAAAAAATGTTCAAAAATCTAATGCAGATGTCCTTGTAACCGTGGGTGATGTATCCCGTTTTATTGCAGCGGAGGCAACAGATAAGGAATGTTATTCTTTCCCTGATGCTGTAGATGCTGCTGAGTTTCTGAAAGGATTTTTGAAAGATGAAGATGCAGTTCTTATAAAAGGTTCCAGATGCATGAAAATGGAACAGATATATACTATACTTGGTGGTGTTTGAAATGAACTTTGACGTACTTATAATTGCAATGGTAATATCATTTGTCCTGTCCGCAGTAGCGGGGCCCTTGATGATTCCCGCGCTTCACAGACTTAAATTTGGTCAGGAAATAAGAGACATAGGCCCAAGTTGGCATAAGAAAAAGACAGGAACACCCACAATGGGCGGATTCATTTTCATTGTACCCACTCTTATTTGTGCCCTTGTATTTACCCGCACCACAAAGGCTTTGTGTCTGGTTTTATTTGCACTGAGCTTCGGTGTTGTCGGATTTATTGATGATTACATAAAGGTATGTAAAAAAAGGAATCTTGGTCTTACAGAAAAGCAAAAATTTTTGTTGCAGCTTTTGTTTTCGGTTGTATTTGTAATTGTCAGTCTGTATTGGCTCGGGATTGTTGACACAAAGATCTTCATACCTTTTGCAAAGACTTATGTTGATATGGGTATTATATATATACCCCTTGCGATTTTTGTTTTAATCGGTGCAACCAACAGTGTTAATCTAACAGATGGTGTTGACGGACTTGCCACATCTGTAACAGTTATTGTGTGTGGTTTTTTTGCGTTTTTATCATATTCCAAAGGGATGTATGATATCGCCGTTATAAATTCTGTAATTGCTTGCGCACTTTTGGGATTTCTTATTTTCAACCGTCATCCCGCAAAGGTGTTTATGGGAGATACCGGCTCGCTTTTTCTTGGCGGAGTTGTATGCTCGAATGCACTTATTATGAAGAATCCGCTTGTGTTGATCATAGCCGGATTTGTGTATGTATTTGAAACACTTTCTGTAATAATTCAGGTTGCATGGTTCAAAAAGACAGGGAAAAGAATTTTTAAAATGAGTCCCATACATCATCATTTTGAAATGTGCGGATGGAGTGAAAACAAGATAGTTTTCACATTTTGCACAATCACTTTGATGCTTTGTATTGTGGCATACATTGCCTGTGTATAAATATATTAAAGGTTAGGAGGAATTTGCATTGAAAGCAGCACGGAAAACAGAAAGTCTTAAACCCCTAAAAAAAATAGATGTTTCTTTTCTGATAACCGTTCTGGCACTTTTGAGCTATGGTCTTATTATGGTTTTCAGTGCAAGTTCAGCATCGGCTCACTATGAGTACAACGATGCACTTTATTTCGTGAAAAGACAGCTTGCGTGGGCGTTGATAGGCATTGTTATAATGCTTACCGTGTCCAGAATACCATATAAAACTGTATATAAGTATGCCATTCATCTTATGGTGATAAGTGTAATTCTTCTGATACTTGTTCCCATAATCGGTATTGAAGTAAAAGGTGCAAAGCGTTGGCTTGGATTTGGCTCATTCAGTTTTCAGCCCTCAGAGATTGCGAAATTTGCAATTATAGTATTTCTGGCAAGAAGTCTCAGTGTTAACGGTGATGCATTACAGACATTTACCAAAGGATTTTTACCCTATGTTTTCATAACAGTGTCACTGGCTGTTTTGGTATTTATTGAGCCTCATCTCAGTGGTGCCATTGTAATAGTTCTGACAGGGTTTGTTGTTCTGCTTGTAGCAGGAGCAAAACTGTCACATTTTGCAGCAATAGGAATTCCGGCTCTTGGCGTTGCCGCCATTGCAATGATCAGTGCACCATACCGTATGGCGCGTGTAACCTCGTTCTTTGATCCGTTCAAGGACAGTTCGGGAGCGGGATTTCAGATAATTCAATCATTATATGCAATCGGTAGTGGCGGTTTTTTTGGACTTGGACTGGGGCAGAGCCGTCAGAAGTATTTGTACCTGCCTGAGTCGCATAATGACTTTATTTTCCCTATAATATGTGAAGAACTTGGATTTGTAGGTGCTCTTTTGGTTGTTGTTCTTTTTGGAATACTTTTGTGGAAAGGAATAAACATCGCCGTTCACGCACCTGATAAGTTCTCAAGACTTACCGTAATAGGCATAATGGGTCTTATTGCCATTCAGGTTGTAATAAATATTGCCGTTGTTACCTCATCAATTCCTGCAACAGGTATGCCTCTTCCGTTTTTTAGTTACGGCGGAACATCACTGGTATTCATACTTGCAGAAATGGGAGTGGTACTTTCCATATCCAGAGAATGTGAAAAATAGGAGTGAAGACCTTGAAAATTTTACTCGCCGGCGGCGGAACAGCCGGACATATCAATCCTGCCCTTGCAATAGCAGGCTATTCAAAGGAAATGGATAAGAATACGGAAATATTGTTTGTCGGTACAAAAAAAGGACTTGAAAGCACTCTGGTACCCCAGGCAGGATATGAAATAAAGTATGTAAAAGTTGAGGGACTTAGCAAAAAGTTGACATTTGAGAATTTCAAATCCCTCCTACATATGCTTATTGCTAAATCAAAATGCAAAAAAATCATAAAAGAGTTTAAACCCGATATTGTAATAGGCACCGGTGGATATGTCTGCGCGCCTGCGGTTATGGCTGCAAATTCCATGAATATTCCAACGCTTATTCACGAACAGAACGTTTTTCCGGGAAGTGCCATAAAGTACCTGTCAGAAAAATCTTCGGTTACTGCCATAAGTTTTGATGAAAGCAGAAGATATCTTACAGGTGCAAAAGAAATTCTTTTTACCGGTAACCCAATAAGACCATCAATTCTGAAATGCAAAAGAGAAGATGCGAGAAAAAGATTTAACCTTAAAAAAGAAAAAATGATTCTCATTTTTGGTGGAAGCCTGGGAGCAGAAACGATAAACAGAGTATCTCTTGAATATATGTCGGAACTTGGACAAAATGGCGAAAGAAGAGTTTTGTTTGCAACAGGTCAGAGAAACTATGATAAATGTGTACAGAAAGCAAAAGAACTTGGCATTGACAAAAATTCTGACATATCGATTGTGCCGTACATTCACAATATGGATGAGGCAATGAATGCATCAGATGTGTGTGTGTGTCGTTCCGGTGCCATAACCGTATCAGAACTTTGTGCTATTTCAAAACCTGCCATTTTAATACCGTCACCAAATGTTACAAACAATCATCAGGAGTATAACGCAAGAGCACTTTCGGATAATGGTGCGGCGATTACAATACTTGAAAAAGACTTTAATAAGGTAAGTTTGAAAGATGCCATTGAAAGCATTTTGTCAGACGAAGAAAAAACAATTATGATGCAAAAGAATTCAAAAAAAATCAGCAGTGTGAATGCTCTGGAAATTATATACTCAAAAATAAAAGAATTAACGGAGTGAAACTAAATTTGTCAACTTCCTGTGTAAGTTCCGCACCAATTACCTACCTATCTACCTACCATGCGGAACTTACACGTATTCTGAATTACTTTAGAAAAGTAAGGAGGCTTCCATAA
Organism: Oscillospiraceae bacterium; assembly: GCA_015069015.1. Classification (GTDB taxonomy): domain Bacteria; phylum Bacillota; class Clostridia; order UMGS1810; family UMGS1810; genus RGIG1828. The sequence goes on from SVJK01000035.1 coordinate 21,043, forward strand.
CTTCTTACTGTAACAAAAAAATTACTTCCGCATAGTATATAAACATATCGATTTTATGCGGAGGTGCTCATATGAAGCACTATAAAATAACAGGTGGTAATTTGCTTTCCGGAGAAATATCGGTTCATGGGTCAAAAAATGCAGCCCTTCCGATACTTGCCGCAACGGTTATAAATAACGGAAAGAGTATCATACATAATTGTCCGAACCTTTCGGATGTAAGAAATATGCTTGAAATACTCAATCTTCTCGGATGTCGGGCGGAATTTGTCGGTAGAGATGTAATTGTTGATTCATCGGGTTTTTCTCCGAAGGATATTCCCTATGACATAATGAAACAAACCCGCAGCTCAAGTCTTTTTGCAGGAGCACTTCTTGCAAGGGGGAAAAGAGCGCTGATTTCCGGAAGCGGAGGATGCTGTATAGGCAGACGTCCCATAGACCTTCATTTGAGGGCGTTTGGCGAAATGGGAGCTGATATTATTCCGACGGGTGATGGAATACTTTGCGTTGCTGACTGTTTGCGAGGTTCAAAGATAATTCTTGATTTTCCGTCAGTCGGAGCAACAGAAAACATAATGATTGCCGCATCCTTAACTCCATCTACTACAGTTATATATAATGCAGCAAAGGAACCGGAAATAGTGAATCTCGCAGATTATCTTCGTTCTGTGGGAGTCATCATAAAAGGCGACGGTACGGGTGAAATCCATATAAAGGGAACTTGTACTCCAAAAGATGGCGAGGTGGAAGTAGTAGGAGACCGGATTGTTGCGGCAACTTATCTTACGGCAGTTGCTTGCAGTGGCGGAAGTATAAAGATTAAATCCATAGACCCGGGACATCTTTCAAGCGTGATAGCGTCATACAGAAAGATGGGAATGAGCATCGGTGTTGACGGTGATGAAATAGAAGTTTCCAGGCAAACACGACTTGTAAATCTGCCAAATATTATAACATCACCATACCCCGGATTCCCGACGGATTGTCAGCCGCTTATTGTGGCGGCTATGACAACCTCTTACGGAATAGGGATCGTCAACGAAAGGATATTTGAAAACCGTCTCGGACACTGCGAAAGACTTCGCCGTATGGGAGCAAATATTGAAACAACAGGTAGATGTGCTGTTGTAAGAGGAGTGTACTCTCTCAGCGGTGCAGATGTATCTTCTTGTGATCTCAGATGCGGTGCAGCACTTGTGTGTGCAGCACTTGGAGCAAAGGGAGAAAGCGTTGTTTCCAACATTTCGTATATTGACAGAGGCTATGAAAACCTTTGTGATTCGCTGAAAATTCTTGGTGCAAAAATAGAGAGGATAGAACTAAATGAATAAAGAGAAAAGTACAGCAACAACAGAATACAGAAAGAAAAGGTCACCATATAAAACCACTGTATCTCGTGCAAAAATTGCCGGTATTTTATGTCTTGCGGCATTGGCTGTGATTCTGTTTTTTATGTCTCCGGTTTTCAGAATAAGAAGCATAGATGTGGTAGGAAACATTGAGCTAAAAAAAGCAGAGATAATAGATGTTTCCGGCATAAAAAAAGGTGACAATATTTTCAGGATAGATTCCGAAAAGGCAAGGAATGCAATTTCGGGTCTCGGCAAGGTCACAGGCATAGAAATTATTCGCTCACTGCCGGGAGATGTCACTATTCGTGTGTATGAAAAAACAGAGTGCGCCTACATAATGGAAAAGGCGGCATACACAGGCATAGATGAGACCGGAATGATAATTTCCACAATGTCCGGACTTGACAGGAACGTGCCTCTTATAAAGGGAATTAAACTTGTTGACACAAAAAAAGGTCAATATATAAAAATTGACCGTAAAGACAGTAAAGTTGCATCTGAACTCATAAGAAAGATTCTGACAGAGTTGAAAAATCAGGAAATATTGGGAAAGGTAAAATATATAGACCTGTCAGATCTTGATGACATAAAAATGACGCTCAGAAATGACGTGTTGGTTAATATGGGAAAAGACGGAAATGAAGACGGGGATAACATAGAATATAAGATTGCATTTTTAAAAGCAATAATCCCTGAAATTGATTCACAGACAGGAGGCGTGGTTGAACTTTCCGATACGGAAAATGTAACAAGCAGTATGTCATAGAATGGTCGCCCAAAGACCTAAAATTGTTTATTTTGTACAAAAAAATAAAAAACCCTAAAAAAGTATAGCATTATTAATGAAACTATGTTATAATAAATCATAATATGGGTTAGAGGAGGAAAAACCATGTTAGAATTTGATAACGAAAGAGAAATCGTAGGAGCCAATATGAAAGTTGTCGGTGTCGGCGGTGGCGGAAACAATGCTATTGACCGAATGATCGAAGACGGACTTTCAGGCGTTGAATTTATAGCAGTTAATACGGACAAACAGGTTCTTTTCGGTGAAAATGCATCCAAAGCAAACGGCAAAATCCAGATTGGTGAAAAACTCACAAAAGGTCTTGGTGCAGGTGCAAATCCCGAAATCGG
>SVJK01000036.1 GCA_015069015.1 Oscillospiraceae bacterium
ATGGTATAATGAACACAGTAATCCTTGCTGTCGCAAGTCTTTACGGCTTCACCGTTTTGTGTGCCTTGGCACACCTGTGTCATTGACGGCTTCGTAAAAATACCCTTGCAAGCAAGTATTTTTACTCATGGTATAATAAATACGATTAAAACCTAAGTACGAAACAAAATACCATGTAGCATAAGTGTAATATGAAAAAAATACCCATATTGCAAATTTTTTCATCGATAGCATACTGCAAGCCATCGAACTGCGTGTGTTTGAACTTAGTCTTCCCGAAAAGGATGGAAGAGTATGGTATGAAGCAGATATTGATTATGAATCCGGTTTTAGAAATACGAAAAGAATAGTCTTTTCAAATGATGGATTGATATTTTTTAAAATTATTGTTGATATATTTGTAATATGTGGTATAATAAACGCAATTAAAACTCAGGCGCAAAGCAGGATGCCATACATCAAAAATGTTATGTAAAAAACAGTTCAAATTGCCTGATTACTATAAAACTTGAATCGGGGAGTGAATAATAAGTGATATACATATGCGCAGATGATTACGGAATCAGTGAAATATCATCCGCCCGAATACGAAAGTGTATAGAAGAAGGTGCTTTAAATAAGGTCAGCATATTTCCTAATTTTGATTCCTGTGAGATAGAGGATATAACGCAAAATAAAAACATTTATTTTTCACTGCATTTGAATCTTGTGGAGGGAAAATGTGTTTCTGACCGAAAAAAAGTCAGATTGCTTACAGATGAAAACGGAAATTTTAAATATTCGTTCACCGGACTTTTGAAGCTTAGCTTGTCAAAGGGAAAAGAATTCGAAAATCAGGTTTATGCGGAATTGAAATCACAGATTTTGAAATGGAAAAACACATTTAATCATAATTCGTTTTTTTTAATTGACTCTCATCAGCATACCCATATGATTCCTGCGGTTTTCAGGGCACTTGTGAGGGTAGTCGAAGATGAGAATATTAATTTAAAATATTTGAGAATCCCGTCAGAGCCTTTGATGCCGTACATAAAAACACCGTCGCTGTATTTTACATATTCTCCCGTAAATCTCATAAAGCAATGGTTGCTTAAATTTCTGTGGATTTTCAGTAAAAAGACATTAAAAAAACACAACATACCCACAGCATATTTTTTCGGCATATTATTTTCCGGGAAAATGGATATGAAAAGGGTTGAAAAAATTTTGCCCAAATATATCAGCCTGGCAAAAAAGAAAAACAAGGATATAGAAGTTTTGTTTCATCCGGGATATATATCTGAGCAAGAAGCAGACTTTAATGAAGATAATATACCATTTAAGAAATTTTACTTTTCGAAAAACAGAAAAACAGAATTTGATGCAGTAATGAATATGTCGTTTGAATATGAGTGAAATAATGCTTTCTATCGGACAAGACAAGTTTGCATCACGGCAGAAGATAAGGATGACATGTGCTGTAATCTGATTTCAAAAAATATACAAAGGACAATTTTTGATTTGAGGAGATGATTTTATGTTGTCTGTTATTGTTCCCGCATATAACGAGGATAAATTAATTCAAATAGCATATAATACGCTGAACACATTGCTTGAAAGTCACGGAATTGAAAATGAGATTATTTTTGTGGATGACGGTTCAACGGATATGACACAAAATTTAATATAAGAGCTCTCAAATATTCACGATAACATAAAAGGGCTCCATTTTTCCGGAAATTTCGGCAAAGAATCTGCAATATTGGCAGGGTTGTGTGAGGCGCAAGGAGACTGTGCAGTGGTAATTGATTGCGATCTTCAGCATCCGCCTGAGAAAATACTTGAAATGTATCGTCTTTGGGAAGAAGGATATGATATTGTCGAGGGTATAAAAAACAAGCATGAGGAATCAAAAAGATAATTATTATATATGAATGATTAATATGAAATACATCACGAAAAAGCAAGGTGACCATATTTTATAATTATTTATACAACAGGTATGTGAACATGTATAAAATTTAAAAAATCCCTTGATATTTTCTTTTTAGTGTAGTATAATACTTAATGTCGTACAGCCGGGGCGGTAGCGGTGCCCTGTACTTGCAATCCGCTATAGCAAGGGTTATGTCTTTTTTGAGGGTTACACTTTCCGTGTAGTACCGTCATATCAATGTTGATGGTCGGGTCTTGCGCAATATGCGTTTGTGAACCTGGTCAGGTGAGGAATCAAGCAGCCATAAGCAAAGTCTGCATATGTGCCGCAAGAGTGCCCGGCCTGAGTTGTATATGGCGGCAAACGTACGGGAAGTCGGATTCGATTCAAAGACGTACGACTTTTTTTAAAACAAATCTGACAGGGAGTGATAAGTGTGGCATATCAGGCGTTGTACAGAAAATGGCGTCCCATGAAATTTGACGATGTTATAGGTCAAAGTCATATAACCGAAACCGTGAAAAACGAAATGCGTTCGGGAGCTATTGCTCATGCATATCTTTTTACAGGAACCCGTGGCACAGGTAAAACCACAACGGCAAAAATTCTCAGCCGTGCACTCAACTGTCAGTCACTTATAGATGGGAATCCTTGCAACGAGTGCGAGGTATGCAGGTCAATAATCAGCGAAGTGTGTCTTGATGTTCAGGAAATTGATGCGGCGTCAAATACAGGTGTTGATAATATAAGAGACATAATTTCTCAGGTTCAGTATCTTCCCACTATGGGGAAATATAAAGTGTTTATTATAGACGAAGTTCATATGCTTTCAAAAGGGGCATTTAATGCTCTTTTAAAAACTCTTGAAGAGCCGCCTGCGCACGTTGTATTTATCCTTGCAACAACAGAGGTGCAGTCTATTCCTGCAACAATTCTTTCAAGATGCCAGAGATTTGATTTTAAAAATATTTCAATTGATGATATTGTTTCAAACATAAAGACTATTCTTGCATCCGAAAACATAGAAGCAGATGAAGATGCTCTTGAATATGTTGCATATCTTGGGGACGGCTCAATGAGAGATTCTCTGAGCATCCTTGACCGTTGTCTTGCTTTTTCATCCGACAGTCTCAGCCTTGGAAAGATTATTGATGTAGTGGGAGCAGTTGATGACAAAATTCTTTATGAGTTTGCAAAAGATGTTGCAAACAATGATACATCATCTGCCCTGATGCGTTTTAATAATTGCGTAAATGACGGTAAAAACCTCGATAACATTGCAAAAGGACTTTTGAATGTTTTCAGGGAAATCATAATGTACAAGATAAACGAAGAAAACTTTTCTGCAAGCAAAATCAAAAAAGAGTATCTCAAAGAATGTGCTCATCTTTTTGATGTGGCATCTCTTTCAAATTACATAAACATTATTTCAGAGTGCATTGCCTCTTTCAAAAGTTTTGCATCTCAAAGAGTGCTTTTTGAATGTGTGCTTGTTCGTCTCACAACTCCTCAGATGAATTCGGATTATACATCTGTTCTTGCGAGGATAAGTGCCCTTGAAAACAAGATGGCATCAGGTGTTTTTGTATCTTCGTCATCTGCAGATGAAAAGAAGCAAAATGTATCGCCAAAAGAGAAAAAAACCGATACCAAATCAGGAGACAAAGACATACACAAACAAACTCCGGAGCATATGCCTGAAGATACAAATACTAAAGAAACACCTGATGTAGGGAACAATCCCAATTCAGACACTTTAATCAAAAACGTGATACAAAAATGGCCTGAAGTAACAGATTATCTTTTGAATAACGGAAAAATTGCACTTTATACCAATCTTCTTGGTTCAAACATATATGAAGAAGACGGGAGTCTCATAATCAGAGTGGACGACGAATCCAAAAAACACATGCTTTGTGAAAAGGCAAACACAGACCTTTTGAAAGATGTGATAATATCTTCAACAGGTGCCGATGTGAAAGTGAGAATTGTGTGTGGCGGTGCGGGGGATAATACATCGGAAGACGATATTTTTAAAAATCTGGACAGCCTTGGCAAAAATTTCCCCGATAATTTTAATATTAACTAAAATATTATGATTTTTTTGTGTTATTTTGAGACTCTTTAAGTTGACATATTTGTATAAATATGGTATAATTAATAATTATTTTTCATACCAGATAAAAGCGTTTGGAGGTTTAAACAAATGACTAAAATAGCAATTATCGGATTCGGTGTTGTAGGTTCCGGTGTATATGAAGTAATAAGAAAAAACGCCGGAGAAATCACCGAAAAAGCAGGAACCGAAATTGATATAAAATACATCCTTGACATCAGGGATTTTTCAAATCATCCCGAAAGTAATCTTTTTGTGAATGATGTGAATATCATTGCAGAAGATGAAGAGGTTTCTGTAGTTGTAGAAACAATGGGAGGACTTGAGCCTGCAAACACATTTTCCCGTCTTATGCTTTCAAAAGGCAAAACAGTTGTAACATCAAACAAAGAACTTGTTGCAACCTATGGTGATGAACTTTTTGCATTAGCCTCTGAAAATGACTGTGCATATTATTATGAAGCAAGCGTAGGCGGTGGAATCCCCATCATTCGTCCTATGAAAAACTGCCTTAGTGCAAACAGGATTGAATCAGTGTTTGGAATTCTTAACGGAACAACAAACTACATTCTCACAAGAATGTTCACAGATAACGTGTCCTTTGAATCAGCTCTCAAGGAAGCTCAGGAAAAAGGATATGCAGAAAAAGACCCCACAGCAGATGTTGACGGTTTTGACACCGGTAAAAAAATAAGCATTCTTTCTTCAATGATTAACGGCGAAAAAATCAATCACGAAGATGTTCACACAGAAGGTATCCGTGGCATAACTCTTATAGACACAGAATTTGCACAGAGTTTTGGCTATAGCATAAAACTTATCGGAAGCTGCAGACGTGTGGACGATAAATATAGCGTTGTGGTTGCACCCATGCTTGTGAAAAAAGATTCTCCTCTTGCGGGAGTAAATGATGTTTTCAACGGAATTATGGTATGCGGAAATATGCTTGGCGACGCATTTTTCTATGGCAGAGGTGCAGGAAAACTACCGACAGCAAGTGCGGTTGTAGCAGATGTTATAGATGCCCTGAGAAGTAAAGACATTTCATTTAAGGCACCCTGGACTAAAGCAATAGGAAACGTTCTTGTACCCTATGATAAAATAGAATGTGCAATGTATGTTTGCCTTAAGGAAACAGATGATGAAACTGTAGCAAAAGTTTGTCAGGTTTTTGGAAACGATCTCAAAATTATTGTTAAAGACGGATATGTTGCATTCATAACCGGCAAGGATACAATTTCCGCTATAGATGAAAAACTTTCAAAAATCAATGCAAAAGTAAATAATAAACTGATGATTCTCTGATATATGTTTATCGGTTCTTAAATCATCCCGGGGGTAGCTATGTTTAAAGTCAGAGTACCGGCGTCCACTGCTAATCTCGGTCCCGGATTTGACTGTATGGGTATAGCACTTAATCTATATAATACAGCAGATTTTGAAAGGACAGATTCAGGATTTGAGATAAAAATTCTTGATGAAAGCAGTGCATACGTTCCTACAAATGAGAATAATCTTTTATATAAAGCAATGGATGCCGTATATAAAAAAGCTGGAGAAGTTTTAGACGGCATAAAAATAACAGTTAAATCAGACATTCCTGTCACAAGAGGTCTTGGAAGCAGTTCTTCCGGCATTATCATGGGACTTGTCGGTGCAAATCATCTTCTGGATGACAGATTTTCAAAAGATGAACTTCTTCATCTTGCCACAATTCTGGAAGGACATCCTGACAATGTCACTCCGGCACTGCTTGGAGGATATACGGTTTCTTATGCAGAAAGAGAAAAAGTGATATATTCACGTACCGATGTTTCCTGCAATTTGAGGTTTGCGGCAATGATTCCGGATTTTTATCTGCAGACAAAACGTTCAAGGCTTGCTCTTCCGAAATTTGTGCATATGCGGAACGTGACATATAATGTTGCTCACGCATCGCTCCTTGCATCTGCTTTTTTTTCGGGTGATGAAAAACTCCTGTATTCCTGCTTCAGGGACAAAATTCATCAAAGATTCAGGTTTCCCTTCATAAAAAGCGGTGAATATATCACAAGATGTGCAAGACGTTTTGGCGCCTACGGAAGTTTTATAAGTGGTGCCGGACCTACAATCATGTCAGTTATCAGCAAAGATAATGCTGATTTTGAATATAATATGAGACAGCTTATAAAAACAAATCTAAAAAACTGGCGTCTTGTAATGCTTGAAGCAGACAATGAAGGCACAGTTATTCAATATTGAATTGGAGGTATAAAAATGGGCTTAATAGTTCAAAAATTCGGCGGTTCATCTGTACGCGATGCCGAAAGGGTAATGAATGTTGCCAATAGAATTGTTGACACATACAAGCAGGGTAATTCTGTTGTTGTAGTTGTTTCAGCACAAGGTGACACAACAGATGATTTAATTGAAAAGGCAAAAGAGATTAATCCCAATGCATCAAAAAGAGAAATGGATATGCTTCTTTCAACAGGAGAACAGATTTCAATTTCCCTTCTTGCAATGGCAATACAAAAACTGGGTTATCCTGTAGTATCCCTCACAGGATGGCAAATTGGGATGAAAACCGATGCAAACTACGGAGGCGCCCGTATTTCAAAAATTGACACAGAGCGTCTTCATAAGGAAATAGATTCCAATCACATTGTTATCGTTGCAGGTTTCCAGGGAATCAATAAATATGATGATATAACAACTCTCGGAAGAGGCGGTTCAGATACATCTGCCGTTGCAATTGCAGCAGCACTGCGTGCAGATATGTGTGAAATTTATACAGACGTTGACGGTGTTTACACTGCAGATCCAAGAATTGTTCCCACAGCAAAAAAACTTGATTCAATTTCATATGATGAAATGCTTGAACTTGCAAGTCTTGGTGCAAATGTACTTCACAACCGTTCTGTTGAAATGGCAAAAAAATATAATATAAATCTGACTGTACGCTCCAGTTTGAATAAAAATGAAGGTACAGTTGTTAAGGAGGTAAACAAAGTGGAAAAAATGTTGGTCAGAGGTGTGACAAGAGATAATGATGTTGCAAGAGTTTCTATCTGCAATATCGAAGATAAACCCGGTATGGCGTTTAAAGTATTTTCACTTCTTGCAGGAAAAGGCATAAATGTTGATATTATCCTTCAGTCAATTGGCAGAGAAGGTATGAAAGATATCAGTTTCACAGTATCAGAAGGAAATCTTGAAAAGACAGTTGAGCTCCTTGAATCAAACAAAGAGTCTCTTTGCTTTGAAGAAATAAAAACAAGTACAGATTATTCAAAGGTTTCAATTGTAGGTTCCGGTATGGTAAATAATCCCGGAGTTGCGAGCACAATGTTTGAAGCGCTTTATGATGCAAACATCAATATTCATATGATTTCCACATCAGAAATCAAAGTATCTGTTCTTATTAACAAGAAAAATGCAGACAGAGCGGTTAGCGTAATTCACGATAAATTTAATTTTGCATAATAGTGTTAATCCGGAGACATGCACTCTTGTGTGTCTCCGTTTTTTTAGGTAACATTTTGTCATATTGATGCTCAAGGGAGGAAATATGAAATCTGAAAATAATAAATCCATGGATAAAATAGAAGGAAGAAATCCGGTGATGGAAGCACTTCGCTCCGGAAGGACAATAGATAAAATTCTTGTTCAAAAAGGCGAAAAACAGGGTTCCGTCATAAAGATTCTTGCTCTTGCAAAAGAGAAAAGGATAGCTGTATCATATGTAGAAAAAGCAAAACTTGATAAACTCTCTACATCTCATTCTCATCAGGGCATAATTGCATATGCTGCAGCCAAAGAGTATGTGAGCGTGTCTGATATCATAAAAATTGCAAAATCAAAAAATGAACATCCTTTCATAGTAATTTGTGATGATATAGCCGATCCGCACAATCTCGGTTCAATACTCAGAAGTGCCAATGCTGCAGGTGTCCACGGAGTAATAATCTCAAAACATAATAGTGTGGGACTTAGCGCAACTGTTGCAAAAACATCAGCAGGTGCAGTAGAATTTACGCCTGTTGCCAAAGTTTCAAGCATCGCCCGAACCATTGAACAGTTAAAAAAGGAGAACATATGGGTGGTTGGTGCAGATATGGATGGCGAAAACACCATATATACCCATGATTTTTCAGGATCTGTTGCAATTGTAATCGGAAACGAAGGAAAGGGAATTTCTCATCTTGTAAAGGAAAAGTGTGACTTTATAGTAAGAATTCCGATGCTTGGGAAAATATCATCACTAAACGCATCTGTAGCGGGTGCTTTGATGATATATGAGGTAGTGCGTTCAAGACAGAACTAACGGAGGAGAGTATTATGAAAAAGGCGATAATAACGGTAATAGGTAAAGATAAAGTTGGTATAATTTATGGCGTTACAAAAGTTCTTTCAGAGAACAAAATAAACATTCTGGACATTTCACAGACAATTCTTGACGATATGTTCACAATGATGATGATTGTAGATATTGATGACGCTTCAGCCCCCTTTGAAAAAATTTCCGATGTGTTATCCAATGAGGGGAAAAAACTTGGCGTTGATGTGAGAATTCAACTTGAAAGTATATTTGAATCAATGCACAGAATCTAAGCAGGGGAGGCGTATTTGGTGATAAACAGATTTGAAATGGAAGAAACAATGCATATGATAGACAGTGAGCATCTTGACATAAGAACAATCACCATGGGCATATCACTTCTTGACTGTGCATCTTCCGATATAAATATTTCCTCGGAAAAGATTTATGATAAGATATGCAAAAAAGCGGAAAATCTTGTAAGTACAGGTGAGTCAATAGAAAGAGAACTCGGAATTCCCATCATCAATAAAAGAATCTCCGTAACCCCCATATCTTTGGTTGCTGCATCATCTGATGCAAAATCATATGTTCCCTATGCCAAAGCCCTTGACAGGGCAGGAAAACAGGTGGGAGTTAACTTTCTTGGTGGTTTTTCCGCTCTTGTGCATAAGGGATTTACAACAGCGGATAAAATTTTAATAGATTCAATCCCTGAGGCGCTTTCAACCACGGACATAGTGTGTTCTTCGGTAAATGTGGGAAATACCAAAAGCGGAATTAATATGGATGCTGTGGCACTTATGGGAAAAACCATAAAAACAGCGGCTGAACTTTCAAAAAATCAGGATGGATTTGCCTGCGCAAAACTTGTCGTTTTTTGCAACAGTGTTGAGGATAACCCCTTTATGGCAGGTGCATTTCACGGAGTAGGGGAGCCCGATTGCGTTATAAATGTTGGCGTAAGCGGTCCCGGAGTTGTAAAACATGCTTTGGAAAAAGTTAAGGGATGTGATTTTGGAGTTGTTTCCGAGACTATCAAGAAAACTGCTTTTAAAGTAACAAGAATGGGACAACTTGTAGCTCTCGAAGCATCAAAACGCCTTGGTGTACCCTTTGGTATTGTGGATCTTTCATTAGCACCAACACCTGCTGTTGGTGACAGCGTTGCATATATATTAGAAGAAATGGGACTTGAAAAGTGCGGAACCCATGGCACAACTGCTGCTCTGGCACTCCTTAATGATGCAGTAAAAAAGGGTGGAGTTTTTGCATCATCCTATGTAGGAGGCTTAAGTGGTGCATTCATTCCTGTCTCTGAAGATGCAGGGATGATTTCTGCAGCCAAATGCGGTGCTCTTTCTTTGGATAAACTTGAAGCAATGACTTGTGTTTGCTCTGTGGGACTTGATATGATTGTCATCCCCGGTGATACAAGCGCGTCAACAATTTCTGCAATCATTGCAGATGAAGCGGCTATAGGTATGATTAACAACAAAACAACAGCAGTCCGCATAATTCCCGCACCCGGAAAGAAAGTTGGAGATGTGGTTGAATTTGGCGGACTTCTCGGCACAGGCCCTGTTATGGCGGTGAATGATGCTTCAAGTGAAGAATTTGTCAAAAGAGGCGGACGTATCCCTGCACCAATTCACAGTCTCAGAAACTAATCGGAGTGGGAAAATGCTGAAAATAAAAGAAGCAATTGTAGTTGAAGGAAATTATGATAAAATTAAACTGTCCGGCATAGTAGATGCAACAATAGTTGTTACAGATGGATTTATGATATTTAAAAATAAATCAATGATGCGGATGCTTTCTGCCCTTGCAGACAAAAAAGGGATCATCGTCTTCACAGACAGCGACAGGGCAGGATTTCAGATCAGAAACTACATCAAAAACGTTCTTCACGGCAAAAACGTAAAACATGCCTATATTCCCGATATAAAAGGCAAGGAAAGGCGAAAGGATAAACCCTCGAAAGAAGGATTTTTAGGTGTTGAAGGTGTCAGTAACGAAATAATCATAGATGCTCTTAAAAATGCCGCAACACCTGAAATTGATAGCGGTGAAAACAAAAGACGAATTACAAAATCCGACCTTTGCATTGATGGATTTTCAGGTCTTGCTGACAGCCATATAAAAAGAACAGGGTTTCTAAAAAGTCTTGGACTTCCTGTGAGAATGTCATCAAATATGATGTTAGAGTGTCTAAATGCCATATACGGATATGATGAGTATAAGAGATTGGCAGTACAATATAATAGGAAGAAACAGGATTAATTCACAAAAAAACATCCCCGAAAAAGGTTATAATAGCCTTTATTTCGGGGATTTTTTTGCGAATTTCAAAAAAATGGTATGTTTTTAAACATATTTGGTTATATTAAAAAAGGGCATCATTGACTAAAAAACGAACATAATTATCAAATATACTAAATAACGTAATTAATATTATAAAATAATATGTATTTATTGGGTTTTTTTATATGATTCAATCAATATATTGCCGGATACACCTTGTGTCACACTATATATTGTCAAAAGACACGAATAATTTTTGTGTACAATACACAAAAAAAACTTGTTTTGTAACATTTTTGTAATTTTTAATTAACACCTGAATAATCATTAATAAACGCGTTTTTGTGGGAAAAACAAAGGATTTTAGGGATTTTATGCCCGATATCACTCTATTTATTAAATCCCGTCCCCACTTTGTCAAAAATGCACATAGTATTTTTGAAACAAATTTGACAAAAAAAATTAAATAGTCTAAAATTGAGGCTGTTGATTAAAATTCGAAATCAGGAGGTGGATATTATGATTATTATGAAATCCATACACAATGATAAGTTTTTAAAATCAAGATGTATATTAACCATGGTTATTACAGTTTTGTTTCTTTTATCTATAACAACTGTATATGCTGCACCGTGGAACGAAAAGGTAACAATTATAGATGGAGGCAACGAACTTACTGTATATACTTCTCAGCATACAGTTAAGGATATTATAGGAGAGCAGGGAATTGAAATTTCTGATACCGATGTTATATATCCTGCCGTGAGTTCCGATGTAGATGACACACATCTTATTATTATAAAAAGGCTGAGACTTCTTGATGTAAATTATCGCGGAGAGCAGGTTACCTACTGGACGGATGCACAGACCTACAGAGAGTTTATAAAAAAAGGTGTAATTGACGCAGACGAAGATGACATATTTGATGTTGATCTTGATGAGAAACTCGAAGCCACGGGCAACAAAATCAGCATCATAAAGTATGATCGTGTAACTGAAACCTTTGAAGAAACAATTCCCTATAGTTCCACAACTGTTTATGACGACACACTGGACAAAGGTGTAAGAACAGTTACAACAGTGGGACAAAACGGCAAAAAGATAAAATACTATGATGTTGAGTACCGTGACGGCGTTGAAGTTTCCCGTACATTTTCGGGCGAGGAGGTATCCGTTCAGCCCGTTGATGAAGTAATCACGGAAGGTACAAAAGAACTTTCAATAAGCGTTAACGGTCAGGTAATTCCCTACAAAAAAGTCCTCACGTGTCAGGCGACAGCGTATGACCTTTCCTTTGAAAGCTGCGGAAAGTATCCCGGTTCGCCCGGATATGGAATCACGGCTTCAGGAACATATGCAAAGGTTGGAACCGTTGCAGTAGATCCGAGAGTCATTCCTCTTGGCACAAAAATGTATATAGTTTCCACAGATGGAAGCTATGTATACGGATATTGCACAGCTGAGGATACCGGTGGAGCAATAAAAGGAAACAAAGTTGACCTTTTCTATAACACAAGAAATGAATGTATGCAATTTGGCAGACGAAGTGTGAATGTATACATTCTCTGATTAAACCTAAAATGTGACAGGCTATTCATTAATGGGATAGCCTGTTTTTTTCTTTTTGAAAATAAAGCAAACAAAAATAATAACAGAAAATAAAAGAGAGACGACAAGAGGAACAGTCGGATTTATATTGAGAATATCTGTTTTCACTAAATTCTTTACGGCAAACCCGAGCATAAAACTTAAAATAGCTCCGGAAAATCTTGAAATAATTATCCCGGGAGTTTTCAAGGATTTATTAATAACACCGAAAATTTGAAAAATTACAGAAACGCCTCCAAAAGATGCGCAGGCACACATAAGTGAGAAAACAATGTCTGATGAACTGTATTGGGACAGAAGTTTCATTGATTTTGATATTTCAATAAGGTAATAGACAGCGTACTTCAAAGGCTGACTATATCCAAAAAGCAGAGAAAGTATGTACAAAATAATTTCTCCGAGAGATGTTGCAACAACTATATACCCTGCAATATTTACAATTGTCGAAACAGACTTTTCGCAGCATTCGGTAAGGGAAGGAGTATTTATATATGTATAGTTTTTACTTTCTTTACAATGTAGTTTTTTGCAGGACATACCAAGAATAATGCCGATGATTATTGATGACAGAGTCTGAACAGCGTACATTAGAATTCCAAGACCTGTGCTTCCTGTCATAACTCCGCCAACGGCACATATTAGAAAAACAGGGCTTGCACCGTTCGTGAAACATATAAGTCTTTGGGCCTCTTTTTTGTCAATTAATCCTTTTTCGTATATGTCAGATGCACAAATCCCACCGCATGGATATCCGCACAAAAGGGAGCAGAGGAAAACTTCGGAAGATGGATAACTGATGTTGAAAACTCTTGATATTAATTTCTTTAATGGCTTAAAAAAGGGCGGAAAGCCTTTTTGAACAATATATCCGGAAATGACAAGATAAGGAAAAAGTGACGGTATAAGAACAGTTGCCCAAAGTTTGAGACTTGACAGGATTTCTCTGCTGATTGTTTTGGAATTGGAAATCAACCCCCATATTATTAAACACAGAAGTGAAAAAAATAAAATATCTCTCGCTTTTTTCATAAATTCGCCCCCATTAAAACATATTTAAAAATATACACACATATGAATAATAAGCGGAAAATATTTTGTTTGTCAATGAGGGGAAAAGAATGTTTGATATAAAATATAAATTAATATATCAAGGAGGAATGATGTGCATTAAAGGAAGTTACACAATTGCTTCCTACGATGAGAATATGATAGTACTAAGATGCGGCAATGATAATATTTTTATAAATGGTGAATCTCTCTACATTGCTTCTCTCAGTCAGGAGGAAATATATCTGAAAGGAAGTATTGCCGCAATTGATTTTGCATAACAAACATGATATTAAAGCAGGGAGATGTGAAAGTGTTCTGGAAGGTTGTCGGATACATAAGACTAAAATTTGACGGTGATAATATATATGAGTTTATTGATGAATGTAAAAGCAGAAATATAGAACTCAAAAACCTAAAAAAACTATCCGACAGTTTCTATGGTGATATACTGTCTACCACATTAAAAAAAACCGTATCAATTGCAAAAGAAAAAAGCACTTCTGTTAAAGTGGAAGGAAGATTCGGCATAGCCATGAAGATATTCCTTTACAGAAACCGCATTGCATTAATTGTTGCATCATTGCTTTTTTCACTTCTTTTCTTTCTGAATTCCATTTTCATAAGGGAAATAAAAGTGTCGGGAAATGTGTATTTGACAGATGAACAGATTAAATCTGTCATATCAGATTGCGGAGTTAAAAAGGGTACGCTTTTATGGTCTGTAAAACCTGATGAAATAAAGGAAGAAATATTAAAAAAATGTGATCATCTTTCATGGGTGTGGATAGATATCAAAGGGACAACGGCATATGTCGATGTGAGAGAAAAAATATCAGTCCCTGAGGTTTTTGATTATGATTATGCCTGTAACATAATTGCGGAAAAAGACGGAGTCATACGCGAAGCAATATCTGAGTCAGGTGTTTTATATGCAAAACCGGGAACATATGTAAAAAAAGGGGATTTGCTAATCGGCGGAGTGTATGATTCAAATGAATATGCTCCGGTTCGTTTTGTTCACTCAAAAGGAAGCGTTAAAGCATATACTACCTATACCTTGAGCGAAAATTGTAATTTCACATATTATTCCTATGAATTGACAGGTAAAAGTAAAAGAACATACGGACTGAAAATCGCAGGGCAGGTAATAAAAACAGGCTCTGAGAGGAAAGGGTTATACATGGAAAGGCAAAATAATAAAAAAATAACAATATTTGGGAAAAATTATTTTTCTTTGGGATTTACAAATAGCAAATATTGTGAGATAATAAAAAAAGAATGTACAATGGGATATAATGAGGCAGTTAATAAGACAACTGAAAATCTCATACAAAGACTCAGAAGCACTTTGCCCTATGATGCCGAAATTATAGACATAGAAAAAAACTACGATGATAAATCATCCACGGTGTCTGTGACGGCGCATTGCATAGAAGACATAGGAGAAGAACTTCCCATTGAAATCGGTTGGAGGTAATATTTTTGGAAAAGATTATTGAATTTTCAGATATTGAAAAAATCATATCTGTTTTCGGCGAGTTTGACAAAAACATCAACATCATAAAAAAGGAATTTGATGTTTCGGTTGTAAGCCGTGACAGCAACATAAAAATATCAGGTCTTGATGAAAATGTTAAAAAGGCACAAACTGTTATAATGAGCCTTTTTAAACTTCTTGAATCGGGAGAGACCATCACAGATCAGAATCTTGCCTATGCCATTGAGATGGCAAAAGATGGAGTGGATGACACTGCTTTGTACGGAAAAGACTGCATCCTTATAACTGCAAAAGGAAAACCTGTGAAAAGTAAAACTCTGGGACAGAAAAATTATGTTGAGGCTATAAAAAACAATACCATCACCTTTGGGATAGGGCCTGCCGGAACAGGTAAGACATACTTGGCGGTTGCAATGGCTGTAAAGGAATTCAAAGCCAAAAACATAAGCCGCATAATACTCACAAGACCTGCAGTTGAAGCGGGGGAGAAACTTGGGTTTTTGCCCGGCGACCTTCAGAATAAAGTTGATCCGTATTTAAGACCTTTGTACGATGCTCTCTATGAAATGTTTGGCATGGAAGCCTATCAGAGACTGACAGAAAGAGGTGCCATCGAAATTGCTCCTCTTGCATATATGAGAGGAAGAACTCTCGATGACAGTTTCATCATTCTTGATGAAGCGCAAAATACAACACCTGAACAGATGAAAATGTTTCTCACACGTATAGGATTTAATTCAAAAGCAATTGTAACAGGTGACATAACACAGATGGATTTGCCTGACGGAAAAAAGAGCGGTCTTAAAGATGTTACCGGAGTTCTCAAAAACATAGAAGATATTTCCTTTTGCTATCTCACGGAAAAAGACGTTGTACGTCACCGCCTTGTTCAGCAGATTATAAAGGCATATGAAAAAAGAGATGAGAGAAGACAAAAGGTGTCAAAAGATAAAAAGTAGGAGATGCGATATGGTAAATGAAATATACATTGAGGATGTAAGAGAGAATCCGGACCTTTGCGAAGAAATGGAAAAACTTTTAGAAAAAACCGTAGAAGCCACGCTTTCCTATGAAAAAGTGGAAATTCCATGCTTTGTAAGTATAAGCATAGTGGAAGAAGATGAAATTAAAGAGATAAATAATGAACACAGAGGAATAGATAATGTGACAGATGTTCTGTCTTTCCCTGTTGTGAATCTTATAGACGGAACATTTAATGAGGATGCCGGAGATTTCTATGAAGGGAGACTAATTCTTGGTGATGTTGTTCTCTGTGCAAAAAGGGCAAAGGAACAATCTGAAGAATTTGGTCATTCCATAGAAAGAGAAATGAGTTATCTCACTTGCCATTCCATTCTTCACCTCATAGGCTATGACCACGAGGACGAAGACGAAAGGGAAGTTATGAGACAAAAAGAAGAAGCGGTAATGGAAATATTAAATCTCAGAAGATAAGGTGATAATATGTCAGAATTCAAATCGGGATATGTTGGAATAATCGGACGTCCCAATGTGGGAAAATCAACTCTCTTAAATAAAATGGTCGGGCAGAAAATTGCCATCATATCATCAAAACCTCAAACCACAAGAAGTAAGATTCTTGCCATAATGTCAGATGAGGACAGTCAGGTGGTATTTTTGGACACTCCCGGGTTTCACAGCCCAAAAAATAAACTCGGTGAGAATATGATGAAAGCAGTGGATTCAGCCATAGGTGATGTTGATGTTCTTTTAATGGTTGTAGAACCCAAAGATTCAATAACACCTTCTGAAGAAAAAATCATCGAAAAAATAGGGGACATCCCCACAATTTTGGTTATCAATAAAACAGATACCGTAAAAAAAGAAGAACTTTTAGCGGTTGTCAAAAGATACAACGAAATTCATCCTTTCAAGGAAACAGTTTTTGTCAGTGCCCGTACAGGTGATGGAGTGGATATCTTGAAATCTGTCATTAAAGAAAATTTATATGAAGGACCTATGTATTATCCTGAGGATATGGTGACCGACCAACAGGAAAGACAGATTATAGCAGAGATTATCCGCGAAAAGATGCTCCATCTTCTCGATAAAGAAGTTCCCCACGGAATCGCCATAGAGATTGTCAAAATGAAACACAGAAAAAAAGGCGAAGAGGATCTCTATGACATAAACGCCAACATATACTGCGAAAAAGCCTCTCACAAAGGAATCATAATAGGTGCAGGCGGAAAAACATTAAAAGAGATAGGAACAAGAGCAAGGCTTGATTGTGAAAAGATGCTTTCGGCAAAAGTGTTTATGGAACTTTGGGTAAAGGTTAAATCCGACTGGAGAAATTCAAATAATATGCTCAAAGAGTTCGGACTCATAGAAACCGACAGGTGATAAAATGGAATTTAAAATTTTAAATGATTTAAATGATGATATAATAAACCTCAGAACAAAAACTTTTGTAATAGGACGTGCAGTCCCAAAAGAAGTTGACTTTGACGGAAAAGACAAAGGTCTTATGCATTTTTGCCTTTATGATTCGGGAAAACTTCTGGCATACCTTCGTGCAGAAAAGATTGAAAATTATCTTCACATAGGCAGAGTATGTGTCGATGAAAGTGTGAGAAAAAAAGGCTATGGCAAAAAGCTTTTGAATTACCTTTTTGAATATTCAAAAGAAAATGAGTTCTCAATGATAGAACTCAGCGCTGTAGATTCTGCGGTAGGATTTTACGAAAGAATAGGATTTTCCAAAAAAGGAGAGTTCTATATGGAGGCAGGTGCACCTCATATATATATGTCAAAGAATATAGAATAAGGGACGATGAGTATGAGGAAAGAACTGAGACAAAAACCTGAACTTAAAAATATAATTATGCTCACTCTGGCAGGATTTATCAATGCCTTTGGTAAAACACACACCCAAAACGGGTTAGGAGGAATCTATGAAAAAGTATATTGAAGCAATAAAAGAATATTCCAAAAAAGAGTATAAGAAGATAACAAGAGAGGCAACCGGAGAATTGAAATATCCTTTCATCGTTCCCGGATGTGCCTATCAGAATCAACTGTGGGACTGGGACAGTTGGCTTACCGATGTTGCCATAACACAGATTCACACAGATAATTCTGAAGATGAAAAAGAATATGTTGAATATGAAAAAGGATGCATAAAGAATTTTCTTGATTTTGCAAAAGATGACGGCAGAATTCCTATTTTGGTCAGTTGTGCCAAAGAAGATAATGACAGATTCTGGAGAGAAGAAAGTAATTTTCATAAACCCTGCCTCATTCAGCATCTTGCTTTTATAGTCAAAAAGACAAACGGCGACTGTTCGTGGTTTGAAGATGATTTTTCAAAACTGGAAAAATTTATTTTGTATTATATGAAAAATTGCCGTCATGAAAAAACAGGACTGTATTTTTGGATTGATGATTTTGCAATAGGATTTGACAATGATCCCACAGCCTTTAACAGACAGAGATGTTCAAGTGCAAATATGTATCTTAATGCCCTGATGTATAAAGAACTTGAAGCGTTCGCATATATCTGCAGGTGTATGAATAAAGACTCAAAAGCATATGAAAAGGAACAGGAGAATCTCAAAAACGCAATGAGAGAGCATCTTTGGGATGAAAAATGCGGATATTATTACAGCGCCGACCTGAGTCTTCGCCCCGATGATCCAAATGACTGGCTTCATAAAGGCAATCCAAGAAAACATGAATGTATCATAGAAAGAATAGACACCTGGACAGGTATGATGTCCATGTGGTGTGGTGTGGCAACAGATGAGCAGGCAAAGAGAATTGTTGAAGAAAATTTCAAAAATGAAAAAACACTCTGTTCGCCATATGGAATCCGTTCACTTTCAAAACTTGAAAAAATGTATCACATTTCATATACCGTAGGAAATCCTTCCTGTTGGACAGGTCCTGTGTGGGGTATTGCGAATTATATGTCATTTGTGGGACTCATTCGTTACGGATATGAAAATGAGGCAAGAGAAATTGCCGAAAAAACAGTGAAACTCTTTGGTGAGGACATTATTAAAAACGGACAGATGCACGAGTATTATCATCCCGACACGGGGGAGGGCGTAACAAATATAGGATTTCAGAGTTGGAACCTTCTTGTAAATAATATGATTGCATATCTTGAGGGAAGAGAAAGAACAGAAGAATTTTAAATTGCGGAGAGAATTATGGCTATAATAAAAGAAAAAGGCTTGGTACTTAAATACAGTAACATAAATGACAATGACCGTCTCTTTACGGTTTTTTTCCCCGAAACAGGAAAAATTACCGCCATGTCAAAGGGGATAAGGTCACATAAGCATAAGGATTTTTCTGCACTTCAGCCTTTTTGTTATTCGGATTTTGTGATAGACACTTCAAAAGGTCTTGGCTACATAACATCTGCGCAGGTGATAGAAAACTTTTATGATATTCGCACAAGCGTACAAAAAACAAGCCTTGCATCCTATATCACTGACATTGTGTCTTTGATTTCAGACGAAATTGCATATGATGATGAATTTTTCCGTTTCACTCTGAACACTCTTTTTATGATATCAAAAGTAAACACACAAAATCCTGAAACAGAAAAAGATGAACTCATCAAACTAAAAGCCATATATGAAATGAAAACTGTGTGTAATTCAGGTTATAGTCCTGTTATGAATCAATGCAGTATCTGCAATAGCACAAGAGAACTTGAATATTTTGATACTTATGAGGGAGGAATCGTGTGCAAATCCTGTCACGACTCAGGTCATAGTCCTGAATCCGTTAAAATTTCAGGCTCATGCCTCAGAATGCTTGCATATATCTGTGCTTCGGATTTTAAGTCAGTTTTCAAATTCAATGCATCTTCCGATGCCATAAAAGAAGCGTCAGAGATATGCGAAAAGTATCTTGTTAACAAGCTCGAAATAGTTTCAGCAAAGTTAGAATATTTTAAAAGTATAATTTGTTCATAAATAATAGACAAAAGTGCAGGTTTTATCCTGCACTTTTTCCTAAATTTTAATAAAAATTTGAATTTTTGGAAAAAATTTTGTTAAATGCTTGAATTTTTTTGCATTTTGTTATAAAATTAACGTTGGTTAATCAGAAAAAATTGGAGGTAATTGGAAATGGCACATAAGTATGTATATCTTTTTTCCGAAGGTAATGCTACTATGAGAAACCTTCTCGGCGGTAAAGGTGCAAACCTTGCTGAAATGACCAATATCGGTCTCCCTGTTCCCCAGGGCTTCACAGTTTCCACAGAAGCATGTACCCAGTACTATGAAGATGGTCGTAAAATCAGCGCTGAAATCCAGGCTGAAATTATGGAAAACATCATCAAAATGGAAGAAATCTGCGGCAAAAAATTCGGCGATAAGGAAAATCCCCTTCTCGTATCCGTACGTTCAGGTGCAAGAGCATCTATGCCCGGTATGATGGACACAATCCTCAACCTTGGTCTCAATGAAGAAGTTGTTGAAACAATGGCTGCAAAGACAGGAAATCCCAGATGGGCTTGGGACTGCTACAGAAGATTCATCCAGATGTATTCTGACGTTGTTATGGAAGTTGGTAAAAAATACTTCGAACAGCTCATCGATGAAATGAAAGAAGAAAAGGGCGTAAAACAGGACATCGAACTCACAGCAGATGACCTCAAAGCGCTTGCTATGGCTTTTAAAGCAGAATATAAAAACAAAATCGGTAAAGACTTCCCAACTGATCCCAAAGAACAGCTTATGGGTGCAGTAGAAGCAGTATTCCGTTCATGGGACAACCCCAGAGCGAATGTATACCGTCGTGACAACGATATTCCTTATTCATGGGGTACCGCTGTTAACGTACAGATGATGGCATTTGGTAACATGGGTGATGACTGTGGTACAGGTGTTGCCTTCACACGTGACCCTGCAACAGGTGAACCCGGACTCATGGGTGAATTCCTTGTTAATGCACAGGGTGAAGACGTTGTTGCCGGCGTTCGTACTCCCATGCCTATCGCTCAGATGGCAGAAAAATTCCCCGAAGCATTCGCTGAATTCAACAAGGTTTGCAAAATCCTTGAAGATCACTACAGAGATATGCAGGATATGGAATTTACCATTGAAAACAAAAAACTCTACATGCTCCAGACAAGAAACGGTAAGAGAACTGCAAAAGCTGCTCTCAAAATCGCTTGTGACCTGGTAGATGAAGGTATGATTGATAAGAAAAAAGCAGTTGCTATGATCGATCCCCGTAACCTTGACACACTTTTGCATCCTCAGTTTGATGCTAAAGCACTCAAGGCTGCAACACCCATCGGTAAAGGTCTTGGTGCTTCCCCCGGTGCTGCTTGCGGTAAAATCGTATTTACAGCAGAAGATGCTGAAAACTGGAATGCAAGAGGCGAAAAAGTTCTTCTTGTTCGTCTTGAAACATCTCCTGAAGATATCACAGGTATGAAAGCTGCTCAGGGTATCCTCACAGTTCGTGGTGGTATGACATCTCACGCAGCAGTTGTTGCTCGTGGTATGGGAACATGCTGTGTATCCGGTTGCGGAGACATCAACATGGATGAAGAAAACAAAAAATTCACACTCGCAGGCAAAACCTTCACAGAAGGTGATGAAATTTCCATCGATGGTTCAACAGGTAACATCTACGATGGTATCATCCCCACAGTTGATGCTGAAATTGCAGGCGAATTCGGACGTATCATGCAGTGGGCTGACGAATTCAGAACACTCAAAGTTCGTACAAATGCAGATACTCCTGCAGATGCTAAAAAAGCAAGAGAACTCGGTGCAGAAGGTATTGGTCTTTGCCGTACAGAACATATGTTCTTTGAAGCTGACAGAATCGCTGCATTCCGTGAAATGATCTGTGCAGATACAGTTGAAGAAAGAGAAGTTGCTCTTGAAAAAATTCTTCCTTATCAGCAGGGAGACTTTGAAAAACTCTATGAGGCTCTTGAAGGACATCCTGTAACAATCAGATTCCTTGATCCTCCTCTCCACGAGTTTGTTCCCACAGAAGAAGCAGACATCAAAGCACTTGCTGCTGCACAGGGTAAATCTGTTGAAGATATCAAAGCAATCATTGATTCTCTCCACGAATTCAACCCCATGATGGGTCACCGTGGCTGCCGTCTTGCAGTAACATATCCTGAAATTGCAAAAATGCAGACAAAAGCAGTTATCCGTGCTGCAATCAATGTTAAAAAAGCTCATGCTGATTGGAACATTGTTCCTGAAATCATGATTCCTCTCGTAGGCGATATCAAAGAACTCAAATATGTAAAAGCAGTTGTTGTTGAAACTGCAGATGCTGAAATCGCTGCTGCAGGCGCTGACCTCAAATATGAAGTTGGTACAATGATTGAAATCCCAAGAGCAGCACTCACAGCTGATGAAATCGCTAAAGAAGCTGAATTCTTCTGCTTTGGTACAAACGACCTTACACAGATGACCTACGGTTTCTCAAGAGACGATGCAGGCAAATTCCTTGATGCATACTATGATGCAAAAATCTTTGAAAACGATCCCTTTGCTAAACTTGACCAGACAGGTGTAGGTAAACTTATGGAACTTGCAGTAGAAATGGGTAAAAAAGTTCGTCCCGAAATGCACTGCGGTATCTGTGGTGAACACGGCGGTGACCCTGTATCCGTTGAATTCTGCCACAAAATCGGTCTCGATTATGTTTCCTGCTCACCTTTCCGTGTGCCGATTGCACGTCTTGCTGCAGCACAGGCAAAAATTGCAGAAATGTAATTTGAATCTGGCTTATTGTCTTGGGGCAAACCAAGATATAATTTAAAAGGCAAAACAAAATATCAAATGGACCTTGTTGGATAAACCAACAAGGTCCATTTTCTTTGTAAAAAGTATTCTCTATCTCTATCAAGATATTTAAGAATATATTTTTAATATCTCTCTTTTAAGGTAAAAATTATTATGAAGTAGGTTATGTACCTACTTCATATCTTAATTAAGGAATATAAATAGGTGAAAAGCACCTATTTATATTATTAACTATATTACTCACTCTCAAAATGTCATTAAGTATTAAGATATAAGTGTTTTTAAGAATTAAGGGTGGAGTTTCCCCATAATTTGGGTGAAACTTCCCCCTGTTTTTTATTTTGCCAGAAACACAAACAATAGTTGACTAAAGCACCCAGAAGATATATAATGTGACCACTTCAAGGAAATTACTCTTGAAGTATTGAATAGCATAAACATTATGTGTTATAATGTTTATGTTATTCTCTTAATATAATGGGTAAGTTGTATCTCTTTGCATAATTTTTAACAGTTGAGGTATGCTTTTGGTAAAAGCATACTCTCTGACAAACTTGACTGTTAAAAGCAAGGGATATTAAGAGTATAGTAACCTTAAGTCAGAGTATGTATGTTTTTCAGTGCATCACTCTGAAATATGGGTGATGCATTTTTTATTTACAAAGGAGTTTTGAAAAAATGAAAAGATTTTTAATTAGTATTTTAATAGGAATTATGCTTATATCTTCTCTTTCTGTTTCTGCAGCAGGTTTTACAGATGTTAACACAGGTGACTGGTATTATGATACTGTTACAGAAATGACAGAAAAAGGGCTGTTTAATGGTAAAGGCAACAACCTCTTCTGCCCTAATGATACTATGACAAAGGCAGAGTTTATCACAGTAGTTATGAGAATACTGTACCCTGATACAGACTTTACCTCAAAGGAAGGACAACCTTGGTGGCAGAGTGCTTATGAT
>SVJK01000037.1 GCA_015069015.1 Oscillospiraceae bacterium
AATTGTCAAATCGAACTCAAAGCAGGGCAGAGCCATGCTTTGAGTGGTAACCCGAAGCTGTACAAAGGTACTGCGAGTGGTGAGATTTGGCAATAGCAAAAAGGCATATAATTGAAGAAAAACATCTGAAAAACAGATGTTTTTCAACATTTTTAGCAAATTCAAATGATTTACAGGCTAATTAATACTCTGTATTGCTTATTATCACTGCCTTTTTGCGGTCTGGACTTTTTTTACATTCCCATTAAGAGTGAGAAAAGTATAATTTACTGATTATCCGACGGATATACTCCGATGCACATGGGCTCAAGATATATGCTTCTTACAAGTATGCGGTCTGCATTTTCCATTCCGGAATTATAGACCGTTTTTAGGTCATTTAGGCTGACCTTTTCAAAGGTTTGTGTGCGGTAGTTGAATCTCATAAGAAGTGAAAGATTCATTGTGGGATATGCAATAATTCTTTTGTTGTCATAACCATCATTAGGATCGTCATCGTCCAAAAGAACTGAAATTACTGAATCGGAAAAGTCAAGAAGAGTTCCTTTTGCGCAGAAATCTTCATTAAGATATTCGCTGTAGAGAAAAGACATATCAGGATTGGTTACTGTCCAGTCCCCGCCGCTAACCATGGATTTAATATTTGAAACACTGCTTCCTGAGCGGGCAATGGCAACCATCTCACCGGGTTTTATTTCATAACCGATGCGGTCGTATTCTTTCTGAAGGTCTTCTGTGAAAAGGGCAGTTGTATAGGTTGGTGCAAGACCTGTGCCCGATTGTGTTATGAAAGTTATCTTTTTAACTATAGTGCCGTCTTCATTGACAGAATCAACAATTCTGTCGACAATTGCAGTTGTGGCTCTTAAGCCCAACACGGGAAGACCGCCTGCGGTGTCTGAATTGTACCAGACAAGTGCTCCCGCATCACGGTTTCTTGAAATGTCATAGACTAAAACAGGAATTGATTCCTGAGGGATTTCAGATATTGTTGCCACACGGAAATCTTCCATATCAAAAACATATGATGATGCTTCGGAAGTGTTTAAAATTTTAGGAACAGAGAAAATCTTTACCGTTCTCGGTACAAGTTCGGGAGCAAAGCAGGTTGTGTAGGAAGCGGTACGTTTTCTGAGATCTGTGATACTGTCATATACAAGAAGACTGTCGCTTGGATCAGTATTTTCCGATTGAGTATAAATTGCATCTGCAGATGGCGCAGAAGATGCGGTGTCTATGCGTGAAAACTTTCCGTCTTTGCCAAGGGAATATTTCACAAGCTGAGGTTTGTCGAAAAGTTTTGTGTGGGCAACAGATGAAGAATTTCCGAATTCTGCACTCACTTTCTCACCGTCGAGAATAAACTTGTCACCAAAGCCCACGGTTTCCTTTCTTCCGTCATCGAAGAGAAATGCCGCTGAATATTCACCGAAAGTTCCTGTCTTTGCAATTTTCATAAGATAGCCGTATCTCATAAGGTTTTCATCGGATTCTATATATATGAGTCTGTCATCTTCTGTAAGATATGCAGTTATATATGTGTCATAGTTTATATGGGTATTATGCTTATTCAGATACTCTGTTTTTCCGTAGAAAACACCGTTTATTGCAACCTCTCCGTCGGGGGAGTCTGAAAACTCCGTAACTTTTCCCGAAACCGTGTCAGAAAGTGCAGTTACGCGGATGTACTGA
Source organism: Oscillospiraceae bacterium (assembly GCA_015069015.1). Lineage (GTDB taxonomy): Bacteria > Bacillota > Clostridia > UMGS1810 > UMGS1810 > RGIG1828. The sequence continues at coordinate 1,693 of SVJK01000037.1, forward strand.
TTGTCTTTGCTCATTACAACAGAAAATGCATTGAATTTTTCAAAATCTTCAAATCCGCATCCGACAAGACCGTTTTGCGTCTGCATAAAATATTCATATGTGCAGTTGGGATCGTCAAAATAGATTACAATGGAATTGTCTTTGCCGTAGGTGTGTTTGTTTTTGTCCGAGATACTCAGATAGAGTGTGTTCACACCCTCGCTTATCATATATTCGCACTTTTCGATAGAAACAATATCAAATTTTGAGTCGGAATCATTATCAAAAAGAGTCAGTTTTCCGTCAAGAGTCTGAAAATCCGAATCTGAAAAATCATCACAGATTTTTCCGTTATAGAGGACTGAATAGGCACTTGAAAGATTGTACTTTTTGTCTTTGTTTCCTTCTGCTTTATAGATTGTAAGACCTTTTTTTGATGCCTCACGTGTGTTAAAAGAAACTGTTTTTGCAGATTCTGTATCAAAGTATACTATTTCTTCATCTTTACTGTCTTTGTCATATACATAGGCATCAATTCTGCAACCGAGATACTCTGAAAGACTTTTCTTTCCGTCGGTAAGGGAAGAGGATGCCTTATATCTTTTTCCCTCAACGGTAATATAACCTTTATTTGTTTCGGCGATGTCTGAATATATGGATGATATGTTGTTGGAAGTTACCACTCCGCGGATATGGCTCAGATTATGATATACCAAAAATCCGTCAGGGCCGTCTGAGTTCATCAGGCGGTTTGCCGCAAAGGGGCGGTTGGGGGATGCTGAGAGCATACCGAAAAGGATGTCTGCCATAACATTCTCGGTTATTGCCATTGACTGATATATGCCTATGTCCATTTCATGCACACAATAGAGATAACCTGCAGGATAACCTCCGTGAGCCATGGCAACATAGTCATAGCCAAGAGTTGAAACAATTATTTTTGCCGCTTCGGTTGCAGTTATTGCCCTTTCAGGATTAAACTGTGTGCCATAGGATAACACTCCTATGTCATAAAGAACGCCCACTGAATTATAGTATTTATCATCGGGTGAAACATCTTCATAAGGCATCTCACCCGAGGGCGAAACTTCAGACATATTAACTGCCTTTATTATGTAATCTGCAAAATCTCCTCTTGTGACTGCCGTTGAAGAATCTTTTGTTTCCACTCCAAGGGCAGAAAGAAGTCTTGCTTTGTTTGCATCGGGATGATAGGTTTCATCTTCAGCAAAGGTCAGCAAGGGGCAGAAAACAGAAATGAGCATAATAACTGTTAATGCACAGGCAACAACAGAATAATAATTTTTTTTCATAGCGCTCATCTTCCTTTCATTTAGCATTTTCTTAAAATCTCCATAAGCAGAGGATAGTCAATTTTCATAAGTCCGACGTGTTCATCTGCCGCACCGTAGGCACAAAGAAGGTCTGAATCATGTTTAATGAGACCTGTGAAGAACACACACGGAGTTGTAAATTTTGATGGTGATTCAAAATCTTCGGTGTTGACAATCATTTTATCATTGCAAATATTCTTTATTTTCGGGAAATCATTTTTTTGGTTTTCCAGAATCATAAAGGACTGTGCGTAACCTTTTACGACATCTTCTTTTCCGTGATAGTTAAGAAGCCACTGACCGTCTTTAAGTTTAATGGGCGGTGTGCTTGCTCCGACCTTTTCACTTTGCCAGGGAAGGTCGGGAGTGAGAAGAAGTGTCCTTTTAACATTTTTATCTTCGGCAAAATCTGTTAATTTTTCAGCCGCAGACATCACGATAGAAGGTCTTGTATCCGAAAGGCCATAGCGGTCGGGATGGTGGGGACGATGTATCATTACATAGCATTTTTTGCCGTCAATTTCCATTTTGTCCTCGAAAAAAAACAGGTCTCTGTCCTCACCTTTTCGGGGATCGGTGAGATGGCACACATAGGAAAAAGCCTTGTCATATTCTTTTTTCCCAAGAGCAGAGAGGTCAACTTTGTATAAAACATTAACCGTTGGATTACCCCTTGTACCAAACTCGTTTTCATCCGTCAATGCCCAATCCGGCATACACTGTACAGGGTCATCATGCTCCCAGTAGGGGCCGGGAGGAAACATTCTGCAGGCGGCGTTAAGATAACACTCACCCTCCATAAAAAAGAGTCTTGGATCTTCTATGCATCCGTTGGAAAAATCGGGACATTTGTTACCGTGGATGTCTTCTATGTATATTTTATCTTTTTCATATTCAAGTTTTGGTGAAAGAGCGGGTGTTTCAAGGTCAAACTCAAAATTTTCTCCGTCATCTGACCAACCGTAGCCGAAAAAAATGGGATACGGCAGGGGTTTTCCGGCAATCCGGGCTTTTTCCCATGGACCTGTTGCACGGAAAAGCATATGTATTTTTTCAGATTCGGGATCCTTTATTATGGCAGGATTGAGAACCATTTCTCCTGCCCACTCATGTCCTTGGATGGGAGATAAAATTTTCTTTCTCCATTTCACGAGTTTTTCATACTGATTTTTATTCATTATTCATTCTCCTCAGTTGTTTTTGACATTTAAAATGTGATTTTTGATATATCGGGAAAAACTGCGGTTTCATCAGATGAAAGAGGCACCATCACAACTGTTATTTCGCATTCACCGCTTTTTCCTGTTTGGTGAACCGTAAGTTTTTTGATGCCGGTATTTTCGGGATCATCGTCAATATTATCGGATTTCGGAAGAAGTCTTACTGCATCCATAACCGAAAATTCACCCTCTGACAAAAGCATAACCTTAAGTTTTTTTCCGTTTTCCTTTTCAAGGATTGCACTTTTTCCGTCGTCGGATATTGTTATTTTTGCTCCTGTGTGTGCAAACCAGTAGTATTCGCTGTCATTTTCTTTTAGTAAAAATTTATCCTTTATTGCAAGACCTTTTGTGTTTTTGTCAAAATATACGAGGCGTTTGAAATATTGCGCATTGTCCTCATATGCAGAAGAAATGTTCATAACTGCATAGGAACACTCATCACCAAGATGTATATCCTGGGCGTAGCCTTTAGCATTGTGAGGCTGACCGTAGGATGAGTCAGGATTTATTACAACGCAGTTGTGACCTTCGGGTTTTGCCCTGTAATAGTCTTTGCTTGCACTGTTTTTAAGGTCATAGGGAACAAGACCAAGTTCAACAAACCATTGCTCACCGTCTGTTTCATACACGAAGTTTCCCATATCTATGTGAGAGCCTGTTTCATTGTTCTTTCCAAAGTCTGCAGCAACAAAGCCCTGATTTTCAGAGTAGTCACTGTGAAATGCAACCATTCCCGCACCTTCGTAGATGGTATCTTTTTTTATTCCGTAGATTTCGTCATAGCCGTTTTTACCTGCATTTTCAGGAGTGTGAGCAAATGAGGGATCATACCAGATTATGTCAAGAATATTATAGTTTCCTGAAATTGCACTCATATCTTCATCTGCCGAAACAATCTTTTCAATGGCATTTTCAATCTGTTTCAGTCTGAAGTGGCCAAGTTCCTGCATATTAAGGAACTTGGCGAAAAATCCCAGATAGGGTTGTTTGTTTGTGACTGTAGGGTAACTTGATGCAAAGGCAAATGAATAAAGACTTCCCGAAAGTTTAATCGGATCTGATGCGGTGTTTTTCAAGCAACTGTAGCCAAGATATCCAAAGTCATCACCAAAGGAATTAACAAGGGATGCAAAAAAGTTTACGCCGTGACTCATCATGTAGTTAAGATATCCGGGGCCTTCAACGCATCCGCCATCGGATGGGTAATATTCCACTGCATAGCGAAGGTTTCTCAAAATGTAACTAAGGGATATTGCACAATCTGTTTTGTATTCGCTATCATCCCCTATTGCAAGGCACGCAACACCGATTCCGCTGTTGCAAATCATATTCCAGTTTGTAATTCTTTTGTGCCAGCCTGACGGAGAATCTTCTCTGAAAACCTCCAGTGCTTTTTTTATGCCTTTTTCATATATGGCATCTGTAATAATTTTGCGTTTTTCTATGTTTTCTTCCTTTGAAAGGTAGTCATAGATAAAATCATAGCCGATTGCCATACCCTCGGTTATGTGGGCTGTTTTAAGGAAACTGTCACCGTGATACCAGTCAGGATATGAAGAAAATGTGAGCATATCCTCCATCAGCTTTTTTGCATATTCTTCGTTCCCGTATGCCCTGTAGAGATATCCCCAAACAAGGGCACGGTTGTATATAATGTCGGGGGCATTTCCTGAATTTTCACCGTATTGTGGTGTGGGACAGATAAGAAATCCGCTTCCGTCGTGGGTTTTGTCCCAGGAAAGAAGTGCATTTTGCATATAGTCAAAGGTGGAATTTTCCCTTTGGTATTCTTTGTGCTTTTCAATTTCTTCATCACCTATGAGAAGTCTCGGATGAACATTCCCTGCATTTTCCAGACGTTTTTCAATATCCGGAGGCGTCTCTGACCTTACAGCAGAGGGTAAAACATCATAGGATTTTGAAAGGGGAGTGATTGTGTCAAGATTGTCCCAGACATATGTGGACACTCTTCCGTTTTTTAAAATGCCGGTTTCATCTTCAAGGGTGACACATTTTACTTCACCGGGGCTAAGGGTTATGTCATCTGTTATAAAACTTGGTTCTTGTGAGTATAGGGCAAGAATGTTTGTGAGAGTTTCTTCACTTCTTGTGAAGTTTGCAATTTGTCTTGTGCTTCTTGCTTTATAATATGGAAACGCATTTTTCTCAGGGAAAAAGCGGTTATCGCCAAAGTCAAAATAGGTTGTTGCATCCCCCACATAAACAGAGGGGATTGCCTCGTCAATTACTGTTTTAATATTGTCTATTATAATTACAGGTCCAATTTCTCCTGCCTTCACATTTGCACCCGTAACAATGCGGTATTCAAAGGATGATTTGGGGCAAAGGGAGAAATTTTTTCTTTCTGCGCTGTGAATGAGTTCGCCGTCTAAATAGGTTTTAACATCTATTGTGTCATTTTCGTCAACAACAGAATCAATTGTTACCGTACCTTTATTTTTGGTACAGGACATTTTAGTTCCGTCAGAAAAAGTTATTTGTTCTGACTGCAAAGTGAAGGGAAGGAGTGTTCCTCCCACGTCGGGAGTGTAGCCGTCGTCATAGTTTCTGAGTTCAAACTGAACTTTTGTGTTTTTTGTGTCGGTAACTTCAAAGTTAAATTCAACATAGAGTCTGTTTTTTGCTGTGATATATTTATGATACATATATCTTTTTGCAGATACGTCTTCTTCGCTTGTCTGCGAAACATCTGAGTAGTCAAATATGAATTTCCCGTCTGACACATATGCGGGAACGGTTGATGAACTTAAGGTGAAATATCTGTTCTGATTTGTGAAATCTTCAAGGTATACAGATGCATATGAAGAAATATTCAATAAAATCATCACAAGAGCCAATATATAAGAAATAGTTTTTAGTTTTTTCATATTATCTGTTACCTCTTTCTTTTTATGTTTCCGTGTACTGCAAATGCAGTACACGGAAACAAGTTATTAATCAGTTAAAATTGTAGGAAACTGAAATTGGTGTCATGTTGTCCATATCCTGAACAAGCATAACTTTTAATTTAAGGTCTGTTTCTTCTGCTACTGTAACGCTTCCTGTTGTAATTACGATATCTTTTGCACCTGCATTTACAACAAAATCTTTGCCGACTGAAAAGTCTACAAGTGTATTGTCATAGTAGGTTGCAATGATAGCACGGAAGGTTTTCTTTTCCATGGTGTTGTTGTTAACGGTGATGTCTGCGCGAATCACGTCGCCTTCTTCAAAACTTCCGCCGATATATGTGTGAACAGGTTCTGTCCAGATTGAATCTGATGAGTTTGTGAATCTGACGTCTGTTACTGTGATGTCATCCTCAACGCCGTCATCGGGAACTGTGATTTCATCGAACGCATCAACTACTTCGAATACATAGGTTGAAACATCTTTTGTTGTGCATCCCTGAAGGTCATAGGAAACGCCTGATGCAACTTCTGCTACATAGGTTTTTCCGCTTTCAAGTGCAAGGTCTGAAACAGAAACTGTATTTCCGCTTACGGATACTGTTCCAAGGGGAACATCTGTTCCGACTTCTTTAACACTAACTTTATCTGCGAGATTAATTTCCATACCTGAAACATTTAATGTGAATCCTGTGCAAGATGCCAAAACTTTGCCGTCTTTTTCAAGTCCCTCTGCAAATGTTACAGAATCAATAACGGGAGTGATGGGCTCATAGGTGATGCTGATGTTTTCAACTGCCAACTTATTTGATGCAAACTTGGTTGTATCTGCGTTGTCTTTGGCACCTGTAAGTTCCCATGCAACAAAGGGTGCAGCGTAGTTTCCGATGTCATATGTATATCCGCAGGTACCGTCATATACAAGAGTGCCGTCAATATAGAACATTACATTTGCATATGCAGCGGCAGGGTTAGGATAGATAACGATTTTATGATTCTGTTTCACTCCTGTTGCAAGTCCCTTGGAGAGAGTTTTGGATCCCCAGGGGTCAAGTTTAATGGTTGTTGCTCCTGCAGGTGCTTGCCAGAACAAAACATCATGAACTTTGAATCTGATTGCACCGTGAGATGCATTATCAAGAGTGTAGTCATATTCAATTACGGTTTTGCCGTAATTAGATTTGTAGGTGCCTACAGGTGTTTTATAGGCTATGGGAGCTTTTTTGGTTGTTGCATCCGCATAGGTTTCTGCATTTGAAAATTCAAGTGCAAAATCATCGGCATAAATAGTGCTTATAGCATTTTCCTTTTCAACTTTGAAGTTGTCAATTCCGATGTAGTTTCCGTCATCTGATCCGGAGTTGAACTGGAACATCCACCAACTGAAGCCTGCATTCTTTGCATCGGCAGACATTGCAACCTTGTTAAGTTTTATTTCATCTCCGATTTTAAGGGAAACTGTTCCTTTGTCATAGTCTAATGTCCAATCCCATTTTTGCCATACTTTTGTATCTACATCAAAGTATACTGAAGAAGTAGTACCTGTCCAGTAATTGTTGGTTACAAATTTTTGATTTGCTGAATCCCAGTAGGCAAATTGATATCCTTTATCACTTTCGTGATAGAAGCGGAGTTCGGATATGTTTTTATTGTCAAGGTACATATCGTATGACACTTTAACAAGTCCGTCGGTATATGCAGGCCATTCCTGTGCCCAATCACCAACCTGATTCGGACCCCAGGCATATCTTACTCTCTGGTTTTTGGAAAGAACTTTAACAGAGTTTCCGTGATCTTTTCCAAGTGAATCGGTAATTACTTCTTTTGTAATGTCTATTTTACCGCCTGATGCTGTGCAGTCTGCTTTTCTTGTGGAAAGGCCGTAAAAATCACCCTCAAGAATTGCTCCGTCAAAGGTTTCTTCAACTCTTGTAAGTTTTTCATTGCCTGCAACTGTAACTGTCTGATTTGCAACTTTCAGCACGTTATCAGATGAGTCATATGCAGTGATGGTGATGTTTTTAACACCTCTGTCAATTCCTCTTATGTCAAAGGTGTAGGGTGCTGATGCATCTTCAAAAACTTCTCCGTCAACAGAAAGGGTAACCTTTGCGGTTCCTTCTTCAATCCAGAGAGGAAGATTTACATCAAGAGATTTTAAATCATCATAGAAAAGTGTTGCACCGTCGTTAATTCCAGCCAGCGAAAGTGCTTCGGGAATTTCGGGTTTTTCATCGGCTGAAAGAACCTTATAGAACATATTGTCTGCAAACATTGTGTTCACGTCTCCGTTGCCAAATGATGCCGCGATAGGATAGAAATAGTTAACACCTGTCATGGTCATTTCTTTATAGTTTAAACTTCCATCACGATAACCGATGTCCACATAGTCAGAACTTGTCTTGTAACCATCAAAGGTTGCATCATAATTATCCTTGTGATAAGGTGTTCCTGATTTGTGGTCAGGGTTTATTGTGAGGGGATCGCCGTCAACATAGACTGCCGCTTTGGGAGATGTTCCCATAACAAGGACAATATCCACACGATACCACTGGTCATATTCCCATTTTGTGTCAGTATACACACTGTTTCCGAAAAGTATGAAACGGTTACTGTAGGTGTTAAAGCCAAGAATCAGATTTCTGGTGTTGGCTTTTGTATCCTTATGACCACCATTTTTTACTGCAATTCCCTGAGCGCCGTCAGGTGTGTTAACAGAGAGGTTTATTCCGGGTGCGGCATAGGGCTGTCTTGCTGCGGCAAAACTTCCGCTCGGAATCATAATTTCTGTGCTTAGATGTACTTTTTCACCGTCAGCATATGATGTGTGTGCAGGAGGGGTAAATCTGAGTTGCATATCCACCGCGGTATTTGAAATCTGATATACACTTCCTCCTTCTTTTCCGGGAAGTCCTGTTCCGTTTCTGAATCCGTTAAATATGGGACTTGGAACATAGTGACTCACATCCGATGCATCATCAAGAATATATTCTTTGACGCTTGGAAGTTGTGCACTTGCAGAAATTGTCATTGCTGCAAGCATTGCGATTGTAACCAAAAGGCTAATCAATCTTTTCATTAAACTTCATCCTTTCTTTTTTTTATTTGTTTAAATCGTTATTTATTTTATCCATGTGCTTTTGGCAATAGGAATAAAATCGTTGTCCCAGACTGTGACATATGCAGAAAACTTCTCGCTTTTCTCTATCACAATCTCTTCTGTTTCAAAAGTTTTTTCGTCCTGTGAAATGTCAGGTTCTGCTTTTATAACTTTAATTTCTTTTAAAGAATTATCTTCATAGGATGCAAAGAGTATGCAAAGGTCTTCATTTGTTTCATTTATGACCGTGACTTTTGCTTTCAGTCTGTCACCTGATGAAGGATTAGCAGATGATATGTTATCTATCTTTTCACCGTTTATGAAAAACTCCGCTTTTTTTACATCCTTTGCATGATATGAGGTTTCAAATTCAATGTCCTGATCATATCCTATTTTTGCATTGTCACGGAATGTTGCATCTCCCTTAAGTCTTACGGTGTAGGATGCATCCTTTAAAAGAGGTCTTGGGGGAATGATCCAGAGAGTGTCGCCAAAAAGAGCAACTTCGCTTTTTTTCATATCTCCGTTTCCGTCTCTTCCTTTAAGGACTTCTCCGTTTTCGAGGAGCAAAACATTTGAATCAATGTCTTTGTCTATGAGTCCGCCGTCAACTTTAACAGAAATTGCATTTGTTCTTGCGCTGACATTTAAAACATCATCTGTTGATTCATCATCAATATAGAATTTCACTTCACCAAGCCCCGGTCTTGGAACAATGTGGGTGAGTTTCACTTCGTCAAAGGCAATGTATGAACCATCATTTGTGTCCGGAACAAATGTCCACATAACTCTTTTAAAGGAACTAAATGGCGCTGACAAGGGAAGTTTTTCAAAAATCACTTCTTCATCCAATGTGAGAGTCATTAAAGGTGTTGAAAGGGATATGTCAATCAAAAGGCTGTAGTGTTGCCATTTTTTCTCGCTAACTTCAGTATACTTTGCAGGGGATACATTCCATTGAAGTTTTCCTTCATCAGCGCTCCAGCCAAAAAGTGTTGAGCCAAGTTCCATTTCAAAGTCTGAAAACTTCAGGTTGTCTGCATACATATACCAGTCGAAAAGAACTTTGTCTCCCGACACGGTATATTCATTCTGTTTGTTAAAACTCTGATATCCGAAAGTGAGGTTTGACTGAATGTCACCGTTTGAGTCTGTGAAGGTTTCATCAGATGAGGGAACGCATCCCATTCTGAAACTGTTTCCAAAGGATGTTTCACCCAAATCTTTCACAGTCATAGGTTCTATAAACCATCCTCCCGGATTTTTTGGGTTATACATTCTTGAACTTGGATGATACCATCCGCCGTTTTGTGCATCATACATTGAAGAATAACTTTCAAACTGTTCATTCATCAGAAGTTGGCTGTATGATTTTGAAATGGAAACTTTTACGGTTTTCTCATAGGCATCTTCACCGATATATGCAACTGCCCCAAGAGTTACGCTTCCTGGATTTTTCACATTTTCGGGAACATTGAAAGTGTAGGGCGAAGAGTCTTTTTCTCCAATCTTTTCATTATTTATATAAAGTTCCACCCTGTCTGCCGTTTCATTTCCGAGAGAAACTGTTATCTCATTAAAATCTTCTGTGTTGATTCTTTTTCCATCGGTTATACCCACAAAGGAAACGGGGTTAAAGAGAGGCGGATTCCAGAGTGTAATGTCTGAATCTGCACTGTAACTTTCAAACGCCCAGTTGTCGGTGTAGAGTATACGTTCTCTTGCGGAATTGCCCATAACAACTGATGATGCCATATAGGGGCGAAACATTGTAACAGAAGTTGAACTTATGCCAAGATTTATGTCCGTTGTATCTGAGCCGTTTGCATAGGCAAGAGGCTCGCCGTCAAAATATACAGACATTTTTGCACTGCTTCCAAAAGTTACAATCGCCTCAACCGTGTGCCATGTGTTATATTTCCACACATTTGTGATTGCATTGTCTCCTGAGCCGTTAACACTTATAATTCCGCCATCTGAATTTGAGGTTTTGAGAGTTATAACCTTGACAGTTGTTCCGTCAAGTCCTATTTGCATATCAAGAGTGTAGGAGTCATTATAGCCTGAATATGAAACACCGCTGCTGTCTTTGTCGGGAATGTAATACTGTGACCTGAGATATACTTTATCTCCTGCGCCGTATCCTGAAAAAGGGCCGCCTCTTAAGTCTGATCTGTTCCAGTTGGAGTTCCCCCTTGAATCTGCAAAGATAATGGATTTCCATACATAATCATCTCCGCTTTTTTTGGAAGTTTCCTCTCCCGACACCAGAAATTCCGATGTCCATCCGTCAACACCTGTGTTGTGAGACGCTTCAAAACCTGTATACACACCTAAACTGTCATTTAAATATGTTCTGTTGAAACGCCCTTCCATATCAGCGTATCTGCTATATGACGGTGCGCCAAAAGATGATGGACAAAAGGATATTAAAAGTGCAACTATGAGAGATATTGAAATAATCTTTTTCATTCTTTAGCATCTCTCCTTTCCTTTTATATTTTTCATTTTCCTACAACTGCCACTTCATTAAGACGGCTGACATTTGATGCAGTTCTTCCGTTAAGAATAAGTCTTATGAATCGTGCATTGACATTTTCGCCAAGATATACTCTTTCATATCCGTCGCTTCCAAGAGATTGCTGACAGGTTTTGTAGGTGTAATTAATTCCGTCCTGTGAATATGCTATGTCATACCAATATTTATGATAGTCGGATATGAGTGAAAATGCAGTTATAACAGAATCAATGCTCTGAACACTTCCAAGGTCTATCAGATATTCACATCCCACTTCACCCTCATATCTTTCCGTCGAGAAATTGCGGTCTGTGAGAATGCTTGTCACATTCTCATTGCTTTCTTCATCAACCACAGAAACTATGGGGAGAAGTTTAAGAGCATTTATGTTCTCAACTTTTTCAGGTGTTAAAATGTATCTTATAGTATAGTAGGAAACATTTTCAGCATTTGCCTTGTCTGTGAGTTTTATGAGTCCGTCTTCCAAAAGATTATCGTGGTTTTGACGGATTTCCACACTATATCTGTCATCGGCTGTTGCTTTGACTACAGGAACCTTTGTTGTCTTTTCGCTAAGTTTTACTTCTATGAGAGAATTTTCAGGATTAAAGTCTTTCAAAACTTCACCGTTCACGCTTACCTCGGAAAGTCTCGGCTTTTGGATTTCTCCCTCATCATTTTTCCAAAGAGCAAGTTGTATATCATCTGCTTTGGTGGAGGTGAGGTCTTCATAAAGAGGTGTGAGTTTAACATTTATGTAGATGTTTCCGCTTCCGCTGAGGCGTATTGCAAGTTTTCTGTACTCAGAGTTATCCATTGCATCGGGAGGGTTTTTGCCCGATGTGGGAAGCATATCACACGCCATGGATTCCAGAGAAAGATTTCTTCCGTTGGTTGACACTTCAATGAGCATTTTTTTGCCGAACTGCTTAAAGTAGGCACGGTTATTGTCTATTATCTCGATATCTGCCTGAGTGTTGATGAAACTTATGATGTCCGACTGACCGAGAAGTGCAATTTCATCACGGACAACAGCATAACTTCTGTCGCCTGAAAGTTTGAATCCTCTTTGGGCGGTTGATGCATCTTTTGCATAATATTTTGACATATCAACAACTGCATATCCGCCTCTTTCCATTGAGTCAAAGCGGATGGTGGAGCCTGTGGCACCGGTGTCTTGTCCCTGATAACCTGCTCTTGGGTTTATGAGATACACGTTATGCGCTTCAGGTCTTGTTCTGTAGTAATTTCCCTGGAGAGGATCATATGCCACAGAATAACTTTCTGTTCCAAGGTCGCATATCCAGTTAAGTCCCATGGCATCCATTACATAAGTTCCGCCGTCAATGTGAGAGTGACCAAAGGAGTTCAATCCTGAGTTGGCACTGAGAAGTATTGCGTTATCATCTTCCCATGATGAACGAAGTGCCACAAAATCTAGACGGCTTCTGTAGTGATGGTCAAGAGAAAGGTCAGCATCAAGGTTTGCAATGCGGGGATCATACCATGCAAGAGAATATCCGGGGTCAGAATGCTGGAAGTTATCAATATTTCTCATCCAGCCTTTAAGTATTGCAGGATTCTGATAAAGATCTGCAAGAACATACATACCCATGGTCTGTTCCACTAAGGAAGGTCTTGAACTGAATTTTGTTCCGAATCCCGAATCGTGGAAAGCATTTACCCTCACAATACCGCCGGCATCCATTCTGAAGAATGCTGCCTGATCCATACCAAGATGGTCTTCAAATCCAAGGGCAGATCCAAGGGTGTTCTTCATTGCTTTTACTGCAGGTGCCCATTCAAGGAGGGTGTATGACCAGTAACCGATACCCTCATCCCATGCACCGTCGGGAGCATAACCTTCTGAGGTATATTCAAGTGCTCTTTCTGTTACTTCAAAAAGTTTTTTTGCATATTCTGTCATATCAGGTTCATCCACAAAAGCAAGGGTGGATTCAAGATAGGGGGCGTTGTGTACGGGAACGTAGTTATCTTTTACTGTTCTTCGCCACTGATTTGAACGTGAACCTGTTGCATCAGAGCCTTCTAAAAGTTCCCTTTTCCACATTTTGAGAACTCTGTCTTTGATCTGAGTTTTCATATCATCTGACATATAGTCATAGAAAAGGTCGAACCCTCTTGTAAATGCCGCCATAAGTGCGCCTGAATTCAATGGGTTTCCCCACGCAAGATATGGCATTTTGAGCATTTCTTCAAGTTCTTCCACAGCTCTTTTTGCATATCTTTCATCGCCTGTGAGATGATAGAGAACACCGAGATTTTCCATTCTTTCTTCTCTTGTTCTTACAGATTCCACATCACCGTTTTTGTTGGTAACATATCCGACGGGGGCTGAAATGAGATAGTCATTGCAAACCATCACCAGATAGTCATACAGTTTTTGGGTGGTTTCATCTGTTTTAAGAGCCTCTTTGATTCTCGGAATATCTTCTTTGGTAATTCCAAGTCGTGGATGAGTGTTTGACGGGAATTTTTCTGAAACTGTCTTTGCCATTTCATCAGATGGGATTCTGTCAAAAATCATTTTGTGCATAACAAGACGCATCATTGAAGTGTCAGTAACATTGACAACGCTTCCGTCTTCTGTTATGAAAACAAGTTCCCATGTGCTTTCGTAGGTGGTTTTCTTGCCGAGTATCTTTTCAAAAAAGGCTATGGCGGGAACAAAAACAATTCCCTCCTTAACTGTGGTTTCCGCTCCTAAATAAATACTTTGACCGTTAAAGAGTGCGCAGTCTGATCCTACTGTAAAAACTGCACCGTTTGAAAGGGTGACATTTTGGCTTACCGAATCGAAAGAAGAGGAAATGCCGTATGCCTTTGCCATTGCATCAACAGGCGACATCACCACGCCGTCAGATGTGGTATAACCTTTTTTGTCATAATTTGTTCTTACGCCGTCTTTTAAAAAGGCTGAATTTGTAACGCAAAATACTGCTTTGTTTCCAATAAATGAGTTTACTGTGTTATCATCATCAATAAATCCGTTTACCACATTTTCCATATAATCTTCCTGGTCAAGGCTTGGTTTGAGTTCTCTACCCTCATAGACTGCCACGGCATCAAGACCGATTTCGCCAAATCCTGAACCTTCAAGGGCAATTCTTACTCTGTCCACTCCCTGAGGAACAGATGAGAAAGGCACACCCTCTCTTACAACAACCCCGTCTATGCACACATCAAAAGACGTTGTTGAGTGGTCAATAATGAAAGAAAGACGTGTCCAGCGGTTAAAATCAAGATTGTTTAAAACATCTGAGCCGCATCTTAAAACTCCGTTTGTTTCTGCCAGAACAAGATTATATCCTGTTCCTGAATAGCCTGCTCTGAGTTGGATTCTCACACCGCAGACATTTAATTTGAAAATGTTCAAAACCATATCAACCACATAGGAAGATGAGTTGAATTTCTTCATTACAAGGTCATAATAGGGACCTTTGCCGTTTTCATTTGCCATGTAAAGATACATTCTGTCGCCCTCGTGGTATTCAGAATGTCCCTGCTGATTTCTGACCTCGATGGGATTTCCGAGGGGAACTGTTGTTGTGTAGGTGGCATTGACTCTTCCAAAGGTGTTGAAATCTTCGTGAATGTAAAGTTTTGGAATTGCCTTTGTGCTATCCTCTGCTTTAACTTCCGAAACTTCAGGATTAAATTCTTCTTTCGGGAAATTTTTCATAACCTGACTTCCTGTGTATGCCACAAGATGGTCAAATTCTACCGATGCATCGGATGACGGATTTGAAAACTCGAATCCCACTTTTGAAAGTTCGGGAATAGCAGTTGTGATTTTCCATTTTGAAAGAACTTGCTTTCCGTCAACCCACACGCTGTAGTTTTTCTTGTCGGTGTCAAGCAGTATCTGAACATTTGTCCATATATCTTTTTTAAGAAGAGTAAAATACTTTCCGTCATAAAAAGATGCTGCATATCCCGAAAGGTTTATGAGGTTAAGTTTTGTCCCCGATGAACTTATAACCTGAAAAAATGCACCGTTATCAATTTTGCCGTTTATTCTGAATCTTGCACCAAACCAGACCTGTCCGCTTTGGTATACGGGGAAAGACAGGGAGCCTGAGGTTTTTGCAAGTCCGAGTTTCAAGGCTTTGGTATTTTTCCCTGTTTCGATAACTCTGTTTTCACTTCCTCCTGTCACCTGAACAGATGAAGGAGAGGGGGAGGAAGTGGGAAGAGTATCAAAACCTTCTGAAAAAAGTATCTTTTCATCTGATGCAAGAGAACTTAGCGGGACTACAGACGTAAAAATCATTACCGCCATAAGAGTGAAACATATGTAGCGTTTTATATTTACCATATTAATAACCTCCGTTAAATATCAGGCAACCTTCATACAACTTAATATGAGGAAAGCACATGAAGCACGGTTAATGTTGGATTTTGGCAAGAAACTATTTTCTCCCATTCCGTTTATGATTCCGTTTCCTGCAAGAATTTTAATTGCATCTTTTGAATAATCGGAGAAGTCGGATTCGTCAGAAAATGTTTTTGTATCCTCTGAAAGTTTTCCAAGACCTGAAAGATAGCGATATACTATAACGCAGGCATCTTCTCTTGTTATTTTTCCGTTTGGCAAAAATGTTTTGTCGTCAATTCCTGTAATAAGACGGGCGCCATATGCTTTTTTAATGAAAGAACAGTGCCAGTCAAGACTGCCAACGTCTTCGAATCTGATATCAGATTCTCCGCTGATCTCAAATGCAGTCACAAGCATTTTCACAAATTCCGCTCTTGTCACATCTTCTCCCGGCAAGAAAGTTTTGTTGGGATAGCCTGTAATGATATTCTTTTTGCTAAGTTCGTCTATTGCGTCATATGCCCAGAAATCAGGGCTGACATCAGAAAATGCCTGAACTTTTTCTTCTCTTTGTTCGTTTCTCGACGGTGCAACTTCAAATCCTTTGTCGGTGAAAGTATCTCCGCCACCGCCTCCGCCACCGCCGGAGGATTGTTCCTTGTCCGATTTTTTGTTAACCTGGGAATCTGCTTTTTTAAAGTTTGTTTCAATGTCTTCAGGGGTGCTATAGGAGAAAGACATCATCTTCTGAAAAACCTTGTCAAGGTTTTTAACGTCATCATAGTCAATGTTTAAAACATCACTGTATGTATCTGTCACAACTTTTTTAATTGCCTGCCATCTGTCAGATGCCTGAACCGAGGCAAGAGCAGAAAGGAAGGGCAACTCCTTTGAAAATGCTTTTCCGTCTGCTTCAAAGTTTTTTATGAGAGAAAAAAGTTTTTCTTTTGACAAATTTCCAAGGGATGATACGAATCTATCCACATCAACGTCAAAGACTTTTTTGTTTTCTTCAAGAATTTTAAGTGCATCCAATGCACCATCTTCCCATACTGTCACATTATAAAGAACTTTGTATTCATCAAAAAGTTTTTTAAACTCTGTTATGCTTTCAAAATCTTTTCCGTCTTTTGTTCCCATAATTTGCTTTGTTACATATGAGCCGTAGATTTCAAATTCCTCCGCATTGACAGACAAAAGTTCTGAATATGCAACTTGTGAACTTTCGGTTTCGCCCTCACTTACGGTTTCGTATAGTTTGGCGGGAGTATCTGAACTGTTAAGAGACAGGAGAAGTTCTTCTCCGTCATCTGTGTTTATGAGATATATCACTTCTTCAATCTCAGAAATGTTATCGAAAACATTTCCGTAGAGTCTGTTTTCATCAATAACAGGCTCTATATACTTTTCATTTGCTCTGATTCTTATTGTATACTCTCCGCTGGGAAGTGATGAGTCGAGAAGTATTTTTTCATCAAAGGATTTTTCAGTTCGGAAATCATACTGAAATACCGATGTCACATCACCTTGGGAAACACTTTCATATTCTGTGCTTTCCGTTGGCACAACCGTTACGGAAAAGGGCGATTGACTCACTCCTTTTAACTTTATTTCAAACTTTGATGCATCATAGGTCACATCACATTCAAAGGCAAAAACAGTCAGTGAATATGACAGAATAAATATTAATGCCACAAAAAACGATAATCTTTTCATATCGTTTCCTCCTTTTGCAAAAACTTATCTCAGGATATAATTATAAGTATATAAAAATTATAGCATTGCAATTTTTTCAAAACAACGAAATCTCTTCACCATGACAAAAAACGCATTATGAATATTAAAAAAACACAAGATTTTTATGGATTATTTTCCTTGATTATCCATTTATACATTCAAAAACAATGTCTGGTGCTTCCTTTGTCTTGTCAAAGAAAAGGCCGAGATTTTTTCTTAAAGTGAGACATATTTCCTTTTCCTCGCCGCCAAGGAGGGTGAAATATGCATCGTCTGCTAAAATTGCCCAGTCGCCCCTTGAATCTTTTGGGTGAACAAAATATGCAGGTGTATTGCCCGTATTCTTGATTTTCGCATTGAAATACACATACTCTCCGTCTTTGCCCTTTTCTTTTATGTCATATGAAATGGTGCATTTCGGGAAATCCTTTGCAGGTGCATATGGGGTTTTTGGGGTATTTGAAAAAAAGTAATCCTTATCAGTTTCTCTGAATGAAAGACGCACCATATACATTTTTTCTTTATCAGAAACTTCTTCACATATATCAAAGGGAAGATTATCTGTTGAAAGTTCATATTGTTTTAAAACTTTTCCGCAAGATTCGTAAATGATGACTGTGACCTTTTCGTCTGAGCCCTCATAATCACCGCTTTTGCAAACCGTGGCTTTCAGACTTTTGTCAAAGGAAAGGGAATCATAGCGAAGGGAAACATCACAGTCAGAAAATGCTTTTTTAACCCAATAGTAGACCATTTTGGGATTTCCGAAATAGTCAAGAATTGAGGTGTTGTCCGAATTTGGCCAGGGTTCGTTGAGTTGCCATACCATACTTCCTGAAACGGCAGGCGATTTTCTTCTTTCGTTTTCAATGACATATCTTATGCCCTCTGCCTGAATCCACTGACCATAGGGAATATAATCGTCAACGCTTTTGAATGTGCCGAAAATTTTTGAATCACGGCTGTAACTTTGCCACCAGTATTCTCCGTGGTGTTTGTTCACGTTGAAGTCTTCCTTTTGCATTTCGTTTGCGGTCAAAAACTTTCTGTGATTGTCTGCAGGACCGCTGACACCGAATTCAGAATGAAGCAAAAGTTTCATGTTGTTGTAGTTTTTGTAGTGGGTTTCAAAGTCATATTCCCAGGGACCGTGAACATCTTCATTGAAGGGTGAATCAAATTCTGCCCTGTAGACAGGACCTGACGGAGTTGATGGCAAAAACATTCTCTGAGGATCATAGGTTGAAACAACTTTTTTAAGGATTGCAATGTTTTTATTCTCGCAAGTTACGGGTTTGCCGTCTGTATCTGTCAGTTCATTTCCTCCGCACCAGAGGGTAAGAGATGTGTGGTTTCTTTTTTCTTTTACGGCGCATATTGCAGTTTCCTTTACTTTTTCAAGGAACACTTCTTTTTCTGAGGGAACATTTTCAATACCTGAACTTGACTGGATAAAATCCTGCCATATCATAATTCCGTTTTCGTCGCAGAGGTTATAGAATTCTTCAGTTTCGATTATTCCTCCGCCCCACACTCTTACCATGTTGACATTTTCATTCTTCATTGCTTTTACATACCATTTTACGGTTTCAATATCAACATTTCCGTAAAGGTGATCAAAAGGCACTTTGTTGTTACCGCGGATGTAAACACTTTTTCCGTTAATCACGATTGTATAGGGAATGGAGTCTTTTCTTGAACCGGGATTGTTTTTGTATCTGAGACTTCTTATTCCGATTTTATATTCTCGCTCTTCATTACCAAAAGAAAGTTTCAGGGTGTAGAGAGGCTGAGAACCCATACCGTTTGGGTACCATAAAAGAGGATCATCCACTTTGAAATGCAACTGCATATTTTCTGAAATTTTCTCCTCCTGACTCATTAAAGGCTCACCGAGGGGTGATATGAGTTTGGCAATAACATTTGAATCCCATGAAGAATCAAACCAAAGCAAGACATCAACAGTTCCCGTTCCGTCTGAAAAGTCCGTCAGAATGTGTATATCTTCAAGGCGTGCTTTTTGCACATATTCAATCCACACATTTTTCCATATGCCGATATTTACAAGTCTTGTTCCAAAATCCCAGTCGTATCCGAAACGGCTTTTCTGAGTAAAGGTTTCAGAGGTAGCACCATATTGTCCAAGTTCATCGGGAACACCCTTAAAGAGAACTTTGAGATTTAAAACCTTCTCACTGTATTCGCTGATGTCAACTGTGCACACAGTGAACATATTTTCATGGGTTTTGACAGATTTATTGTTGATGAAAATCTCACATTCATAGTCAAGTCCGTCAAACACTATGTATCTTTTATCGGATTTTGACACATCCACTTCAACATCAGTTTCATAAAGCCACCATCTGCTTTCTGTCCACTCGCACAATCTTGAATTGAAGTCTATGTAGGGGTTTTGAATGTATCCGTTTTTGAAAAGGTCGTAGTGAATACCGCCGGGAACGGTTGCATCCATCGGATTGGTTATATAATATTTAGACTCTGACCGTCCTGTCTTTTTTCCTATCGGAATGTGAGGAAGAGTTCCTTTGAGAGTCCATTTTGTGTTTATTCTTTCCTTCATATGTTGCACCACCATATATTATTATTGCAATTATATTATCTCACAAACTCCTTTTTCATTACTTGCTAAAAGTTGCACTTGATTCATCACAAATTGTCTTTTTTGTAAATTCCGAACATTTTACATTTACATTTTTTTGGGTTTGTGATATAATACACAAAAATGACAGTATTATCTGTCATGCGGAGGTGAACATATGAGTCACGATTTCAAAAAAGAAAACCGTGTGGAAATGAAGGACTATGACCGCACAGGCATAGACATTTATGCAAGCAGTATGGTTCTCTATGATTCGTTTCCTCCTCACTGGCATGACCATTATGAGTTTGAATATTTTATAAAAGGAAAGGGATTTCAGGTTATAAACGGGACAAAATATCCGGTTGTCCCCGGTACTCTGTGTGTTTTTTCTCCCACGGATTTTCACGAGATTATTGTGGAAGAACCTTTGGAAATGCTTAAAATTGCATATCAGGAAAGTGACATCGACTCATTTATTTCATCTCTCTTTGTAGGATTTCCCACAGGCTCACCAATTCGTCTTGACGAAAAAAACAACACACTTTTTGTTCAACTTTTCAACTCAATCATTCAGACAATGGAAATGTATAATAATTCTCCCTACGGAAAAACCACCGCACAGAAACTTGTGGAATCTGTCATACTAAATACCATTAACTGGTTTGGCAAAAACAACACGGAAAATGAAAATTCCTCAACCATGCACTCAAGTGATATTCATGGAATTTTAGTGTTCATTCATAAAAATTTCAACAAACAGATAACTTTAAAAAAGGTTGCGGAAAACTCTCATTTTTCTCCTCACTATCTCAGCAAACTTTTTCATCAGAAAATGGGCATACCCTTTAAGGAATATGTGACAAATCTTCAGATGAACTATGCTTCAAAACTTATGCTGAACACAGATAAAAGTGTCACTGACATTTGCTATGAATCGGGCTTTGGTTCTCTTTCCAATTTCACAAGAGAGTTTAAAAAATTCTATTCTCTTTCTCCCTCAGAGTATAAGAGGAAAAACAAATCAGCCAAAAAGGAATCAATAGATACTCCTTTAAATCTCCATGTGGAATTTCTAAACAGCGAAAGCATAGAATCACTCAAAAATAAAAACAAATAAAAATCAGGATGAGACAGTACCTGTATCTCATCCTGCAAAAAAGTTTAATGTAAATTAAAGGAACTGCTAAGCTACAGCAGTTCCTTTTTTACTGTATAGGAAACTTCGTTCCTATACAGTAAAAAATTTATTATATTGCCGTGCAAATTTTTTTGAAAAGCAAATTTGCTTTTCAAAAATGCACATGGC
>SVJK01000094.1 GCA_015069015.1 Oscillospiraceae bacterium
CAAGATATTTCATTGTCTCCCTTGTAGGACATCTGCCGTCTGTTTCTTCAAAAGCTTTTTTCATCTCAGGAGAATTACAATCATATGAAAAACCTGCTGTCATTTCAAACAGATGCTTAATTAAAACAAGTGATGATCTTTGAACAGGAATAGATATTATATCTTTCTTTGCCGCTCGTTTTAACCTTGTTTTCAAGGTCGCTGTAACCGTTCATATAACGAAGAATGCATTCTCCGTCTTTGTATACCGCAAGATCAACCCCCGGAACACCGAGAGTCAGAAAGGAATCGCAAAATTTTTTTGTATTTTCAAACATTTGTCTTCTCCTTGTTCGTTTATATGTGCTTTTCAAAAAATTCGTTTTCAAAATTCGAAATGCACTCTTCAGCTTTTTCAATTAATTCTTTTGCATCTTCGTCACCGTTTATGAATCTTTCCATAAATAGTCCCGATGCAGAGCATAATTCATTGTGAAGCGGAAAATAATTCTCCAAAAGAAAATGCGCATAAGAAGCCAGTCTCAACTTGCCGTATACCCTGACATTTTCACCGGAATGTGATTCAACCGCAACACTGTAGCCTTCGGACACAGATTTTAAAATATCTCCATCTTTCGCAAATACAATTGTCTGGTGGCAAAGATAATCTCCGGATAAAACGGAATGTGAATCGGTTGAAGCAACAATGGGCACATCATATCCCTCTGCCCTCAAATCATTATACAGTGCAACCTGCAGATTATTTTCTCTTGGTGTGCATCCTCCAAGAAGTTCAAAAGCATCGCATAGACCGTTTTTGATTATAGCTTTTGACATCGGAGTTGAAACATGGGAATGCCCTATGTACCAATATGGATGGGGAAATATCGCATATCCACCACTCTTTTTGATTTCGCGGTAAAGCCACACTCTGTTTAAGAATTCTCTTTTATCATAATCTGAGGGAACGGTTATCTCTTTTTCAAGCTCCGACACTTCTTTTTTAATTCTATCCGGTTCATTTATATAAACATCATTAACGCTGTATTTACCACCTATATTTACCATATGAAAAAATCCGCCATAACCATTGTGCACTTCTTCTGCACACATAATTTCAAAATTTTTGATAAAGTCAAATTTTTTCATTGCCGATGAAGAAGCATTGTATACATTGTGATCTGTTATTGCAATAAAATCGTGACCTGCCTTTCTGTATGCAGCAGATACTGTTTCAGAGCTTTCCTGCCCGTCAGATGCTGTGGTGTGAATGTGTAGATCACCTTTCAAAGCTCTTCTTTCATATAAATCTTCTTTAAGAGAATATATTCTTAAATCAACACCTGTTTTTGGTGCGGCAATAAGTGAAGTCCAGAAACGTTCATATTTGGCATATAAAGGATTCTGATGCTTTTCATATTCATCAGAACATATGCGAATGCGCCATTCCTGCTCACCACAGAAGAAATATTTCACTTTAAGTTCTCCATTTTCGGGCTTTACGGAAAATACTTTTCTTGATTTATCATAGCCTTTTAAAGAGATTTCTTCATCCATTGCTACATCGCTTACGTCTTGGGGAATAAAAGATACTTTGTATGTTACATCATCAAAAAAATGAAAAGTTCCATCTAAACTTTTAATTGTAATTTCGCTTTCCTTGTCTGCTTCAACAACGGATGGAATAACTTTGAATTTTTTTAAAATGGAATTCATTATATCACGCTTTCTGCAATTTTATGGCTGAAAATTGTTAAAAGTTAATCACAACAGTTTCACCGCTAAATAAGCTTATGGTTGCTATGGTATTTTTCATATAAAGACCTTTGTCATTGTATTATATCATAAACACCCAAAATTTGCAAACCTATCTTTTCAAGTGTTAGTGTCAAGTAAACGTTGGCGAATTTTTCACTAAATTTTTGAACAACTCAAACAACAGATAGTATTACAAAGTTTCCGTCACCATTGACTGTTTCTGCGATAAAATGCGTATCACAAACACCCCGACGGCGAAAAACTCAAAAATATGAGATTAAACCATATCTTCCTTTAAGCCGGTTGATATTAACCATCTCTTTTGGTACGGAATTAAGCCGTTTCTGTTATCTCTTAAATAACCAAGCAGTCTGCGGACTTTTTCTCACACTCATTGTCCATTACTTGATAGACTATTCCTTAATATTCGACTTCACCCATCAGAGTTTTGATGCATGTCTTGCGAGTTCCTTTATTCCTGAAAAGCCCTTTGTCACGGTTTTTCATAAGCTCGAAGTCGAGAGCTTCCAAAAAATTTGAAAAGTCTTTAGCTGCAAGTTTACAAGCATAATCATAAATTTCTTTCTCTAAACTCTTGATATTTATCTCATTTCCGGTTAAAATATTCATATCGTACAAACTCCTTAATTTTAGTACTTCAGCAATACTATCATACATGAGTTTGTTCGATTTGGGAATAGCCGATAGTGGGTATTCCCATTTTTTTGCCAATTATTATTTTACACTATGTAACATATTTAAAGCAAAAACAGGCACAGAGTAAATCTCTGTGCCCGAATTTTTAGTATTCATTTATATGAACATATGCGAGAAAAATTTTATCTCATAGCCTTTTTGCCTTTTAAAAGCACCCAGAACTGACCTGCAATAAACACAGATGAGAAAGCACCACATACTACACCAATCAAAAGAGGAAGCATAAACTGTCTGATTGATGTTACACCAAGAACATAGAGACAGATCAAGGTGATAAGAGTGGTAACACTTGTGTTGATTGAACGCCCGAGTGTCTGCCAGATACTCAAATTAACAACGTTTGCGAAGCTGTCTTTTCTAACAAGTCTTGTGTTTTCTCTTATACGGTCAAATACAACGATGGTTGCGTTGATTGAATAACCGAGAATTGTGAGGATAGCTGCAATAAAGGTTGTGTTAACAGGGAACTGGAATATTGCATAGAAAGAAATAATAACAAGTACATCGTGGCAAAGAGCAAGAACTGCGGAA
>SVJK01000038.1 GCA_015069015.1 Oscillospiraceae bacterium
TGTTTGTATCTTCCCTTTTTAATCATAATCATTTACTCACATACACCCTCGGAACTCTTTTCCCGATTCCACATATTATTTCATAATTTATGGTCATAGCGTGGTTTGCAATCTCGTCTGCATCAATATAACACTCGCCGTCTTTTCCCATAAGAGTCACTGTATCTTCTATGGAAACTCCGTCTATATGAGTTACATCCACCATAAACTGATCCATGCATATTCTTCCGACAATCGGTGCATATTCTCCCCTTATGATGACTCTTCCCTTGTCGGAAAGAAGTCTCGGATATCCGTCTGCATAACCAACGGGAACAGTGGCAATTATCCTGTCTCTGTCAGATACGTTTGTTCCGCCATAACTTATACCGCATCCTGCCCTCACTTCTTTCACAAAACTCACATGGGATTTGAGTTCCATTGCAGGACGAAGGTCGAGAACGTTTTTGTTCACTTCATCGGAAGGGTAAAGTCCGTAGGTGATAATCCCCGGTCTCACAAGATTACCTGCCATATGAGGCATATCTACGATCGCCGCACTGTTGCATATATGCTTGCAGGGGATTTTTATGCCTTCATTTTCAAGATCTTTTAAAAATTCGTTGAATCTTTTCCATTGAACGTCTGAAAATGTTTTGTCTTCATAATCTGCAGTTGCAAAATGAGAAAATATGCCCGAAATTTCAATTCCTTCATAAGACATAATCTTCTTTACAAGTTCAATTCCGCTTTTGTCGCACTTCATTCCGATTCGGTTCATTCCTGTGTCCACAGCAATATGAGTGCGGGCAATTTTATTCATACTTTTTGCCGCATCGGACAAAAGTTTTGCCATTTCCTCGGTATATATGGGAATTATAACATCATTTGCCAACGCTTCCTCATAGCGTGCTGTGGGAAGAGTGCCGAGAATCATAATGGGTTTTGTTATTCCTGCATTTCTCAGTTCCTTTGCTTCCTCAATTACGGCAACGGCAAAGGAATCTGCACATTTTTCAAGAACCTGTGCCGTCTGAACGGCTCCGTGACCGTAACCATCGGCTTTTATGACAGGCATAATGTGCACATCTTCTTTGAAACTTTTCTTTATCTGTGAAATGTTATGATATATGTTGCCAAGATTTATCACGGCACATATACGGTGATAATTTTTCATATTATTCACTCTCTGTCTTTTATTATTATAAGGATATTCCCCACCAGGATGATGCTTTGCATTGACCGTCGGCATTATCACCTATGGCAAGGACTGTTCCGTCTGCCAAGAGTGCTGTTGTATAATGAAAGCCTCCCGCAGATACTGCCACAACATTTGAAAATCCCGAAACATTACATTCACCAAATTTGTTTGAACCCGCAGCAACGACAGTTCCGTCAGATTTAAGACCAACTGTATGCCACAGTCCTGCTGAAATCTGCACAATATCTTTCCATGAAGAAAGGTTACGCTGACCCGAATTGTTGTTTCCTACAGAAACAACGGTTCCATCAGATTTTAGGCCAACTGTATACCAGTCACCTGCACTTATCTGAACTATATCTTTCCATCCCGACACATCGCACTGACCATACTTATTGTCACCTGTTGCCACAACTGTTCCATCTTTTTTAAGAGCAACCGAATGGCGTGCACCTGCACTTATCTGATGAATATTTGTCCAGAGGGAAACATCACACTGACCATAGTCATTATTGCCCGTCGCAACACATGTTCCCTGATTTGTTAAAGCAATAGTATGTTCACTTCCTGCTTTCGCATCTGAAATCTGCGACCATGAGGAGACGTTACACTGTCCCTTGCTGTTTGAACCTGTTGCCAATACTGTGCCGTCATTTTTTACTCCGACAGAGTGGAGGCCTCTTCCCGATACACTCACAACCGAAGACCAGGTTGAAATCTCGCACTTGCCCGATTTGTTGTTTCCTGCCGACACCACGGTTCCGTCTTTTTTAAGACCAAGTGTATGGTCATAGCCTGCGCTCAAATATCTTGAAAGAGTTGATGAAAGCACCATCATCTGATATCTTGAATCCTTGAATCCTTCAATCTCTCTGAAACCACTGTATGCATCAGAATAATTTCCTGCTGAAAAATTGCTTACTGCCCGACTATAAATTTCCTCTTCACCTGTTTGCGAATCTTCTTCAGATTCCTGATTAGATGCAGCATCCGACAAAACCGATGAATCAACAGACGAATCAAGACTTGAGTCCGTTTCGTTGAAAACTTCATATGTTTGCTGATCAGAACTTACAATTTCTTTATTCTCAGGCAAAGTTTCGTTTCCCTTACCGGACGGATATATATATGTATAAACAGCATATCCGATAGCAAAAACCAAAATTATTG
Organism: Oscillospiraceae bacterium; assembly: GCA_015069015.1. Classification (GTDB taxonomy): domain Bacteria; phylum Bacillota; class Clostridia; order UMGS1810; family UMGS1810; genus RGIG1828. The sequence goes on from SVJK01000038.1 coordinate 2,351, forward strand.
CAAGAATCATTGGCAAAATGTGTTTTGATGGTTTCTTTCCCGAATCGTTCTTGCTATTTTCAGCATCCTCTGTCAAATTCACGCTTTCAGGTTTTTTCTCATCTTTTTTCGGTTCCGAGTTATCTGTTTCTTTTTCGTCCTCTGATTTTTCTAATTCCTCTGCCGACTCTTTTGCATCACTTTCTTTAGCTGTTTTTTCCGGTTCTTCACCTGCTTCGGGGTATTCATCCTCCTGACAAGCACCGCCCGGAACTTCAGCATCTTCTACAGTTTCATTTGCATCAGACGAATTATCTATGCCGGAATCCTGTTCATTTTCCTTTTCCGATTCAGGCACTTCATCTGAAGCAGAGAGATTCACTCCCTGAATTTCTTCATTTACTTTTTCGTCTTCAGGCATTTCTGATGTTTTTTCACTCATCTCATTATCTTCACAGATTTGATCTGTTTCGCCGGATAAGTCTGTTTCAACTTCAGGTTCACGCTGTTCAATGGCAGATGCAAGATACTCATCGTACTCCTTTTCATCAATCCAGCTATTTTGTGATGAATCTTTTCCGCAAGCCTTACAAACATCACCAAGATACGCTTCCTGACAATTAAAACAAAGTTTACCATCACCGCACCAAAGACATCTGTGAGCCTGATCCATATTCTCTTTTTGACATACAGGGCAAATCCACATAACAGAGCCCTCCTTTTTGTATATTATGAAAGCGAATAATTTATGCCGATTTTTTGTTCATAAATTCCGATTAAAACATAATTTATCTTTACCATATAATAACATTTTTAAAATCCAATTGCAACATTAACCGTAACCTTGTAATAATAATGTATTATACGGCTTTAATTTGCTATTGTTTAGAAACCTTTTATAATAATTCCTATTATTGCGGAAGGTATTATTATGCATATGGGATGAAGCTTAAATTTTTTGTTCACAAAAAACAAAACTGCAAAGAGAATCAATGCTTCAATGCTTACTGCATCCTTAATTTGTTTCGTTTTTTCGTACAAATCAAGTCTTAAGCATGCTTCAGAAAAAACAGTAAGCGCTGCCGTTGCAATAAGTCCGCAGACAGCAGGGCGAAGTCCTTTGAAACCATTGTCCACAAGTTTGCTTGATTTAAATTTATCAAGGGCGCGCGCCACAATCAAGATTATTATGAGTGACGGCAAAACAAGGGCAAGAGTTGCTAAAATTCCGCCAAAAATTCCACCAATGATTCCGCCAACATTATAACCTGCGTTATATCCGCAATATGTTGCCATATTGACACCTATGGGGCCGGGGGTGGATTCTGAAACCGCTATCATATCGGGAAGTATGGACGAATCAAGCCATTCATACTTGTCGGCAATATTATAAAGAAAAGGCAAAGTTGCAAGGCCTCCGCCAATAGCAAAGAGACCTGTTTTGAAAAATTCGAAAATAAGAGTAAGATAGACTGTCATTTCCCATCCCCTCCTTTTTTCTCTTCAAATCTGCCATATAAAAAACCTGATGCAATTGCAACCACAACCACAATTATGGGTGAAAAATCCGTTAAAAGAGTAAAGAGAAATGCAAATGCAAACATAACTATGCCAAATATGTTTTTTACTCCCTTTTTCCAAAGATTCATAACTGCACTTATAACAAGCACACTTACTGCAACATTAATCCCCTCAAGAGCATTTGAAACCGCCTCATACTTAAGAAAATTTCGGATGAATGCGGCAATTAAGGTAATAATTATAACAGACGGAAAGATGACACCAAGTGTCGCAGATATTGCACCCTTTATGCCTGCAACCTTTCTTCCCACAAATGTTGCAGTGTTTACTGCAATAACTCCGGGGGTACATTGTCCAACGGCATAATAATTCATAATTTCTTCTTCCGTTGCCCACTTTTTTGTTTCAACAATTTCTCTTTGTATCATGGGGAGCATTGCATATCCTCCGCCAAAAGTGAACAGTCCTATTCTTGCAAATGCAAAGAAAAGTTTAATTATTGTTTTCATAATTTTCCCTTCAAAAATAATATTATTATCAGTTCATTGTCTCAAGGTGCTCATCAAATGTTTTTGTGAAAATATGACTTCCGTCATTTTTGTTCTCATCTGTATGATAATACAGATAATCGTGTGATACAGGATTTGCCGCAGCATATATGGACTCTTTACCGGGATTGCAGATAGGCCCCGGGGGGAGTCCTTTGTTTTTATATATGTTATATTTTGAATCGTCTTCAAGATCCTTATTGAGGACTACTTCCATATCATACTTACCATATGTCTTTCCATATATTACCGACGCATCAATCTGAAGCAACATATCAATTCCGAGCCTGTTATATATTACTCCTGAAATAACAGGTCTTTCTGATGACAGCTCAGCTTCTCTTTCTATTAATGATGCAATTGTCATAATTTTATAAAAATTGTCATATGAACCCACCGTCTCAAGATATACACTTTCAAACTTTGAAAGCATGGCATTGATTACTCCTTCAGCTGTTATTACATCATAGAATTCATAGGTATCAGGAAAGAGAAATCCTTCAAGTTTATATATGCTGTCGGGATTTTGACTGAATTTTAAAAATTCATAATTATAAATATCTTTTTTTGCAGCATCAATAAACTCATCATATGTGCAAATTCCGGAATTTTCCATTCTCTGAGCAATCAAATCAACCGAAAATCCTTCAGGAATTGTGACAGTTATCACATTACCCGACATAGGATTTGAAGTGAGTGTTTTTATGATATCATCAAGGCTCATATCACCTTTCAATACATAATCTCCATACTTAAATTCTCCATATTCCGAAGAATTCATTCTGTATTTTATCATAAATGTATACTTGCTTTTTAAAATGTTTTCATCTTCAAGTTTTTGACCAATGGATTTATAATTACTTCCCTTTTCGACAGTAAAAACCCTTTCACTACCGTCATATGCCGAATCAGAAAAATATTCCGTGAAAAGCGGGATAATTTTAATACATGCAAAAAGTATTAACGCAACACATATGGCAGCAAAAACTTTTTTTCCAAAACCTTTTTTCATTTGTAACACCCCTCTTTCGAGTTTCATCCTTTTTCTCTACACAAAAGGGTTTCGCAAAATTGCGAAACCCTTTGATTTTACTCACTTTGCCGATTGCGTGCAAATCGCACGTTTGCATTATGAAAATTATATTAGTTAAGTATGGAAACCTCTGTTTCTTTATCGAAGAGGTGAATTTTATTGAGGTCAAGACCAATTTTAATTGTATCTTCAACTTTTGCTGTACTTCTGGGGTTAACTCTTGCTGTGAAACTGTTTTCACCAACTTTGAGATAGAGATAAGTTTCAGCACCCATAAGCTCTGTAACTTCGACATATGCATCAATTGTTGCATCAGGATATGCAGAAATGAAACTTTCTTCATCGTGAAGATCTTCAGGTCTGATACCGAGAACCACTTCTTTGCCGATGCATCCTGCTTCTCTCACCTTTGCAGCGATACCTTCTGTGAGTTTGATGGAATTTCCGCAGAACTCAAGGCAAACATAATTGCCGTTTTCTACAACCTGACAATCTACAAAGTTCATCTGAGGACTTCCGATGAAGCCGGCAACGAACATGTTTGTGGGTTTGTTGTAAAGGTTCATGGGAGTATCTATCTGCTGAACAAAACCGTCTTTCATAACAACGATACGTGTACCCATTGTCATGGCTTCGGTCTGGTCATGTGTTACATAAATAAATGTTGTCTGAAGTTTGTGATGGAGTTTTGCAATCTCTGTTCTCATCTGAACTCTGAGTTTAGCATCAAGGTTTGAAAGAGGTTCATCCATAAGGAATACTTTTGGTTCACGAACTATTGCACGACCAAGAGCAACACGCTGTCTCTGACCGCCGGAAAGAGCAGCAGGTTTTCTGTCGAGAAGATGTTCGATATCAAGAATTTTTGCAGCCTCTGTAACTCTTTCTCTGATTTCTGCTTTTGGAATCTTTCTAAGTTTGAGAGCAAAAGCCATATTTTCAAATACTGTCATATGGGGATAGAGAGCATAGTTCTGGAAAACCATTGCAATGTCTCTGTCCTTTGGTGCTATATCATTTACCAAAGTGTCTCCGATGTAGAGTTCACCATCACTGATTTCTTCAAGACCTGCAATCATTCTGAGTGTTGTGGATTTACCGCAACCTGAAGGTCCAACAAGAACTATAAACTCTTTATCTTCGATATCGAGACAAAAGTCAGAAACGGCTGTAACACCGCCTGCATATGTCTTGTAAATGTTTTTAAGATTTAAACTTGCCATTTTTGGTTACCTCCTAAAGTACCTACATCCAATTTATGCTTATACTATACCATAAACAAAATATTTTTTCCAATGGGTATTTTCACAAATTTATTTTGAATATTTGGTAAGTTTGCATAAAACACAAAAATTATGGGTAACAAGGAACAAAATCTATTCTTCAAAGTATACTTTTTGCACAATCAAATCCGTCTTTTTCTTCATTTATTCGGCATTACGACAAGTGACGAGAATAGGCATCCGAAAGTTTGTGATTTGTGCACAAACACGTCCGTTTTCCCTAACGTTTTTTTGGTTTTACCACACATTTACATCAGTTGTCCGGTTTTGCAATTGTATCGTTTATCCGATTCTGTCAGCACACTCCGGCTATTATCAGAATTGTTTTTGCATCTTCATCCCATATAACTGCCGCACCGAAACTTTCAACAACCTGTCTTATGGGAATGAGTATTCTTCCGTTGATTATGATTGGTTTAGCATCAAGAGGAACTTGCCCGGTTGTCTTTTCACCTGTTACGGGATTTGTGGTATCTTTTACCATAACATCAGAATATGCGGAAAGTTTAAGAGTTGTGACTTCATCTTTTATATATGCACATATATCCTTTCACACTGTAAGCATCCTTCATAAGTGTTATACGTCTCTCATTGAAAGAGAAATTCTGTTCTTTTTAAGGTCAACGTCCATAACTTTAACCTTTACAATATCCCCTACAGAAAGGGCATCTGTGGGATGTTTTATATATTTATCACTGATTTTTGAGATATGTACAAGTCCGTCCTGATGAACGCCGATGTCCACAAATGCACCAAAGTCTATAACATTTCTGACAGTTCCGGTCATAACCATTCCGGGTTTTAAATCTTCAATGCTCATAACATCATCCATAAGAATTGGCTTTGGCATTTCGTCTCTTGGATCTCTTCCGGGTTTAGCAAGGGAATCTATGATGTCTGTCACAGTCGGTTTTCCGATATTATGCTTTTTGCAGAATCCGTCTATGTCAAAAAGTTTTGTTCTGAGTTTAATATCAGAAAGTGCACCGGACGAAAAATCATTTTCCTCATATCCGAGTTCTTCAATAAGGGCGGTTGCCGCATCATAACTTTCAGGATGGACAGAGGTTGTATCAAGAAAATCTTTTGCTCCGGGAATTCGGAGGAATCCGGCACATTGAGTAAAGGCTTTAGGGCCGAGTTTTGCAACTTTCAAAAGTTCTTTTCTCGATGTGAATTTTCCGTTGTCCTCTCTGTATTTAACAATATTTTTGGCAATGGGTGAAGAGATTCCTGCGATGTATGAAAGAAGGGGTGCAGATGCTGTGTTAAGGTCAACGCCGACACTGTTTACACAAGTTTCAACAACACCACCGAGAGCATCGCTGAGGCGTTTCTGATTCATATCATGCTGATATTGACCTACACCGATGGATTTGGGATCAATTTTTACAAGTTCTGCCAAAGGATCCTGAAGTCTTCTTGCAATTGATGCGGCACTTCTTTGTTCAACAGTAAAATCAGGAAATTCCTCCGCTGCAAGTTTTGATGCGGAATATACGGATGCTCCTGCTTCATTTACCATCATATAATACACCTTGGTGTCGAGTTCTTTTATGAGAGATGATATGAACATTTCAGATTCCCTTGAGGCTGTTCCGTTTCCGATTGCAACAAGTTCAACATTATGTTTCTGAATAAGGCTCTTTACATACACCTTTCCCTTTTCTTTGTCGTGATGGTCAAGAGTGCAGAAAACAACTCCTGTGTCACAAACTTTTCCTGTTTCATCAACAACGGCAAGTTTGCATCCGGTTCGGTATCCCGGATCAAGACCGAGAACGGTTTTCCCTTTCATTGGCGGCTGCATCAAAAGTTGATGAAGATTTTTTGAGAAAAGCCCGATTGCCTGTTCGCCCGCTTCTTCTGTCAGAGTGTTTCTTATTTCTCTCTCGATTGACGGAGCAATTAAACGTTTGTAGGAATCTTCTATTGTTGCTTTTAAAATATCATCAAAAATTGAGCCTTTTATAATTTCACCATAAAGATAAGAAAGTATCTTTTCTTCATCTGCTTCCAAAGATACGGAAAGAATTTTTTCCGTCTCACCCCGGTTTATGGCAAGAACCCTGTGAGAAGCGATTTTCTTTGCACTTTCTGAAAAATCATAATACATTGAATATACACTGTCTTCTTCTGTGGTGGCTTTGGTTTTTATAATACCCGTGTTAAAGGTTATTGCTCTTATTTCCTTGCGGTAGTCCGCATCATCAGAAATTATTTCCGCAATAATGTCCATTGCACCCGAAATTGCATCTTCAGAAGTGTTTACATCTTTTTCTTCGTCAACATATTCCTTTGCAATCTCCAAAGGATCGCCAGTTTTAAGTCCCTGTAAAAGAATGATTTCGGAAAGAGGTTCAAGACCTTTTTCCTTGGCAATGGTTGCTCTCGTTCTTCTTTTTGGTCTGAAGGGTCTGTAGATGTCTTCAAGTTCCTGTAAAACCTTTGCCCCGAGAATTTTCTCTTTCAGTTCTTCTGTCAGGTTGCCCTGTTCGTCAATGAGACGAAGTATTTCTTCTCTTCTTTCATCAAGAGAACGAAGATAAGTGAGACGGTCAAAAAGTTTTCTTAAAATTTCATCATCAAGTGACCCTGTAACTTCCTTTCTGTATCTTGCGATAAAGGGTATTGTATTGCCGTCGTCAATAAGCGCAACGGTGTCCCTCACCTGTTTTTCCGAAAGTCCAAGTTCTGTTGCAAGTGTTTTTATAATATCCATAATCAAAATCCTTTCTTTAGTCCGACATTCCGTATTCTTTTAAAACATATTCACCCATTTTACGGAGAAGTTTTTCACTCTCAATTCTCACAAAAAGAGGTACGTTGGAAAGTTTTCTGTCTTTCATTTCACTTCTTTTTAAAATTTTTGGAAAAATGCTTCCCGACTCAAAGGTGAAATATCCTTTGTAGTTTATATCTGTCAATCCTTCCATCAGAGAATCTATATCAAGTGTTCCGCACCAAAGAGGTCTGTGAGCATCTTCATCCCCCATATTGTCGTGAACGTGAATTGCTTTTATATATCTTCCAAGCACATTTATCTGCTCTCTGATGCTTTCTTTTTGCAAATTGGCATGTCCCGTGTCAAAACAGGCGCCAAGAAGAGGATGGTTTATATATTCAATGAGTTCTTTCATATCATAAACGTTATCTATCCAGTAATATCCCTCAACACAGATTTTGTTGAAATTCTCAGTTAAAATATTCACATCATATTTTTCGGCATCTTTTAATATGTCAAGATAGAATTCCTTGTTTTTCTCTAAAGTCTCTTCCTTTGACATTCCCTTTTCATATCCCGAATGAACCACAAGATTTTTAATTCCGAGTCTTGCACACACTTCTATGCATTTTTTTGTTGCCCAAATAAATCTTTCATAATTTTCATCTTTTGTTATGGGTTCTCCCATGGGCGAATGTGCCTGAACAAATTTTATGTCTCTTTCCCTTGCAGTTTCTATAAGTGACTGTATGTAATACTCGCAGTTTTCCCCAAACACTCCCACGCCGTTTTCAAAATCTCCATGGAAGTTATAGTCTGCATACTTAAACCCTGCATCTGCAATATACCCAAGGGATTCACAACCATTTTTGGTGTATGCCAGAAAATCTCCCGTTGTAGTTGCAAGTTTCATTATTATTCTCTCCTTTTATATGCCTTTGGTAAGTTTTTCAAATTCATCATCTGTAAGTTCTCTCAAATCTCCCTCACCAAGGGATTCATCAAGGGTAAGACCTCCCATAGAGATTCTTTTCAGGTATGTAACTTTGTTCCCCACTGCTTCAAACATCCTTTTTACCTGATGGAATTTTCCCTCAAAAATTGTGAGGTAGCATTCCTTTTTGTCATCCGAGACTATTTCGCATTTTCCTCCAATTGTTTTAAAATCACCGAGGTCTATCCCCTCTTCAAATACTTTTATATCTTCATCTGTAACTTCTTTTTCCGATTTTACATAATATGTTTTGGGAACATGGGATTTTGGTGAAAGAAGTTTGTGGGCAAGGTCGCCGTCATTTGTCAAAAGCAAAAGTCCGTGGGTATCAATGTCAAGTCTTCCAACAGGGAAAACCTCAAAATGTGCATATTCCTCATCCACAAGGTCAGTTACCACCTTATAGTGCTTGTCATAGGTGGCACTCACATAACCTTCGGGTTTGTTGAGCATCAGATATACAAACTTTTTGTAAGAAATAACCTCTCCGCAAAAGGCAACCTCGTCTTTTGTTTCGTCAACATATGTACCCGGGTCTTTAATAACATTTCCGTTTACCGACACCATTCCCTTTTTTATATGTTGTTTTATCTCTTTTCGCCCCATGGGACTTGCATCTGACAAAAACTTGTCCAGTCTCAAAGTTTTTCACCTCTTTAAAGTTCTTTATACATATATAAAGAGCCAATAACAAAAACAAAATCCGCTCTTTTTTTTGCATATTCTATGGCATCAGACACACTTTCAGAGGTCTCACATTCAAATCCGAGAGATTCTATGGCAATTTTCAAATCCTCAGAAGATGCACTTCGGGGATTTGTCTTAACGGGAACTGCTATAAATGAAATATCCTTTTGTTTAAGTTCCTTTAACTTTGAAAGTGCTTCCTTATATTCCTTATCCTTCATAAATCCCACAACAAAAATAATCTTTTCGTTTTCAAGATATCTGTTAATACTGTTCTTCAAAGTCTCAACGCCATCGGGGTTGTGTGCTCCGTCAAAATATACATTCTCCCCGATTCTTTCAAATCTTGCAGGATTTTTGGCATTTTCAAGAGCATATCTTATTTGTTTTTTATCTGCACCAATCTTTTTCAGAACTTCATATGCAATGGATGCGTTCTGAATCTGACCGATTCCCGAAAGGGAAAGTTTCACATCCTTTTCGTCAGAAAATGAAACAATCTCGGAAAACCCCTCAAATCCTTCTGATCTGAGTTTATCTGCATATATAAACTCTCTGTCTTTTGCCAACAGAGCAATTTTTTTCTTAATTCTTTCCTGTTGAAATCCCGTTATAACACAAGAACTTTCTTTGAAAATTCCGCATTTGTTTTCGCAGATTTCTTCTAATGTGTCACCAAGATAATTCATATGGTCTTTTGATATTTTTGTTATGACACAAATGTCTGAATCGTCTATGGAATTTGTTGCATCTCCAATTCCGCCCATTCCGCACTCAAGGCAAATGTGAGTGCATCCTTTGTTTTTAAAATAAAGCAACGCTACAACAAAATTTATTTCAAACTGAGAAACATTTTTTCCTGTCTCATTTTCAACCTCCACGCAAAGGGGACGGAGGAAATCATATATCTTTTCAAGTTCCCGGGATGTTATAAATTCGTTTTCAACGCAGATTGTGTCTTCAACCGAAAAAAGTTCGGGCGAAGAAAAACGGCCCCATCTTTTTTTCATGGCATCAAGACCTGCACACACATACGCACACACAGATCCTTTTCCGTTTGTGCCTGCAACGTGAATTATATACATTCCCCTATGGGGATTCCCTGCTTTTGAAAGGAGAATTTTTACTCTCTCAAGTTCAAGGCAGACCTCTGTCTGTCTGCTTTTTGCATATGTTTTAAAATCCATTGTATCTGTCCTTTGTGTTTCTAATATTTGGAAAATTCCAAATTTTCTCTTTATATCACATTATACAATTTTTACCCGCCTATGTAAAGACCCAAAAAGCATTTTATGTAATCTTCGAAAACCTTCATAAAAGGCTTTGGCGGTATGGGACTAAGTGATGACGATGCCAAAAGACTTGTTCTTTCGACAAGTTCTCCGCCTGCATATAGATATGCCTCTCCGATTACTTCGCCTTTTTTTAAAGACGGCATAGCTTCCTTTGGCAAATCATATTTTATTTCAGGACTTTTTCCGTCCCCAAAATCGATATATGACAGTCCTCTTTCAAACACAATTTCAGCCTTTCCTTCCATACTGTTTGGTGCATCAAGAGTACAAAAATATTCTCCGCTTTCCGCCACGGTTATTTTTTTTGCCATAGAAAAACCCTTGTCAAGAAGTTTTATGTGGTCGTTCCAGTCATCGGGTGCATTCAAAGTCACGCACACAAGTTCCACACCGTCTCTTTTGGCAGATGTCACAAGACATCTGCCGCATTTTTTGGTATATCCCGTTTTGACACCTGTGCAGCCATCATAGAGCCTCAGAAGTCTGTTGTGATTTTTCAGCACTCTCGGATAACCCTTATTACCGTTGGAAATATTCTTTTCTTTGGTGGAAACAATTTTTGCAAAATCTTCATTTTTAAGTCCGTATGCCGTAATCAGAGCAAGGTCATAGGCGGTTGTGTAGTGCTGATCTTCATAGAGGCCGCAGGCATTTTTAAAATTGGTGTCTTTCGCTCCGATTCTTTTGGCGGTTTCGTTCATAAGGCTTGAAAAATCTTCAACAGAGCCTCTTGCCTCAATTGCAAGGGCGGTGGCGGCATCATTGCCCGATGAAAGCATCATACCATAGATTAAATCTTCAATGGTTATCTCTTCATCCTTTGCAAGATAAATGGATGAACCCTCAATCCCGACAGCGCCATCATCCACTTTTATTACCTTTTTTGTCTCAAGATTTTCAAGGGCACATATTGCCGTCATTATTTTTGTGGTGCTTGCCATTGGCATTTTGATATATGCATTCTTTTCATAAAGCACATTTTTGGTTGATGTTTCAATAAGAATTGCGCTTTTGGCACTCAAAGACAAATCCTCTGCCGATGTGCGAAATGAAATCAATGTAAAAATAAATACCAAAAAAATTATTCTTTTCAAAATAAAATCACCTGCCTTCTATAATTATAGATTACAGGTGATCTTTTTATTACTTTAGCCTGTGGCTATTGCTCGTCGTTTTTCTTTTTGTCTTTTCTGCTTTTAATAAAACTGTTGAGTTTTGAGAGAACTTCCGGCACCATATCGACAAGCTTATCTGCTGCAGTCACGGTTCCTGATACAGGAAGAAGTCTTATACTGTCATTTTTTATGACCAAAAATGCAACAGGTTTTACAGAAACCCCGCCGCCACATCCTCCGCCAAACATTGCATCTTCCGATGACTTGCCCTCAGGAACTGCTCCAAACTGACTTCCGCCGGCACCAAAGCCAAAAGCCACTTTGGATACAGGAATTACAGTTGTTCCGTCTGTTGTGGTTATGCATTCGCCAACAATGGTGTTAACATCAATCATCTGTTTAAGTTTTCCTAAAGATTCATTCATGAGACCTTCAATTGGTGTTGCCATAATTATCCTCCGCCTTTTCTTTTTTAGTTTCTTTTTCGATTTTCTTTTTTATAATATAATAATTTACAAGAATCTTAAGACCTATACCTATAATATTTACGGGGCTTGATGCTACTGTGCACTTTGCATCTGCCTCAAAATAATCTTCATTATATACCGGTTTTATATCAACTTCGGGGACACTTATTTTTATTATGTCAGACAAAAGTCCAATCACAGTATAAACAAACGCCCATAGGCTTCCCGTTGTAATCCCTGTAACAAACGCATCTTCAAAGCCAACACTCATATCAATAAAGATTTTTTCCGCAAATATGTTTTTCCTTATCTTTCGTTTTGATTTTGACCATACATATCTCATTTCTTCAAAGATTATACGGTATTTTTCGATTTTTTCACCAAAGGAAAGATTATCATTGTTGTCTTTTATGTGATTTGCACTCTTCTTATTTTCTTCATTTTTGTCTTTGAATGAAACCTCTTTTCGCACCTTTTTCCAAAAGAAGCTTGCAACAAGAAGTATTTTTCCCTTTTTGTTGTTTTCTTTTTTATATGTTATCTCGAGTCGGATTTTCAAAAAGAGAAAAAACATTAAAAATATCAAAAGAAAAATCAGTACACCAAGAAGTATATATAAGGGAATATTCATGATTAATTATTCCTCTCCGCCATCCGCCTTTTCATCTTCGGGTTCCTTGTTTTCAGATTCAACCGCTGTCTCCTTTATATCGTCTGTTTGAATTTCAAAATCTATTTCATCATCTTTCGCTTCTTCAAATTCCACCTGCTGCGCCTCAACAAGTTCTTTGTTAAGGTCTTCAAAATTATATTCAAGTTCCACATCGGGAAGTTCAGATATGGAAGAAAGATTAAAACAACGAAGAAACTCTTCCCCTGTCCCGAAAAGTATGGGACGTCCCGGAGCATCAAGTCTTCCGACTTCCTCAATGAGTCCTGCCGATATGAGATTGTTGAGAGGGCCGTCTGAGTTGACACCTCTTATAAATTCAATTGAACTTCTTGTAATGGGCTGATTATATGCCACAATGGAAAGAACTTCAAGTCCTGCGTTTGTAAGGGATGCTTTTCTCTTTCTTTCCGTGAGATTTCTCACACATTCATAGTATTCCCTCTTTGTGGAAAGTTGATATGAGTCCTCAAGTTGAACAAGTCTTATTCCAAAAGACGAGTCTGAATCATATTTTTTCTTCATTGCTTCAAGCAAACTGTAGGTTTTGGTTTCTGATATTTCCAGAACCTCCGAAAGTCTTTTTACAGGCACCGATTCTCCTCTTGCAAAAAGCATTGCCTGAAGCATTGCTTCAATCTGAGTATCTTTCATTAGTTATCACCGTTTATTCAAAATTATATTCCATTTCCTCATCCGAAACTTCACCAAGTGAAAGCATGATGTTTCCGTCTTCGTCATCATACACAAGGATGTGATTTAGTTTCATAAGTTCTAAAATTGCAAGGAAAATTGCCACAATTTCGTTTCTCCCGCTTGCATCTTCAAAGGCTTGTCCAAATGACATTTTACTTTTTTTCTTGAGCCTTGTGACAAGTCCTGTTGCCTTTTTCTTAACGGATGCAGGTTCTCTTCCCACAATCCCCTCAAAGTTATCTTTCGGAGGAGGCATTCTGCGTTCCTGTTTTTCAATGAGCAGTAAGAATGCATTGTAGAGTTTGTCAATGTTTCCGTGTTCAATCCTTTTCTTCTCGGGGTTTTCATTTTTGGGAATTTCTTCGGCATCTTTGAAAAAGTAGTAGGAACCGTCATATTGCATAACCTTAAATTTTTCAGATATGAGTTTCATCCTTCTTCTTTGCTTAAGTGCCTCAGTGAGACTGTTGGCAAGGGCCTCGGGATCTTCCTCTTCTTCATGTTTTGGAAGTAGTGCTTTTGATTTTATATATAAAAGGTCTGTAGCAACAATCAAAAAATCGCTTGATATGTCAAGATCCATTTCTTCCATAGCATTGAGATATTCAATATACTGGTCTGTAATTGCAATAAGAGAAATCTCTGTTATATCAAGTTTATTTCGTTTTATAAGATGTTCAAGAAGGTCGAGAGGGCCTTCAAACTGCTCAATCTTAAAGGTTAACTGTTCCATTTTATCACCGTATGTTTAAAATAAAATCACATAAATAGCATTACAAGTTTGTAGGACACAAACTCATAGAACGAAAGCACATATCCCTGCAGGGTGGAAAGTATGGGAGTGAGTGTACCTAAATATACAACTAAAAGAAGAATTATGCCGAAATATCTTTCATATCTGTACACAGAATATTTTGCTTTTGGGGGCAAAAATTCCATAAGCACCTTTGAACCGTCAAGGGGCGGAATGGGAATGAGGTTGAATATCATAAGACCTGTGTTCATAATGGTGGAATATCGCAAGACCTCCAGTATAAATATACCGAAATTCGAATCAGGTTCTGTAAAAAAAGCTACCAGATAAAAAATTATACAACTCAAAAGTCCCAAAATGAAATTTGCAAAAGGACCTGCCAGGCTCACGGTTATAATACCAAGACGCTGTTTTTTGAAATTATAGGGATTGATCGGTACGGGTTTTGCCCAACCAAAACGGAAAAAGAGCATACAAAGAGCACCTATTGGGTCTAAATGCCTCAATGGATTAAGGCTTAATCTTCCGTCATATTTTGCTGTTCTGTCTCCCATAAGATATGCTGCATATCCGTGGGCAAATTCGTGGAATGTTATTGCTAAAAGCAATCCCGGTACACTTATTAAAAGCGAAAGAATTCCTTCTCTGGAAAACATATCATTTCTCCTTTACACCATGTCATTTCTTATTAAATCTTCATAGGTTTCTCTTTTAATTATAACCTTTGCTTTGCCTTTTGAAACCATAATTGCACATGGACGGGGAATACGGTTATAGTTGCTTGCCATGGAATAGTTATATGCACCGGTGGACATTACCGCCAAAATATCACCCGAATCCGCTTTGGGAAGGTGACAGTCTTTTATGATGATATCTCCGCTTTCACAGCATTTACCGCAAATTGTTACCGTTTCTGTCGCATCTTCATTTGCCCTGTTTGCAATTATTGCATCATACTCGGCATCATAGAGAATATATCTTGGATTATCCCCTATTCCGCCGTCTATGGAAACATATTTTCTGACATTTTTAATGTCTTTTATTGTTCCGACAGTATAAAGTGTTGTTCCTGCATCGCCAACAATTGAACGTCCGGGTTCCATATATATGAACGGAACCTCCATATTATTGTCTTTGCAATAACCTTTGACAACTTCAGATACAGCTTCTATGTAGTCAGGATAATTGAGGGGTGTGTCTCCTTCAACATACTTTATGCCAAAGCCTCCACCGAGATTAAGTTCGCCAAGTTCCAAAGAAAACTCATCCCTTGCCATTTTGTAAAATTCCATCATTATTTTTGCTGTGTGTCTGAAAGGATCAAGTAAAAAGATTTGTGAACCTATGTGACAATGAAAGCCTTTTATGCACACGTTTTTAAACTCTTTTGCTTTTTTCAGAAAATCCTTTGCTTCTCCGTTTTCTATGGAAAAACCGAATTTGCAGTCTATGTGCCCTGTGGAGATAAACTCGTGGGTGTGAGCGTCAACACCGGGTTTTACCCTTATGAGAATATTGGTTGTGACATTTTTTTCACGGCTTATGGAATCGATTTTTTCTATTTCTCCCTCACCGTCAACCACAATTCTTCCCACACCTGAATCTATCGCCATTTTTATTTCATCATAACTTTTGTTGTTTCCGTGAAACACAATTTTCTCCGTATCAAATCCTGCAGATATGGCTGTATAGAGTTCCCCGCCCGACACAACATCGACACCGAGATTTTCTTCTTTTGCAATTTTGTACATATACTTTGTTGAAAAAGCCTTACTGGCATAAAGAATTCTTCCTTTGCCATCATAAAACTTATCAACAGAATCTCTGTATAAACGCATATTGTCTCTTATGCGGTCTTCATCAAAAACATAGAGGGGTGTTGAATATTCTTCGGCAAGATGTGTGGTATCACATCCGCCAATCACAAGATGTCCCTCTGAATTTATGTCCATATAATCATGTTTAAGCATTATGTTTTCCTCCGGGTTGTATGTTTTATTCCATTATTTTATCAAAGCGGTACATTTCGTACTGCATAAACTCTCCCTCAGGAGTATTTGCAACGCAAACAAGTGCAACCGAAGTGTATGCGCCATATTCCGCCATTACATTTTCTCCTGCATTCTGAGCAGATGAAACAGACCTTTGATATATATCATATATCTTCTTTGCATCAGAGGATGAAAGAGTCATATATTCATAATTACCGTCTGTGGCAAATGCAAAGGCTGAAATGCCTGACTCATCCGTAAAAACATTTACATCTGAAAGTTTGTACGAAGATATGAGTGCATCTTTCCCATCCTTGACCGCAATACCTTTTGCTGTTTGGAAGTTGCCCTCAAAATAGTCTGCGGGGCCTGTCTGGGAATGAAAGCCGAAGCTGGCTCCTGCAGGAGTTATTTTTGTATAGGAATTTTCGGGCAGGTTAAAAGCAAGGGTGTCATCTGTAAGAGTGAACTGAAAATCCACTGTAGTAAAATTGTTAAGTATGGGATTATAGTCTTCAGGCAAAAGTTCTTCTTCGTCCTGTTTCATCAATTCGTCATACTTTGCGTTTATCTCTGCTTCATTCTTTTTTTCTTCACTTACGACTTCCTTTTTATCCTTTGAGCAAGATGTGGAAAAACTAATCAAAAGAGAAGAAAGCATTATAACATATAAAACTTTATTAAAGAACCTCATTAAATTTTCCTCCATTGAAAATTACAGTTATCTTTTGCCAAACAGTGTTATAAGAGAGGATAGTCCGGCGGAAGAAGAATTTGTTCTGAAAAAGGATTTATGATTATTCCTTCTGCTGCAGACGAAGCTATCTGTTCACCATGCGCGGCGTCTTTATATTCAGTGTACTTCATCACCGCAAAACCGCATTTTTTCTCTTTTGCAAAGGAAACCGCATCTTCTTTGTCTGTGAAAAACGGAATTGCTTTAATTCCGTTACCCTTATTTATAAGCATAACAAGTTTTGCATTCTCAGGGAAACTTTCAGGGGGATTATCCATATCAAAATCACCGTTGATTTCATAGGGTATACAGAATTTATACTCTCCGAAGCCCGAGTATGCTATTTTCTTTACTTCCTCATCATCAGATGACGCATGTCTGTTCATAAGAGCAAAAAGTTGTTGCTTTGTTTCGGGAACCACACGCACTTGAGGTTGTTCAGTCTCAGGTTCAGCCTCAGGTTCAGCCTCAGGTTCAACTTCAGGTTCAACTTCGGGTTCAACCTCAGGTTCAACTTCGGGTTCAACCTCAGGTTCAGCCTCGGGTTCAACTTCGGGTTCAGCCTCGGGTTCAACTTCGGGTTCTACCTCGGGTTTAGCCTCAGGTTCAACTTCGGGTTCTACCTCAGGTTCAGCCTCAGGTTCAACTTCGGGTTCAACCTCAGGTTCAGCCTCAGGTTCAACCTCAGGTTCAACTTCGGGTTCTACCTCGGGTTCAACCTCAGGTTCAACTTCGGGTTCAACCTCAGGTTCAGCCTCAGGTTCAACTTCGGGTTCAGCCTCAGATTCAACCTCAGATTCAACCTCGGGTTCAACTTCAGGTTCAACTTCAGGTTCAACCTCGGTTTCAAAACCTACGCTGTATTCGCTTCTTATATCATCAAGAGCAGATTTCAAAGCATATTCAGACTCTCTTGGCTGAGTTTTTGAAAATTCCGACTCTTCTTTTTCATAAAACGGCAGCATTCCGTCTGTGAGAGATCCGGATTTTGAATAGAGAATACATTCTATGGGCTTATCCCCTCTCACTCTTTTTGTCTGTCCGTCAAGATATATGTTGATTATTTTATGATATCTTGCATCTATATCCACAACAAGAAGATACCCTGTTTTTTCTTCATAATTTGCCTGAACAAGGTATGCTTTTTTTGCGTCGGGGAAAAGTTTTTTGAGCATTTCTTTCAAAACAGATACAAGTTCCTTTGGCCAGGGGGAAGGCTTGGAGAATTTGTAAGGACTTGCATTCCTTTTGGCCTCGTCCTCCTTTGCCCTGCGCTCCTCTTCTTCTCTTTCTCTTTGAAGCTGAGCCTCCATCTGTTGTCTTTTGAGTTCCTTTTCCTCTTGTACTCTTCTTTCCTCTTCTTCTTTTTTACGTTTGTTAAATAACAATGAAACTACCTCCTCTTTGTAAAAAGGATACATTTTATATTAACCAATATTTTTCGGGCAACCAAAGACTTCAAATCACCTTGTGCCAACATCATTTATGACAGATTTCACCATAGGGTTTTTATATGCATTAACTGCAAATTCATACATATCAATCTCGTCATGGAAAGCCGCCGTAACCTCTATTCGTAAAAGATTATTTTCAACTTTTATTAAGGATACCGATTCTACAGCCACATTCTGACTGTCAATGTATGACTTCACAAATTCTATTGCTTCCGGTGTGTCGTCAACAACAAAAGAAACATCTTCCGTGGAAGAGTGACTCAAAAATACCCGGTGATTGTGAAACACAACCTGAATTATAAGAATTGTGACTGTTGTCATAATTCCGATTATATACATACCTGCACCAACAGCCATTCCGATGCCTGATGTTGCCCACACACCTGCGGCAGTTGTGAGACCTTTAATTGAATTTTTATGTACAAAAATCATTCCGGCACCGAGAAAACCGATTCCCGACACCACCTGAGCCGCAATACGTGCTCCGTCAAATTTTCCAAGATCTGAAAAACCGTATTTTGAAATCTCCATCATAAGGCAGGAGGCAAGCGCAACAATAACGTGTGTTCTCACACCCGCTTCCTTGCGGCGGTTTTTACGTTCAAATCCAATCGCCAGACCACAAGTTGCTGCAAGAATGAGTCTTATAAAAAGTTCTGTCTGTTCCAAAATAAAATCTGTCATCACTAATATCCTCACCTTTTTTCTTCTATATTAAACCATATATTTATAATCCGTATAATTATACCATAAAATCTCGCTTATTTCAAGAATTATTTTAATACAAATTAATGAAGCACCAATCTTGATATAAGACTGATGCTTTTTTCCGGGTAAGATTGTAAATATTTCAGTAATGAAATCGTGCAAAGCACGATGAAATCCAAACAAGTTTGGATGAAATCAAAGTCTTACGACTTCGATGAAATTAAATCCGTCTTTTATCCGCCGCAGGCGATTTCATCTGCATAAGCAGATTCCATCTGCGGTAGTGGATTTATTACGTCTGATAAGAAGGATTTAGTTGAAAAGACGGTAGATTTCTATCAAAATCTACCGTCTTTTCTGGCACTAACGCATAATTATAATACGAGAATATAAACGGTGCAAAATGCAATAGATTATTTCACTGTGAAATAATCTATTGTTTTTTGAATATAAACAGATATTCATGCGCTATAAGCAAAAAATTATATTTCACACTATTTGTTTTCCAATATCCCGTTGCTTTACAGTTATGTTGCTCTTTTATAATAAGTTCTTTCAGTTTGAAGCCTGCATCTTCAAATATACGCATAACATCAAACGACATAGGTATCATATGACCTTTTTGCCTTGTATCTCCCATAAGCACAGCACAGAACTTGTCCTTTTTAAGCACACGATAACTTTCTGTGGCAACTTTTTTCATTTCTTCAAGAAAATCTTTTACTTTTAATTGCGATAAGTCGTTTTCTATACCATGACTATACTTGATAATATCAGCATAAGGTGGGTGCGTGCATATCAAATCAATACTATCATCGGGTACAAAATCAAGATTTCTTGCATCACCTTTTTTAATATATACTTTCCCCTTTGCGCTCTCTATATCAAAAGCTGTTTTTTCTCTGCATCGCTGGAGTGCAACATCGTTCACATCTACACCAATAATATCACGATTCAATAGTTTTGCTTCAACAAGAGTAGTGCCACCACCGGCAAATTGATCAAGAACTAAATCTCCCTCTTGTGAATATCTTAATATAATGTTCCTCGGTATATAGGGAGACCAATTACCACGCCATTTTGCATCGTGAGTTGCCCAATCTCCACGCTTTGGAAAAGACCAATGCGTAGTCATTTCAAGTTCAAAATCATCAGGCTCCCATTTTTTAATTTTCTTTTCAGCCATTATTTGAAAACCTCATTGATTATCCCTTTTTCTAAATCTTTAATGCTGTAAATGTGTTCCATAACATCAAAAGTTTCTTCGAGATTATTTCTTGCACTTGTCCAACCTTTTCCGTCAGTAAACCAAACAAATGTAAAT
>SVJK01000095.1 GCA_015069015.1 Oscillospiraceae bacterium
CTATTACTATATTTTCACAATTGCAATTTATAAGGCTGAATTCTTCAGGAAGTTTTCCGCCGCCATTTGAATTTAATGCCACAAGAGGACGGTTTAAAATATAAGCCTCATTTACAGTTTTGCCTTCGGTATAATCACCATTATGGGGTAAGAGCGAATAAGTGAACTGATGTCTGCCGCGATCCGCCTCAGGATGTGGATATGTGCCACATTTAATAAGTGTAATTGACATTTCATTTTCCATTACAGAATGTCCGTATTTGCAGTTGTTTAAAATGCTTACACCATAACCGCTTTCGGAGAGGTCAATCCACTTTTGTGCACAAACTTCAAACTTTGCCTGATCCCAACTTGTGTTCTGGTGTGTGTTTCTTTCAACATTACCAAACTGAATCTCGTAGGTCGCTCTGGTGGAATGAATATCTACCGGAAAAAGCGCTTTCAGAACAACATGGTCTTCGTGCCAGTCGATATCATTTTCAAAGTCGATTCGTCTGCTGTTTGCATAGACAATTATTTTTTGAGTTATAATTGACCTTCCGTATTTTCTTGTGATTTCAAAGCCGGCATAGTTGTTCTCAGAAATTTCTTTTACACTTTCAACCGAAGATATATCTTCAAACTTGTCTCTAAAATAATTCGTTATTTCCCAGTTGTCATAATCCCTGGGGTAATCTTCATAAACTCTCAAAACGTTTGCCCTTGCAGCTTCTTTGATAATTTCTCTGCCGTTTTGTTTATCCAAAATTGAATATATTTCATAATTTTCGTCAAATAAAATCACATAATATTTATTTTCTAGCCTCTTTGTCGATACATTAACGGAATCTGCGCCCTTTACAGATATAATAACCTTCCATCCCATTGCAGGAACAGATTCTGCATAGAGCTTCTCACCTTCAAAATCAACATAAGAAGATACTTCAAAGGAATTTGGATTATATACCATAATTCCTTTCTTTGAAAGATTATCGGCGAGTGCTTTGAGCTTATCATTCTGAATTTCGCCGATTTCATTTCTCACTTGTGCATATTGTTTATCGCTGTCTTCATAAACTTCTGCAATTGACGAACCGGGAATTATATCGTGGAACTGATTTAAAAGAATCAGTTTCCAATTATCGTACAATTTATTAGAAGGATAATCTTCATTTAAAAGAATATTATTAATAACAGAAAGTGTTTCTGTAGTCTGAGACAAAAATTCACATTCTCTGTTGTTTTTCTTGTTTTTTGCAATGGAAGTATATGTTCCGCGATGGAATTCAAGGTAGAGTTCACCAACCCATTTTGGTATGTATCGGTTTTCAGCTTTTGCCTTTTTGAAGTTCTTTTCTACTCTGTCAAGAAAGTCTCCAACACGGCTCATCTGTGCTTTCGGAAATCCCGGGAGACCATATTCAAGACGTCTTTCTTTTTCAAGAAATTCATCAGTAGGTCCGCCGCCACCATCTCCATAGCCAAAACTTACAATGGTTTCATTGTTTAGCTCTTTTTGCTGATATCTCTCCCATGTTCCTAAAAGCATAGAGGGATTGCAGGAACCGTTATAGTTACATGTTGTTCCAGGGGCTTTTCCCGGAACATGGTTTTGTGCAGTTAAAAAATATGTGAAAATTTCTGTTCCGTCAATTCCCTGCCAATTAAAATTATCATATGGCATTTTATTGGTTTCATTCCAACTGATTTTGGATGTCACAAATTTATCTACGCCGGATTTTTTGAGTATCTGCGGCATTGCGGCACTGTAACCAAAGACATCGGGGAGCCAGAGAATTTTACTGTCGACATCAAATTCTTTTTTCATAAAGTTTTTTCCATAAAGAATCTGTCGGATAAGACTTTCTCCGGAAGAAAGATTGCAGTCAGCTTCAAGCCACATAGCACCGTCTACTTCCCATCTACCCTCACGAACCTTTTCCTTGATTCTTTCATAAAGGTCCGGGGCTCCTTCCTTTACATATTCATAAAGCTGTGGTTGTGATGACATAAAGATATACTCGGGATATCTTTCCATAAGTGCAAGAACGGTTGCAAAGCTGTGTTGTGCTTTTTCTTTGGTGATTGCAAGAGTCCAGAGCCATGCCACATCTATATGCGTATGACCCACATAATTTACTATTGCATCACTATTTCCACATTCTTTTTCGAAATATTCTTTTCTTAGATACTCTATTGCCTTTTTTGCGCTTTCATAAAACTCCTTGCTTACCGGAAGCATATTTTCTCTTGCAGCAGCTCCATCTTTGGTAAGGACTGTTGTCGGAGAACCAATAAGTTCATATTCTTTGGTGAAATCTAAAATATTGCATGCAGACTCAAGATGCTTCATTGTCTTTATATATGCATAATCTTCGGGTGCAAAGCAAAGTGCTGCATCATATGGAACCTTTATATCATAATACAGTTTTTGAATAAGTGTATCTCTTACATTTATCTTCGCTCTGACAGCAGCGGAATCGTGTCTTCTGCCTGTATGGAAATAAAGGTGTATTTTGTATTCGGTATCAGGCTTTAAAACAACCTTTCTGTGAAACAAATCAATACCGTGCGCAGCTTCGCCGTTCAGATACAAAATTGCCTGAGGATTTGTAGCATACCATTCGCCTTCATAGCCTGTTGAAATATCAAAATAAACTTCTTCATTTTCTGAAACTTTGGGAGTTTTTATTTCGGTATAAAGCCACGCATGGGCATCTTTGCCGCACACTACATCGTTATATGAAAAAGTTTCCCAACTATCATCAGGCATAGGAAGCGTGTTGTCTGTTTTGTAATCACAGGCTTTATACTGCCATTTTTCAATTCTTTCTTCGGACTGTAAAACAAGGCTAGATATATTTTCTAATGTAACCTTTACTTTATCATTTAAAAATTTATTTAACATATTGTTTTCTCCTTTAGAAAATTTTTAGTCATTTTTATCCAAGAACTATAAA
>SVJK01000039.1 GCA_015069015.1 Oscillospiraceae bacterium
GTGGAGGTGAAATTTTGATGTGCAAAATCCGTTAATAAAACCTATCAAGCCGCCAATTGCAAGAACAAGTAATATTACGACATATACAGGCATTGTTGCAAGGTCAGGAAACATTTTGTTTGCATATCCGTTTGATTGTAAAAGAGAAGCAGACACACATGCTACAAGCCCTACAATTCTACCTGCAGAAAGGTCTGTTCCCGTAAGGATTATGCATCCTGCAATACCAAGAGCAATAGGGAGATTTGCGGCAGAAAGAGAAATTATATTTATAATTGAAGGTACTGATAAAAATCTTGGCCTCATAATCTGGATTATAACAATTGCAACAATAATAAAAATATACAACAGATTATTTATCAGAAATTCCGTCCAGTTACCCTTATAGTTGATTTTTTTCTTCGCTGTATTATTTGGATCGTTAAATTCATTGTGGTTTTCAGCCATATTCACACTCCTTTACACATATTTTGTTGCAAGCGACATAATTTCTTCCTGAGTGGTCTGTGATGCATTGAGTTCTCCTGCAATTCGTCCGCCTGACATAACGAGAATCCTGTCACAAACGCCCAATAGTTCAGGCATTTCCGATGATATCATCATGACAGCCTTTCCTCTTTTTGCAAGATCTATAATCAGTTGGTAGATTTCGAATTTTGCCCCAACATCAATTCCTCTGGTTGGTTCGTCAAGCATCATTATCTCAGGTTCTGTAAGGAGCCATCTTCCGAAAATTACTTTTTGCTGGTTACCACCCGATAAAGTTCTGATTTGAGTTTCCTGAGTAGGTGTTTTGATTCTCATTGATTTAATTGACCATTGTGTATCTTTTTTCATTTTCTTATTGTTTAAAAAAAGTTTGGCTGTTTTATATTTTTTAAGATTTGATATTACTGTGTTATTAAGGATATCAAGTATTGCAAAAATTCCGTTTGCTCTTCGCTCTTCAGTTACAAGTGCAAGACCTGCCCGTATGGATTGCCCCGGGTTTTTATTTTTGATTTCTTTCCCGTTGATTATAATTTTACCGCTTTTTCTTTCTGATATTCCAAAAATATTCTCTACAAGTTCAGTTCTTCCTGATCCCGCAAGTCCGGCAATGCCGAGAATTTCTCCTTTTCTGAGTTCGAAAGATGCATCTTTAAGGTTGGAATATACAGAGGATAAATTTTCAACTTTCATAATAACATTTCCCGGTTTATTCTCTTTTTCGGGAAATCTG
The DNA here is from genome assembly GCA_015069015.1 of Oscillospiraceae bacterium. Taxonomy (GTDB): domain Bacteria; phylum Bacillota; class Clostridia; order UMGS1810; family UMGS1810; genus RGIG1828. Next base: position 1,223 of record SVJK01000039.1, read on the forward strand.
CTTGTCAGTTCACGGCCGACCATTAGTTTGATAATTTTATCCATATCAAGTTCTGATGCCTTTTCGGTTGCAATCCATCTTCCATCACGCATTACTGTAACATAGTCCGAAATTTCAAGTATTTCCTCCATTTTATGGGATATATAGATTATTCCGCATCCTTTTTCTTTTAACTGATTAATAATTTTGAACAGATGTGTTACTTCGCGATCAGTGAGAGAAGAGGTTGGTTCATCAAAAACAAGAATTTTTGAGTTGTATGAAACAGCCTTTGCAATTTCAACCATTTGTCTTTTAGAAACAGACAGTTGGCTCATTATGGTTTTGGGATTAATATCAATATTTAAAGAATTAAATATTTCTTTAGTATCTTTAAGCATTTTTGATTCGTTTGTAATAATTCCAAAATGCAACGGATATCTGCCCAACCAAAGATTATCCATAACACTGCGTTTAAGTGCCTGATTAAGTTCCTGATGAACCATTGCAACACCATTTTCAAGGGCTTCTTTTGGATTTTTAAAATCTATTTCTTTTCCATCCAATCTAATTGTTCCGCTGTCTTTGGAATAGATTCCGAAAAGACACTTCATAAGAGTGGATTTGCCTGCTCCGTTTTCACCCATTAGCGCATGAACTGTTCCTCTTTTGATTGTGAGGGAAACGTTATCAAGTGCTTTTACACCCGGAAATTCTTTGCTAATGTTTTCGATTTCAAGAATGTTGTCTGTCATATCTTCTCTCCATGTGATGATTTATTAAGGTTTACTCACCGAAATATTTAGAATAGGGAATTCTGAGTTTTGCAACGGAATCATCTTTGTGATACATGTCAGTTCCGTCAAAAAAATCCTTCCCTGAAAGTGCATTTGATGTAACTATTGAAATTGCGTTTGCCATGCCGTCAGCATCCTGCTTTACAGTTCCTGTCATTTTACCGTTGTTTATAAGTTCCTTTGCAGCATCTGTTGCGTCAACTCCAAAAACAGGGATTGCCTTTTCGCCACCTGTGTTAAACCCTGCGGAATTTAGGGCAGTTATTGCACCTTCTGCCATACCGTCATTGTTGCATATTACAAGTTCTATCATATTGTTGTTGGCTTCGTTATATGACGTTAATGCTGTTGTCATATATTCATTTGCAGCAGCTGCAGACCATTGCCCGTTTTTATCAACAAGATATTTGTTGGGATTTGTTTTGTCATAGAATACAAGCTCGCCAAGACCCGAATCTTTTAAAAGTTTGTTTGCATCTTCTACCGAATATTTTGTCCTGTATATTGCCTCGTTGTTTCCTTCTTCACCTTTAAAAAGTATATAACTGATTTTGCCATCTTTGTTGAGGTCAACCTTATCGAAATTATCAATAACATACTGACCTATCATTTCTCCCTGTAAATGTCCGGCTTCTTCTGCGTCAGTGCCTATAAACACGCATTTGTCATAACTGTTAACTATATCATCAGATACTTCGCGATTAAAAAATATTACAGGTACATTTGCATTTTTTGCCTGACTGATAATTCCTTGAGCTGCATCATCAGAACCGGTATTTACAATGTTAACCGCAAGTACTTTTGCGCCTTGAGTAATTGCAGTCTGAACCTGTTCGGTCTGTGTTGTCTGATTTCCATTGCTGTCGTAATCATGATAGGAAATTTCAGCCTTGTCAAACGCTTTTCCAAGTGATGATCTTACATTTGAAATGTAGGTGTCACTATATGTGTAATAAAACACATGTGCGTCAGATGCATTTTTGCCTGATGAACATGCAACAGACATCAGACATATTGTAATGATTGTTAGTATAATACTTATTTTTTTCATTTATGACCTCCAAAATTTTATGTTTAAAACTATTATTGTCAATAGGGAAAAAATTATAACATTTTTTATTATATATTCTTACAAGATTGCTTGACACCTAATTTTAAAAATGATATAATCATTTAGATTATAACTGACGAAAGAAGAGAAACTAAATGCCAATTACTCAATTTTTACTTAAAAACGCAGAAAAATATCCCAACCAGACTGCGCTTGTTGAAATAAACCCGGACGTAAGAGAAATCCGAAGAGTTACATGGAAAGAATATGAACTTATAGAATCCGGTGCTGCTCAGGAATATAAAAGGGAAATTTCGTGGAGCGTATTTGAAGAAAAAGCAAACAGATGTGCAAATCTTCTGATGAGCCGTGGTATAAAAAAAGGAGATAAAGTGGCAATTCTACTTATGAATTGTCTTGAATGGCTTCCGATATATTTTGGTATACTTAAATCAGGAGCGCTTGCTGTTCCTATAAACTATAGATTTACATCGGATGAGATAAAATACTGTCTTGATCTTGCAGACGTGGATGCTCTTGTTTTTGGTCCTGAATTTGTTGGTAGAATTGAAGAGATTTGTGATAGAATTCCTGATGTTAAACTTTTGTTTTATGTTGGAGATTCATGTCCGACTTTTGCAGAAAATTATCTTCACCTTGCGACCAACTTTTCAAGTGCAGCACCTGATGTTGAAATCTCTGATTCAGATGATGCCGCAATATATTTTTCATCCGGAACAACAGGCTTTCCAAAGGCGATTCTTCACAATCACGAGAGTCTTATGCATGCTGCATTGGTTGAACAAAAACATCACGGACAGACTCACGATGATGTGTTTTTATGCATTCCTCCTCTTTATCATACAGGAGCAAAAATGCACTGGTTTGGTTCTCTTGTTTCCGGAGGTAAAGCAGTTCTTTTAAAAGGTGTTAAACCAAAGAACATAATAGAAACTGTATCAAATGAAAAATGCTCAATAGTGTGGCTTCTTGTTCCGTGGGCACAGGATATTCTTGACGCTATTGACAGAGGGGAATTTGATATTAATGATTATGCACTCTCGCAGTGGAGACTGATGCATATTGGTGCACAGCCTGTTCCTCCAAGTCTTATTAAACGCTGGATGAAAGTATTTCCTCATCATCAGTATGACACAAACTATGGTTTGTCTGAGTCTATAGGTCCCGGTGCTGTTCATCTTGGCGTTGAAAATATACATAAGGTTGGTGCTATTGGTGTCGCAGGTTATGGCTGGGAAGTAAAAATTGTAAATCCTGACGGAACAGAGGTTTCAGGTACAGATGTAGGTGAACTTGTTCTTAAAGGCCCCGGAGTTATGACATGTTACTATAAAGATGAAAAAGCAACCAAAGAGGTTCTCTCTGACGGTTGGCTTAAAACAGGTGATATGGCCATGAAAGATGAGGAAGGATTCATATACCTCGTTGATCGTAAAAAGGATGTTATCATTAGTGGTGGCGAAAATCTGTATCCCGTACAGATTGAAGATTTCCTTAGAGCACATCCGGCAATCAGTGATGTTGCTGTAATTGGACTTCCTGATTCAAGACTTGGTGAAATTGCAACTGCAATCATACAGATTAAAGATGGAATGGAATGTTCAGAAGATGATATAAATCTTTTCTGTAAAGGTCTTCCAAGATACAAAAGACCTCACAAGATTATTTTTGCAGATGTTCCGAGAAATGCAACAGGCAAAATTGAGAAACCAAAACTCAGAGAGATTTATTGCGGAGAAAGTCTTGTGGCAACTCAGATTAAATCTTAAATTATTAAAGGTACCGAAATTTGTTTTCGGTATCTTTTTTCACACAAAAAATACACTTTGAGTACAAAAGTATTGTGTGTCAAATTCTTGACAATGTCTATAAAATATGTTAAAATTATTTGAATGTAAATTGTATTATCAGAATTATATATTAAAGGGTGGAAATGAAATGAAAATCAGTTTCAAAAATGCTTTTTTATATTCAAATAATCATTTTGTGAAAACATCCTTCAGCATTTTAAATAATGCTATTATACCTTATTGCGATTCTTCTGATTTTGAAGTGTATGATTGCGAAGGGATGTATATTTTTCCCGGCTTTGTTGATGTTCATGTCCATCTGCGTGAGCCGGGTTTTTCATATAAAGAAACAGTTGCAACCGGAACAGATGCTGCAGTATCATCCGGTTATACTGCGCTGTGTACCATGCCAAACCTGAAACCTGTTCCTGATAATTATGAAAACTTAAAAATACAACTTGATATTATTTCAAAAGATGCAAAATGCAAAGTTGTACCATTTGCGTCCATCACTAAAGGTCAAAATGGTGAAGAACTTTCAGATATGGTAGGTGTATCAGAATTTGTTTCAGGGTTTTCTGATGATGGCAAAGGCGTTCAGAATGAAGATATGATGAGAAACGCGATGAAAAAAGCGAAGGAACTTGGCAAAATAATCAGTGCTCATTGTGAAGATAATTCACTTCTTTTTGGCGGTGTCATTCACAAAGGCAAGTTCAGCGAAAAAACCGGAATTCCCGGAATATGCTCTGAAAGTGAATATCTTCCCATAGAAAGAGACGTAGAACTTGCCAAAGAAACGGGAGTTTCATATCATGTTTGTCATATTTCCACAAAAGAAAGTGTTGAAATCATAAGAAAAGCAAAAAAAGACGGAGTTGACATCACCTGCGAAACAGCACCTCATTATCTTGTTTTAAATGATGAAATGATTGAAGATAACGGCAGATTCAAAATGAATCCTCCAATAAGATCTGAAGAAGACCGAATTGCTCTTATCGAAGGAATAAAAGATGGCACAATTGATATGATAGCCACAGATCACGCTCCTCATAGTTTTGAGGAAAAGAGTAAAGGTCTTGTTGGAAGTTCTATGGGTGTTGTAGGTCTTGAAACAGCATTTCCTGTACTTTATACCAAACTTGTGAAAAAAGGAATCATCAGTCTTGAAAAACTGATCGAAATTATGAGTGTAAAACCGTCGGAAAGATTTTCTCTGTGTCGTGATGGGGTAAATCTTTGCATATATGATTTAGAGTCAAAATATACTGTAACCCCGGATTTATTTAAATCTATGGGTAAAAGTTCACCCTTTGAAGAGGAGGAAGTTTTTGGTAAATGTATGATGACGGTTTGCGATGGAAATGTTGTGTACAATCAAATGAAATAAATATATATACGAGGTGAAAAAATGCAACAGGGCATATTTAACATTGTGAATAATGAAAAAATTGCGAATGATGTGTACAAGATGACTCTTGCAGGAGATACATCAGCAATTACTGCGCCCGGACAGTTTATTAACATCAAACTTGACGGACTGTTTTTGAGACGACCTATCTCTGTATATGATTATGATTCTGAAAATATTGTTATCATATATAAAGTCGTTGGAAAGGGAACTGATATTCTTTCTAAGATGAAAGACGGAAGATTGGATGTTCTTACCGGTCTGGGAAACGGATACAAAATTTCCGATGATTCAAAGAATGTTTTGCTTTTGGGAGGAGGAGTTGGAGTTCCGCCACTTTATAACCTTGCAAAAAAACTTATTGAAAAAGGGAAAAATGTAACTGCAGTTCTTGGATTCAATTCTGAATCAGATGTATTTTGTGAAGATGATTTCAAAAAACTCGGAGTTGAAACAATGGTTACAACCGCAGACGGGACATATGGAATAAAAGGGTTTGTAACCGATGCGATTTCGGAAGTCTCATATGATGAGTTCTATACCTGCGGCCCTGAACCTATGCTTAAAGCAGTGTATAATGCTACAAACACTTCAGGACAGTTTTCATTTGAAGAAAGAATGGGCTGTGGATTTGGGGCTTGTATGGGATGCAGTTGTAAAACAAAATATGGTAATAAACGTATATGTGTTGACGGTCCTGTGCTTGTAAAGGAGGAAATAATATGGTAAATACAAAAGTTTCTCTTTCGGGATTGACTCTTGATAATCCCGTAATTCCTGCATCCGGGACATTTGGATATGGATATGAATTTGCAAATTTTTATGATATAAATATTCTTGGTTCTTTTTCTTTTAAAGGAACTACAAAAGATCCGAGGTTTGGAAATCCAACACCAAGAATTGCGGAATGTGACTCCGGTATGATTAATTCTGTCGGTCTTCAAAACCCCGGTGTTGATGCTGTAATATCGGAAGAACTTCCGAAACTTTCAAAAGTATTTAACAAAAAAGTTATTGCAAATGTCGGTGGTTTTTCAGTGGACGAATATGTGTATAATTGTATGCGTCTTGACAAAGAACAGCAGGTCGGAATAATAGAAGTAAACATCAGTTGCCCAAATGTTCACGGCGGTGGTATGAGTTTTGGGACAAACCCAAAAGATGCTGCTCTTGTTACAAAAGAAGTTAAGAAGGTAACTACCAAGCCTGTATATATAAAACTTAGTCCAAATGTAACAGATATTGTTGAAATTGCAAAATCCTGTGAGGATGCCGGTGCTGATGGTCTTTCACTTATCAACACTCTATTAGGAATGAGAATCAATCTTAAAACAAAGAAACCTATAGTCGCAAACAAAATGGGTGGATTTTCCGGAAAAGCAATTTTCCCTGTGGCACTCAGAATGGTCTATCAGGTGTATGAGGCTGTTTCTGTTCCTATAATCGGCATGGGCGGCGTTTCATGTGCGGAAGATGTTATCGAAATGATGCTTGCCGGAGCAACTGGAGTTCAGGTTGGCGCTGCAAATCTTGTTGAGCCGTATGCTTGTAAAAATATTATTGAAGCATTGCCCGGCGCAATGAAAAAGTATGGAATTGATTCACTTGAAAATATTATTGGAGGTGCTCACTAATGGGTAAAGATGTAATTATTGCCTGTGATTTTGACAGTAAAGAAAAGGTTTTAAATTTTCTTGATTTATTTACTGATGTAAAACCTTTTGTTAAAATCGGAATGGAACTTTTCTATTCTGCAGGCCCTGAAATTGTAAGCGAAATCAAAAAAAGAGGACATAAGATTTTTCTTGATTTGAAACTTTGTGATATTCCGAACACAGTAAGAAAGTCTATGGCTGTTCTTGCCGGACTTGGTGTAGATATGTGCAATGTTCACGCATTCGGTACAAAAGCAATGATGGAAGCGGCAATCGAAGGGTTGTCCCAAGGTAATGAAACAAGACCTCTCCTCATTGCAGTAACTCAACTTACTTCCACAAGTGAAGAGAGAATGCAAAACGATCTTTTGATAGACAGAAAACTTGAAGATGTTGTTATGCATTATGCAAAAATGTCATCTGAAAGCGGTCTTGATGGAGTTGTATGTTCGCCTTTAGAGGCAAAACTTGTAAAGGAAAAATGTGGAAAAGAATTTTTGACGGTTACTCCTGGGATAAGATTTGCAGATGGGGATGTTGGTGATCAGGTGAGAATCACAACACCTGAGAGAGCAAAGGAAATCGGTTCAGATTATATTGTTGTAGGAAGACCGATAACAGCAGCAGATGATCCTGTCAGTGCATATAAAAGATGTGTAAAAGAATTTGTTGATTAACATAAATTTTGGAGGAGATATAAATGGATAAAATAACAATTGCAAAAGATTTACTTTCAATAAGAGCAGTATTTTTCAGACCCGATGAACCGTTTACATGGGCAAGCGGAATCAAAAGTCCGATATATTGCGATAACCGCCTTACCCTCAGCGATGTAAAGGTTAGAGGTGATGTAGAACAGGGACTTGCAGATGTTGTTAAGGAATATTATCCTGAAGCAGAAGTCCTCATGGGAACTTCGACTGCTGGAATTGCACACGCTGCAATTACAGCGCATCTACTTGATTTACCCATGGGATATGTGAGAAGCGGTTCGAAAGATCACGGAAGACAGAATCAGATCGAAGGTAAACTTGAAAAAGGTCAGAAAGTTGTTGTAATAGAAGACCTTATCTCAACCGGAGGAAGTGTTATAGAGGTTGTAAATGTGTTAAGAGAAGCAGGTGCGGAGGTAATCGGCATTGCAAGTATATTTACATATGGGATGAAAAAAGGTCTTGAAAGGCTTAATGACGCTGATGTAAAAAATATAAGTCTTTGTGATTTTGATACAATTGCTCAGGTTGCAGCCGATACAGGATATATAAATTCATCTGATGTTGAACGACTCATAAAATTCAGAAATAATCCTTCTGACGAAAGTTGGATTGGCTAATAAATATAACGGAGACCAAAGATTATGAAACATTTACTTGATGTATCAGACCTTTCAATTGCAGAAATAGATCAACTTATTGATACCGCATCTGATATAATTGACAATCCTGAAAAGTATCAGGAAAAATGCAGGAACAAAAAAATTGCTACATTGTTTTTTGAACCATCAACAAGAACAAGGTTGAGTTTTGAAGCCGCAATGCTTGAACTTGGCGGAAGCGTTCTTGGATTTTCTGAGGCGGCTTCAAGTTCTGCTGCAAAAGGCGAAAGCATATCCGATACCGTAACAGTTGTAAGTTGCTATGCTGACATAATTGCTATGCGACATTTCAAAGAAGGTGCACCGATGGCTGCATCTTTAAAATCCAATGTGCCGATAATAAACGCAGGAGACGGCGGTCATAATCACCCAACACAGACTCTTACAGATCTTCTTACGATAAAAAAAGAAAAAGGCAGATTCGATAATCTCACTGTCGGTCTTTGCGGTGATTTGAAATTCGGCAGAACTGTTCATTCTCTTATTAATGCAATGGTAAGATATGACAACATAAAATTTGTACTCATATCTCCTGAAGAACTCAGACTTCCTGATTATATAAAACATGATGTTCTTGACAGAAATAATATTGAATATAACGAGTGCACAACAATTGAAGATGCAATTTCAGAACTTGATATTCTGTATATGACCAGAGTACAGAGAGAAAGATTTTTCAATGAAGCAGATTATGAAAGACTTAAAGACAGTTGTATATTGAACACCGAAAAAATGAAAAAAGCCAAAGATGATATGATAGTTCTTCATCCTCTTCCGAGGGTTAACGAAATTACTACATCTGTTGATGAAGATCCCAGGGCATGTTACTTTAAACAGGCAATGTATGGAAAATATATCAGAATGGCGCTCATACTTAAACTTTTGGGGGTGGAATAATTGAATATAGATTCAATAAAAAACGGGCTTGTAATAGATCATATTAAAGCCGGAAAATCTATGGATATATATCATTATCTGAATCTTGAGAAACTTGATTGTCAGATAGCGATAATCAAAAACGCTTCCAGCAAGAGAATGGGAAAAAAAGACATTATTAAAATTGACACAGAACTTGATATTGATGTTGATGCACTTGGATATATTGATAAAAATATCACTGTTAATTTTATAAAAAACGGTGTGAAAGTAAAAAAAGTATACCCTGATTTACCTGACACAATTACAGATATAATAAAGTGTTCAAATCCCAGATGTATAACATCAATAGAACAGGAAATACATCATATTTTCAAACTCACAGACAGGGAAAACGGTGTTTACAGATGCATATATTGTGAATCCCTTGCAAAGGAGCATAATGCCTGAATTGAGGTGAGAGTTTATGAATTTCAAAGAAATAACAAAGTTCATAAAAGGAAAAGAAGACAAAGAACTCGTTGAAATATACCGGGGGAATATAGATGAGATTTCAATGCTTGGAAATGTTGTTGCATTTTCACAGATGCTCTTTGGATTCAGAAATCTTGTTGATTTTTCCTTTGACGGATATAAAATCGTAAGGTGCAGGGATATAACAGAAATTGTAACCAAAGATAAGAACAGTTCATTGAATTTTATGGATATGATATGCAAAAAGGAACTATCTTTTGAACCGTGTATATTTTCTGACAGACTAAAGTCATGGAACTGTCTCTTTGAATATTTGATCAATAATAAACTTCCTGTAACTATTGAGTGTTCCTTTGAAGATGCCATTGATTACTATGTTGGTTGGGTTTTGTCGATAAATGCAAATATAGTTGAGTTGCAGTGTTTTGACGGATCCGGTATTCTTTTCAAAGACAAAGTGAAGGTAAATCTTGATTTTGTCACATGCGTAACTTTGGGTGACAGATACACAACTTGTATGGCTAAATATGTTGATGTTAAATGATCTGACATAAATTAAATAATAGGGGGTGTAAATAATTCTAATGAATTTTTGCATCCCCTGAATTTTGATTTTTAGGAGCTTATATAATGAACGGTAAATATATTAAAATTAATTTTGAATGTTTAGGGTTACAGATATTATTCTCTGTGATATCAATGGGACTTTATAATGATTTTTTTCCTGATGTTGTATTCAGTTTGTTTACGGCATGGCTTTTTTTGTGGACAATCCATTCGACATTCTGGCAACTTGGAAACAAAGAGAGAAAAATGATAAAAATCATGAATAAAAATCGTGGAGAAAATGAGCCCGAATACAAGCAAAACAGATTTAAAGGTGCAATTATTGCAGTTCCTTTTTTTGCAGCCAATTTTATCTTTTTGATTGTGTCATGTGTTTTGAATAAGGATATCCTTGTTACAATCCAATCCATATTGCAATTTTCTTTTGTGGGATTTTTAACACCTGTTGATGATATCCTTGGTTGGAATTATTTTTATCCCCGTTTCATTGTATGTGTAGTTATGTATTTAACCTGTATTATTGCATATTTATCCGGCTCATACAATTATAGTTTCTTTGATAAATATTTTCATAAGATAGTATACAAAACAAAGAAAGATGATTAAGTAAATATTCATATCACCTCATTACCGATAATATTAATTTAGTATATCATTTTAGTGTGTGAGGTATATAATGATTATTTTAAAAAAGAAAACCATATACAATATACTGTTTTCAATTGCGTTGGTTTTTTCTGTTTCCTCTTTTCTGAATGTGAATGAACATAAGAATTCATTTGTTTTTGCACCATTAAGTGCCGGAAAAACTATTATTATTGATGCAGGTCACGGTTATCCTGATGGCGGTGCAATTGCAGGTGACGGAACTTTAGAGAAAGACATTAATCTTGAAATTTCAAAAAAACTTGGAATGTTTTTTGTTCAAAGCGGAGCGAAAGTTATTTACACCCGGGAGGGTGATGATTCTGTTGCTGAAAAGGACAATAAGACAATCAGAGATATAAAACGCGATGACCTTAAAAGCAGAAGAGAAACCTTAAACAGCGGTGAAGGGGATATATTTTTAAGCATACATATGAATAATTTTGACGATTCAAAATATTCCGGTGCTCAGGTGTTCTATGATGGGAATAACAAAGATAGTAAAGTGCTTGCAAATTTAGTTCAGTCTTATCTGAAAGAATTTGTTGATAAAACAAATACAAGAAAAGCAAAAGATGCAAAAAATTCAATTTTTATAATGAGAGACAGCAAGATTCCGTGTGCTCTTATAGAATGTGGATTTTTGTCAAACAAAAAAGAACTTGAAAAACTAAAAAGTGAGGAATATCAGGAAGAACTGTCATATGCCATATTTTGTGCAGTGACAGAATATATACAAAATAATATGTAAGGAGTATAATATAATGACAAAAGGTAAAATTTCAGTTCACACAGATAATTTGTTGCCAATAATTAAAAAATGGCTATATTCTGACAGCGACATATTTTTAAGAGAACTCATCTCAAATGCGCAGGATGCCATAATGAAACACAAAAAACTCTCATCACTTGGTGAGGCACAGATGAGAGAAAAATACGAGATAAAAGTTAAGGTAAATAAGGCTGATGGAACTTTAAAGATTTCTGACAACGGAATCGGTATGACCAAAGACGAAGTTGAAAAATATATAAATCAGGTTGCTTTTTCCGGCGCTGCAGAGTTCATAGAAAAATATGAAAACGAAAATGATGATAAGAGTACAATAATTGGTCATTTTGGTCTCGGATTCTATTCTGCATTTATGGCTGCTGAAACTGTAGAGATAGACACGCTTTCGTATACAGACGGAGCAACTGCTGTACATTGGTTGAGTGACGGCGGAAGTGAATATGAAATAGGAGACTGTCAAAAAGATGATTTCGGAACAGAAATCACTCTTCATATTGCAGATGATAACAAAGATTTTCTTGAAATGTCAACTGTAAGAAGTGTTTTAAATAAATACTGTTCATTTCTTCCAATAGAAATATATCTGTCAGATGAATCAGATAACGAAAAAGAACCGCAGTTAATAAATGATACAAATCCGTTGTGGTTAAAAAAGCCATCCGAGTGTACAGACGAAGAATACAAAGCATTTTATCATAAAGTATTTATGGATTTTAATGATCCGCTTTTCTGGATTCATCTGAATGTTGATTATCCCTTCAATTTGAAAGGAATTTTGTATTTTCCGAAACTCAGTCACGAACTTCAGTCAATAGAAGGTCAGATAAAATTATATAATAATCAGGTGTTCATTGCAGACAATATTAAGGAAGTAACTCCTGAATATCTTATGCTTTTAAAGGGTGTAATTGATTGCCCTGATCTTCCTTTGAATGTATCAAGAAGTTTTCTTCAAAACGACGGCTATGTCAGCAAGGTGTCAGGTCATATAACCAAAAAGGTTGCGGACAAGCTTACTTCACTCTATAATTCTGATAAGGATTCATATTTTAAATATTGGGATGATATTAATCCTTTTGTTAAATATGGCTGCATGCGTGATGAAAAATTCTATGACAGGGTAAAAGACGTTATTGTATTTAAAAAATATGATGATACCTACATTACATTAAAAGAAATTGGCGAACTTGACGACAAGGAAGTGTTCTATATTACAGACTCTGACGGTCAGGCGCAGTATGTTGAACTTTTAAAAGATGAAAACAAAAATCTTGTATATCTCAACTATGCTATTGACACTCATTTTATAAGCCTTCTTGAATATAAAGTTTCAGATATTAAATTTAAAAGAGTTGATTCCTACACAGGAAACGATGTTGATAAAGATGAAAATCTTGACGAAAAAATTAAAGATACATTTTCTGCATTTTATAACCAGGAAAAAATTGAAATCAAATCACTTAACTCTTCAAGCGTGCCTGCAATCATAGTTTTATCGGAAGAAGCACGAAGAATGGAAGAAATGACCAAAATGTATGGAAACATGGGTATGATGAATCTTCCGAAAAATGAGGCAACTCTTGTTATCAATCGAACATCTGAACTTATATCTCAAATATTGGATTGCAAAAATGATGATGTGAAAAACCTTATCTGCAAAGAGATTGTTTCAATGGCAAAACTTTCTCACAACAGTCTTACAGGTGCTGAAAAAAATGAGTTTTTAGATACAACGGCAGAAATATTAAAAAAACTGTTAAATATATAAAAAATATGAAATATGTTCATAATATTTGTGTCTGTTTCTCATTGACATTTTTTGTATTAAATTGTATAATTATGGTATAAAATTTTGGAGGTATGTGTTAATGTTAGTATCAGCAAAAGAAATGTTAAATAAAGCGAAAGCAGGAAAATATGCTGTAGGTCAGTTTAACATCAACAATCTTGAATGGGCGAAAGCAATTCTTCTCACAGCACAGGAACTCAACTCTCCTGTAATCCTCGGTGTATCTGAAGGCGCAGGTAAGTATATGTGCGGATACACAACAGTTGTTGGTATGGTAAAAGGAATGATTAAAGAACTTGGTATCACAGTTCCTGTTGCAATCCATCTTGATCATGGCAGTTATGAACACGCAATCAAATGTATTGAAGCAGGTTTTTCTTCAGTTATGTTTGACGGCTCACATTATCCTATTGAAGAGAATATAGAAAAAACAAAAGAACTTATTAAACTTGCTAATGAAAAAGGCGTTTCTGTAGAAGCAGAAGTCGGTGCTATCGGCGGCGAAGAAGACGGTGTTGTAGGAAGCGGCGAAGTTGCAGATGTTAATGAATGTAAAATGATAGCAGATCTTGGTGTGGATATGCTTGCTGCCGGAATTGGTAACATTCACGGCAAATATCCTGAAAACTGGGCAGGTCTTCGTTTTGATGTTCTTGAAGAAATCAGTAAAGAAACAACCCCAATGCCCCTCGTTCTTCATGGCGGCACAGGTATTCCTGCCGATATGATTAAAACAGCAATTTCTCTTGGTGTTTCCAAAATCAATGTTAACACAGAATGCCAGATTGCATTTACTGCTGCAACAAGAAAATATATTGAAGAAGGAAAAGATCTTCAGGGCAAAGGTTTTGATCCTCGTAAAGTTCTTGCTCCCGGATTTGAAGCAATAAAAGCAACAGTTAAAGAAAAAATGGAACTTTTTGGTTCTGTTGGTAAAGCATAATTTAATTAAATTTTTACAGGCTGTCTCTTAGTTGAAAATCAGAGACAGCCTGTTTGTATAACGGTGTATTATGAGAATAATAGAATATATACATAAAGAAAACACAAGTGATGTAAAAAGTGTTCTTAAAAATAAACTTGGTTTTTCTTCTTCACTTATAAAAAAACTTAAGATGACTGGGGGGATTGTAAGAGACACAGATATACTTCGTACAACGGATAAAGTATACTCAGGAGATGTCCTTGTGCTTTCAATTCCGTATGATGAAAGTGACATTCAGCCTGTCCATAGACCAATCAAAATACTATATGAAGATGAAGATGTTATATGCATTGAAAAGAATAGGGGAATACCATCTCATCCGTCACAAGATCATTATACTGATACTCTTGCTAATTTTGCACTATCATATCTTAAAAAAACAAAAGATGAATTTCACATAGTAACGAGACTTGACAGTCTGACGTCCGGTGTTGTTCTTGCTGCCAAAAATCAGTATAGTGCATCAATTATGTGTACAAAAGAGTATAATAAGACAATATCAAAAAAATACTACGGAATATGCAGGGGTTTGTTTGATGAAAAAGAAGGGATAGTTGAAGTCCCAATTTCAAGATGTGATGACAGTATTATTAAAAGATGCGTGTCGGATAATGGTAAGTATTCAAAGACCGGATACCTGGTTGAAAAAGATGATGGAACAAACTCCCTTGTTTCGTTTCAACTGTACACCGGTAGAACCCATCAGATAAGAGTTCATATGTCTCACATAAATCATCCGCTTTTGAATGATTTTTTGTATGACATGGATGCAGACAGTAATGAGAAGTTTTCTCTTCATTGCTACACCATCTCTTTTGTACATCCATACACTAAAATAAGAATCACAGTCGAGTCAACTCTCCCTGATTATTTTACTATTTAGAATTATAAATTTTCATAAACCTTTTTCTATACTGCGACGGCGATTCACCGTTGCAGTTTTTGAATATGTCACCAAAATAATTTGCACTTGAAAATCCGCACATTTCAGAAATTTCACCAATAGAAAGTTGTGTTGACAAGAGGAGTCCTTCGCTTTTTTTCAGGCGTATCTGTGTCAAGTATTCATTGAATCCAAAACCGGTAAGTTGTTTAAATTTTTTTGAAAAGTAAGTTTCTTCCATAAATGCAAGTTTGGATGCATCATGAAGTGTTATTTTCATATGACAGTTTTCTTTTATGTAATGTGCAACATCCTGAATTTTATCAGCACCATCTTTTGTTCTCTGGTTTTTAGATTTACCGTGTCTGAGACAAAAAAGTGCTATGTTGGCAAGAAGATTTTGTTTGAAATGTTCCGAATATCTGTCCGGATTAACATTTTCCATGTTTATCGTGTCGATTAAA
This sequence comes from Oscillospiraceae bacterium, assembly GCA_015069015.1. Classification (GTDB taxonomy): domain Bacteria; phylum Bacillota; class Clostridia; order UMGS1810; family UMGS1810; genus RGIG1828. The sequence continues at coordinate 16,775 of SVJK01000039.1, forward strand.
TTGTTTAAATATTCAGCATTTTTGATTGTAAATCTTATGCATTGAATATTTAAAAAATCATTAACGTTATCTTCTCCAATTTCTTTTTTTAGTTTATTTATGTGATTGTGATTAAAGTTTATGAGATATCTTTCAAACCAATTTTTGTTTGATGAAACTGTTCTGTGAAGTTCGTGAGGCTTTATTATAACAAGATCACCGGGATATATATCATATATCGAATCTTCAATAAAATACCGTCTTTCACCTGTAATTTGGTAGTAAAGTTCATAATAAGTATGAGAATGTGATTTGGGCATTGCTGCAGATGCTGATTTTCTTTTTGACGTGTATATAAAATCCATTTTCCATTCATTCCCCTTTGCTTTTTTCTGATTATAACATACAAAGAATATGATTTCAATATTTCTGTAGTATCTAATGTAAAAACACAAAAATTCAGTTGAAATTACATTGTTTTTGTTATAGAATGGTTTTAAACAAAGCGAAAGGAAGATCAAAAAATGATACATCACGGCGATAAAGTAGAAAATATTAAAATAGCGTACATTGGTGGTGGTTCGAGGGGATGGGCATGGAGACTCATGTCGGATCTTGTTGAGGCATCGGATATATCAGGAGATGTGTATTTGTATGACATTGACATGGATGCTGCCAAAGCCAATGAAATAATCGGAAATATGTATAATGATGTTGAAGGGGCAAAATCTGTTTGGAAATATCATGCTGCCAACACAATAGACGAAGCGCTGACAGGCGCTGATTTTATTGTTATTTCAATTCTCCCGGGTACATTTGACGAAATGGAGTCAGATGTTCACGCACCGGAAGAATATGGAATCTATCAGTCGGTTGGTGACACCGCAGGTCCCGGTGGAATCGTCAGAGCAATGAGAACAATCCCGATGTTTGAAGAAATTGCAGAAAACATAAAGAAATATTCACCGGATGCCTGGGTTATTAACTATACAAACCCCATGACACTTTGCATCAAAACTCTTTACAGGGTATTTCCTGAAATAAAAGCTTTCGGATGCTGTCACGAGGTGTTTGGAACACAGTCCATTCTTTCAAGAATGATAAAAGAAGAATTTGGCGAAGATGCAAAAAGGGAAGATGTTAAGGTTAATCCTGTGGGTGTTAATCATTTTACATGGCTTACAAGTGCAAAATACAAAAACATTGATTTGTTTCCATACTATGCAAAGTTTTGTGAAAAACACAAAGATGGTCTTGAATCCGGTGGTGATGATAACTGGATGAACAGTACGTTCCATAGTGAAGAAAAGGTTAAGTTTGATCTTTTTAATAAGTTTGGTTACATTGCAGCAGCAGGAGACAGACACCTTGCAGAATTCTGTGAGGGTAAATGGTATCTTGAAAGTCCGGAGAGAGTAAGAGAAATGAAATTCGGTCTGACAACAGTTGCTTTCAGAAAAGAAGATCTTAAAGAAAGACTTGAAACAAGCAGACAGTACATAACAGGCGAAAAGAAACTTGAAATTACACCATCAGGTGAAGAAGGTGTATCGCAGATGCGCGCAATTCTCGGTCTTGGAGATATTGTAACAAATGTTAACATTCCAAATGTCGGTCAGATTCCAAATCTTCCTGTTGGCGCAGTTGTTGAAACAAATGCTGTTTTCCGTTCGGGAAGTGTTACTCCTGTTATGGCAGGAGAGATTCCCAAAACAATTTATTCTATGATTTCAAGAGTTTGTGCGGAACAGGAAGCCGTATCTGACGCAATTGCAAACCGTGATATTGAGGCAATATTTATGGCTTTTGCAGGCGATCCTCTTGTTACAATTTCCGTAGAAAAAGCGAGGGAACTGTTTGCCAAAATGATTAATAATACTTCTAAATATCTCCAGGATTATGACATTGAAAATTTTAGAATCTGAAATATGAGGTATAATTATGAAAAACTATAAAAAAACAATAAGACCTGAAAGAATAATACAGTTTGGAGAAGGCGGATTTTTGAGAGGATTTGTCGACTGGATTGTACAAATCACCAATGAAAAAACAGACTTTAATTCAAGTGTTGTTGTTGTTCAACCCATAGAAAAAGGTATGTGCGATAAGTTATCTGAACAAAACTGTGTATATACCCATATTATGAGGGGTTTAAAAAACGGAGAAGCAGTAGTTGATAAAAAGATTATTGACGTAATTTCAAGATGTGTAAAACCATATGATGATTATGATTCTTTTTTGAGTCTTGCCAAAAATGAAGATTTCAGATTTGTTGTTTCCAACACAACTGAGTCAGGAATAGTTTATGATGAAAATGATAAATTGACAGATGCACCTCAAAAATCCTTTCCCGGAAAGGTGACCGCACTTTTATACAGACGTTTTAAACTTGGATTAAAAGGGTTTATTTTTCTGCCGTGTGAACTGATTGACAAAAATGGAGACACTTTGAAACGTATAATTCTTAAAATGGCAGACAACTGGAATCTTGAAGAAGAGTTTAAAAAATGGATATCAGATGAAAACATATTCTGTAATACATTGGTTGACAGAATTGTAACAGGATATCCAAAAGATGAAAAAATTAACCTTGGATATGTTGATGAAATGGTTAATACAAGTGAACTTTTTCATCTTTGGGTTATTGAAGGGCCCAAAAGTATTCTTGATGAAATACCACTTGATAAAACAGGGCTTAATATCATTGTTACTGATTCTCTTGAGATGTATCGCACAAGAAAGGTGCGTATCCTAAACGGTGCTCATACCTCTATGATTCCATATGCAATGCTTGAAGGCATAGAAACTGTCAGAGATTGTATGAATGACTCTGAAATGTCTGAATTTGTTAATAAGTGTGTATTTGATGAAATTGTTCCAACTCTTGATTTGCCTTATGAAGAACTTGTTGAGTATGCAAATGATGTGTTTGAAAGATTCAACAATCCATTCATAAAGCACCTTTGTTCATCCATTTCATTAAACTCTGTGAGTAAATTCAAAGTAAGAGTTTTGCCATCTCTTCTTGAATACATAGAAAGAAAAGAGAAAATGCCGTTAAATCTTATAAAATCTCTTGCAAAACTTATAGAGTTTTATAAATATTCAACACCGACAGATGATGAAAAAATTGTCTCTTTTATGAAAGAAAAATCTTTGAAAGAGATTCTTTCAAATGTAGAATTTTGGGACACTGATTTGAGTTTTCTTTATGACGAGGTAGTGAAATATGATAATAAATAAACTTGATAATGTAAGAGTGGATATTGAATCAGGTCACAAATATGCCATATGTGATATAAATATAAGTGAGGACGTTATAAAATACGGAGAACCCATAGGTCAAGCCACAGAAGACATTAAATGCGGTGATCATGTCCACACACATAATCTGAAAACAAATCTTTCCGGGATTTTGGAATATGAATATTCAGAATTTACACCTGTAGTCGAAAAGATTGATTCTGATATTGAATTTATGGGATACAGGCGCAAAAACGGAGATGTGGGAATACGTAACGATGTATGGATTATAAATACTGTCGGATGTGTAAATAAAACTGCAGAAATTATAGCATCCAAAACCGGTGCAAAGTTTTTTTCTCATCCCTTTGGTTGTTCGCAACTTGGCTATGATTCAAAGATAACACAAAAAATTCTAAAAGGTATGGTAAATCATCCAAACCATGGCGGTGTTCTTGTACTCGGCCTTGGATGTGAAAACAATAATATTGATGTTTTTAAAGGTGTTCTTGAAACCTGGGATGAAGAAAGAGTCAGATTTCTTAACTGCCAGGATGTTGAGGATGAAATTGCAGAGGGCGTAAAGATTGTTAAAGAACTTCAGGTGCTTTCTCAATCAGACAAAAGAGAATGTATTAATATTTCCGAACTGAAAGTGGGGCTCAAATGCGGAGGAAGCGATGCATTTTCCGGCATAACTGCAAATCCCCTTGTTGGAAGATTTTGTGACAAACTTACTTCTCTTGGAGGAAGTTGTGTTCTGACAGAAGTCCCTGAAATGTTTGGTGCTGAACATCTTTTGATGAAAAGATGTGAAAACAAAAGTGTCTTTGAAAAAACAGTTAAACTTATAAATGATTTTAAAGGCTATTATACAAGATATAATCAGGTAATATATGAAAACCCATCACCCGGTAACAAAAAGGGTGGAATTACAACACTGGAAGAAAAATCTCTTGGTTGCATCCAAAAAGGCGGAAAATCTACCGTTGTAGATGTTCTTGATTATGGCGATAAACTTTCCAAAAACGGATTATCTCTTCTTAATGGTCCCGGAAATGATATTGTTGCTGTAACAAATCTTATGGCATCAGGCGTACATATAATTCTTTTCACAACTGGAAGAGGTACACCTCTTGGAAGTGCCGTTCCGACAGTTAAGATTGCAACAAACTCATCCCTTGCTAACAAAAAATCAAATTGGATTGACTTTGATGCAGGACCAATTATTGACGGTAAGGATTTAACTGATGAACTTTTTGAATATGTGATATCAGTTGCAAACGGAGAAAAATGTAAAAATGAAATTAATGGATATGAAGAGATTTCTATTTTTAAAGATGGCGTAACTCTTTAAAATGTAAAATTTGATAAAAACATTGCACATAAAAGGACAATGACATAAAAGATTATTTATGGTATAATTATTTAAACCGTAAATAATCTTTTTCTTTTCGTAGTGTTTTTTGTTTAACAATTATATCAAATATGATAAAATTATCATATCTGATATTTACCTAAGAATAAGATTTTGTTAAGCTTAAATTTGAAAGACATATTTATGATATTAAAATGAGGTGACTAACTATTAAAAGTCAAGAGTTTTTAGAAAAGTTTTTGATAAAATTTTAAGAAACTAAAAAAGTGTATGGCAAACAAGCCCTGTATCGCAAGGACTTTAAAAAAGTTGGTTTAATGAC
>SVJK01000040.1 GCA_015069015.1 Oscillospiraceae bacterium
CTGGCAGGTCAAAACTATTATATCACAATCGGAGGATTTATTACTCATCGGTTAACCTCTATTGAACCACGCGACTATCGCGTGGTTTTCGTTATACAATAAAACTGTCGCATTAAATCAGATTAATGCGACAGTTTATCACAATTTGTATTCGTTATTTAATTTCTATAATCCACATGATTATTTAATTACTGCTTTTGCAGATACAAGGGGTTTTAATGTATTTATATTATCTACAATTAAAATTTTATATGATGTTGCATCCGATATGTCAAGAGCATTGGATGTAAAGTCAATTCCGCCTTTTGTGATTGTTGCATCAGTTACAGAAACGCCTACCAATGAATCATAATTATATGCCGCTACAACAATATCGCATACAACATCTGCATCTGTGTTATTTGCGATTTTAACTGTAAGTGTTGTTCCGTCAGCAACCTCTGTCCACTGAGCACCTGTAGCCACAACACCGAGGTCGGGTTCAACCAAAATGCCATATGCTTCGAGTTCATAAATCTGATACTGAGATTCACTGTTTCCTCTTGCGGGTTTTCCACCGGCAAATGAAATAACAATTTTATCACCTGAATATGCCTTATCAAATGAAAGGATGTTTTCTACAACTTCTCCATCATAGCCGCTCTTTAATGTTGCACCTGTAATTGCTGTTTCAAGGCTGTCTCCTGTTCCAACTTTAACAGTAATGTTGTCTGAACAGTTACCCCAGTCATTAAGATATCTTTCAAAAATCTTAACACTTGAGATTTTATATGTATCGAGAAGTTCAATTGTTATATCGAGAGGTTTGCTTACATTACCATCATTATCATAACCAACAGTGTTTTCAGATTTATAAAGCTGGTCACCATCAAAATCATCATCAATCAGGGCAGTAACAGGATGTGCCTCAAAGTTTCTTGTCTGAATTGATGTTGCAATAGATTTTACTCCAAAAGGAAGAATGTCTTCGGGTACTACAACATCAGCAGCAACCTCACCAAATGCTTCGAGTTCCCAGATCTGATACTGTGACTGACCACCTGTACGAGCGGTTTTCCCACCTTTTAATGTAACAATAATTTTGTTACCTGTGTATGCCTTATCGAATACAAAAGTTGACTCCAAGCATCCCTGAGCACCGGTGTTGAGCTTTCCGCCTGAAACTGCAGTCTGCACACCTTCTGTTCCAACAACCTGAATTGTTACATCGTCTGTACATACCCCATAGTCAGGAAGATAATTTTCATAAATCTTAAATTTTTCAATTGAATAATAAGAATTAAGGTTAATAGTAATAACGAGGTCAACAGATTTTCCGTCAACATTGTCATATCCTGCACCGTTTTCGGATTTATAGAGCTGATCGCCATCAAAATCATCATCAATCAGGGCAGTAACAGGATGTGCCTCAAAGTTTCTGGTCTGAATTGATGTTTCAATGGATGTGGTGGCACTTGTAAGGAAATCTTCTTTTACAACCGGAGCAACACCTGCTTCACCAAATGCTTCGAGTTCCCAGATCTGATACTGTGACTGACCACCTGTACGAGCGGTTTTTCCACCTTTTAAAGTAACAACAATTTTGTTACCGGTATATGCTTTGTCAAATACAAATGCTGTCTCTAAACAACCATTATCACCGGAAACATTAAGTTTTCCGCCGGATATAGCAGTTGTTAACTGTTCATTATCTCCTATCTGAATTGTAACATCATCGGTACTTACGCCATAGTCTACAAGGTAGTTTTCATAAATTTTGAATGTGTCGATTGCATAATAACCGTTGAGTGTCATTGTGATTACAAGATCAACTGTCTTGCCGTTAACGTTGTCATAGCCTGCTGTGTTTTCGGACTTGTAAAGATTGTCTCCGCTAAATGAATCATCAATCAGGGCAGTAACAGGATGCGCCTCAGAGTTTCTTGTCTGAACTGATGTTTCAATTGAACTTACTGCTCCGGTGAGAATATCTTCTCTTACCGCAGGAGCCTGTGCTGCTTCACCGAATGCTTCAAGTTCCCAGATCTGATACTGTGACTGACCACCTGTACGAGCAGTTTTTCCACCTTTTAATGTAACAACAATTTTGTAACCTGTGTATGCTTTATCAAATATAAATGCTGTCTCTAAACAACCATTGCTATCACTTGTATTGAGTATTCCGCCTGAAATTGCTGTTGCAAGGCCGGAGTCGTCACCAATCTGTATGGTTACATCATCTGTGCATACTTCATAGTCAACAAGATAGTTATCATAGATTTTAAATGTGTCTATTGCATAGTAGTTATCAAGTGTCATTGTGATTACAAGGTCAACAGATTTTCCGTCAACATTGTCATATCCTGCACCGTTTTCGGATTTATAGAGCTGATCGCCGTCAAAATCATCATCAATCATGGCGGTAACAGGATGTGCCTCAAAGTTTCTTGTCTGAACTGATGTTGTGATTTCACTTACTGCTCCTGTGAGAATGTCTTCTCTTGCGATAACCTTTTCGCCAAAAGCTTCAAGTTCCCAGATCTGATAATGAGACTGGCTGTTACCTCTTGCATCTTTACCGCCTTTCAAAGTAACAACAATTTTGTCACCTTTATAGGCTTTGTCAAATACAAATTCTGTCTCCAGGCATCCGTCTGCACCGGTATTAAGTGTAGCGCCTGAAATTGCAGTTGCAAGATCTGAACCGGTACCAATCTGAATTGTCACATCGTCAGTACATGTGCCATAGTCAGAAAGGTAGTTTTCATAGATTTTGAATGAGTCAATTGAGTAAACATCTTTAAGTGTCATTGTAATTACGAGATCAACTGCTTTTCCGTCAACATTGTCGTATCCGACACCATTTTCTGATTTGTAAAGCTGATCACCGTCAAAATCATCATCAATCATGGCGGTAACAGGATGTGCCTCAAAGTTTCTTGTCTGAATTGATGTTGTTATTGTGTCAACTGCGCTTGTGAGTATGTCCTCACCCTCTGCCAGCGACACTACCGGCAGAGCCATTACTGACATCATTATAAGAGACAATGTCAGTAACATTGATAATACTTTTTTCATAAAATTCCCTCCTACGAGATTTTTTATATCAAATGAAAAGTTTTTCACTTTTCATAATTGATACCTGCTGTATTTTTATGGAGCATAGAGACAAATTTCCATAATATCGGAATATCTGCATCTTATGAACACTTTGTAACCCTGATTCTTAAAGTTTGAAAGAGCACTGAGTGCCTGAGTTGTAATCATTGTTTTTGCTCCCTTTTCAACAACCCATACATTCTCTCTGTTATCTTCCATATACTGTGCCACAATAGCAATGTTTCCGCTTTTTGTTGTTGAAGAAGAATCCAAAAGAGCTACCGAGAAGATTTCATTTTCAACTGAAAGCAGTTCACCATAGTAATATACAAGACCACCATTATCATGGGTTGCGGTTACGGAGTCGTTGATATCGCCTTTGCTGTAGTCAAAGTCTTTTCTGATTGTTGTGATGTTGGAATATATATCTGTTTTGTAGAGAATAAAATCACCGATTTCAAGGTAGTTATCTGAATTGGGGTTTGTAAAGGAAGCGTAATCTGCGTGAGATGTTGGAATATATACTGTATAGTATTTATTATCATAACCAACAACCAGTTTGAGGGATGTTTCACCTTTATTATTGAGAGCAAACTTGATATCGTGAATCATCCCGCCCTCTCCTCTTTCATCATCTATAGCTTCATCTGTGGTTTCTGTTTTCATAACAAAAATGTCTGCTCTGCCGGATGTGCTTACGTTGTAGGGATGAAGACTTGAGAAGGTGTGCTGTGAGTCGTTTTTCCAGGTGTCTGTTGAACCAATTTTATATTTATCCTCTATTGCTATACCATCTGATGTATTTACCACAAAAATAACTGAGTCTGAGTCTATGGCAAAATGAGGCACAAAAGAACCGAAGATTTTGTAATACACAGTGTCATCAGGGTTAAGTCCCTCAATAACATATGGTCTTAAAATGTTATAGTTATCAACACCGGGTCTATACACGCTTTCCGCCTGGGTCGAAGCAGGATCTTCGGGAAGCCAGATAGCAGTAATTTCATTATCTGAATTCACATTATAACGAACTAAAGTTATACCATCTTCTGAAAGATATGCATCAAGATTGCGATTTGAAATGGAAAAATCGTCATTGATACGGATTTTATCTGTGCATCTGTGTACATCAAGAATTCCGTTTTCAGTGAATACCTGTACTAAAATTCCGGTGTCAAGCCCTACCCCGGGTTTGAGTCCGACAATGAGACCAAGTTTGCTCTCTGTTGAACCACCTTTAAGAATTGCTGCAAGAGAGCCGCCGGTGGTGAGAACAAAAGTTCCGCTTTCGGATGTAGGAAGATTTCCCATGTAACGATTTCGGAAATATGGACTGCACTTGTATTCTACTTCGTCAATAAATATGGCCTTATCACTTGTTCCGGTCACCTTACCATTGATTTCCTCGGTGAGAATGTTGATTTCAATATATTTTCCGTCTTCAGACTCGTAGAACTCGAAAACAGTTCCACCAACAATGCTGCCAACACTAACCTCGTCATCACCTGAGAAAACCTTGTAGGTTATATCCGAAGAATTTGTTTCAAATTTTTTTGTTCTTGTCTCGCCTGGTCTTACGAAGGTATCAATTATTGTTCTGTTTCCTACATTCACGATATCAGCATATGCAATGTCCCCACTATAGAGATATAACACTTCATATTCAGAATCACTATCTGAGTTTACAAGAACAACTTTTCCTACCTCAAAATTGAAGTCTTCTTCTGTTATGTCAAAGGATGCTTTCCCATTGAAAATGGTAGCATAGGTATCTGAAAGCTTAGCAGTTTTTTCTTTGGTACCATCAAAATATGTAATTCTGTCATATTCAAATACGGGTTCATCGAAATCATAGAGTGTCAGAGTTTTTGATTTGTTTTCAATGTGAGTAATTTTGTTTTGACCCATATCCTCTTTCCAATAGCCTTCAACATATGAACCAATAAGAATATTCTCATCACAAAGATAAGAACCGTTTTCTATTTTTATGAATCCGTCACTTTCGTGTGCAGAGCTTGAATGCATATGTGTCAGCTCGTTGGCATATACAACGCCTTCCACCCGATTCCAACCATAAAATCTTTCTAAGAGATTTTGCTTTCCTTCATATGATATTGCATATGAGGGGTTTTTAATTGCAATTGAGTCAATAACTCTCATATTTGCCTCCGCCATATTGCGTAGCATAATAATGCAGTTTGCAGTACTCAGAGGAGCATTGGTTTTAATCTCTGTTCTGTTGATGATGTCAAGCTCATCTGCAATATAAAGATAGCCATAGGGCCATCCGCCTCTTGATGTGCATTCAGGTTCATAGCCAAGTGCAACTGTCATAATTTTACATGCTTCAAAATATGTTATTGCATCATTGGGACGAAAATGAGTACCTTCCGAGATTATACCAAAATCAACAGCAAGATTTATTGCCCAGCAGCATGAATCATTTATGCCTACATCATAAAAGCACGTTTTTTTAACACCGACATCTTCAAAACGAAAGGCTGTCATTACAGCTTCAATAAATTGTGCACGTGTAACATATTCTCCAAGTTCTTGGGAAAAAGGGACACGGATTCCGGCACTGTCGAGAAGTTTTTTGGCAACATCAGCATTTGTCTTTTCTTCCTCTGTTACAGTAGCCAAATTCACAGCTTCGGATTCTGTTCTTGCATCGTAGGCAAACGAATGAATTGAAAAGTTTAAACAAACTAATGTGAATATTATTAAAAATGATATGATTCTTTTCATTACTTCGCCTCCAATCTTATATTTAATGCACGGCAGACAATTACTGCCGCTTCACCTCTTGTTATGTCAGACGTGGGATAGAACATACCGTTACTACCCACTACTATTCCTGCATTCTTCATTGCTGAAACTGCATCTTTTGCATAAGATGCTATGTTTTCTTCATCTGTAAATACTGCTTCTGATTTATCAAAGTTCTGTCCAAGATATGAAAGTACTCTTGAAACAACAAGTGTTGCATCCTGTCTTGTAATGAACTCATTTGGTCTGAATTTTCCATCATCACCAAGAAGTATGCCGTTTGAGGCAAGGGCAGTTATGCAATCATAGTACCAATCGGATTTATTAACATCCGAAAATTCAGAAGAGCCATTTGCTTCAACTAAAAATGCTGTTGCAATCATTTTGGCAAATTCTGATCTTGTAACGGAATTGTTCGGTCTGAAGGTGCCGTCACCATATCCATTGATAATATTCATGTCCGAAAGATATTTTACTGCATCCATTGAAAAATGGCCGTGGGTATCAGAATATCCACCGGTAACCGCTGTGGTTTCATCAGAAGGTGTGGGGATTACTTCAACAGTTATGTCGTTGAACTTATCGTAGGAACCGCCGCCACCGCCACCACCGGAGGAGCCTTGATCTTTATTGGAATTTACTTTCTTTTTGACTGCTGTGACAGAAGAATCAAAACTATCCTTTATCTCTTTTATTGTTGTTACATTTTTAATATCGGAAAGCATTCCTGAGAAAACTTCCGGCTGATTTTTGAGCGGTAATTTTCCATAAGTGCTTGTACTATCCATATTGATTCCGAGAGCATCCTTATAATTTGTCAGATACTTTTTAAGTTGGGACCAGGTTTTGGTACTCGCTCTGCCCTTGGCTATTGTTATAAGGTCATTAAGTTCAAGAGATACTCCATCTTTTTGATAATCAATGACTGAAAGAAGTGCTGAAAAAGCCGATTTTTCATTTGAATCAAGAACGGAATAATCATCATATGTTCCTCCAAAACTTGAAGCATATTCACTCATAAGTTTCGAGGAATCTTCACCATTTTTTGCTTTTGCAAGAGCAATGCTTCTGTTTATTGCATCGCGGAGAGTGTCAAGGGTGTAGGCACTTTGTCTTGCGTAAATCGTGTACTGCGCAATATCTTCATAATATGCACTTACCTTCTCTGAAGAAAAGCCTATCTTTTCCATGCATCCATCCTGTGCCATGTAGGATTTAAGCACTGACGCGGAGGTTTCTTCGTTGAATTTTGCAAGAACCTCTCCGGCTTCATCTGAATCAAGAACATACACATTTACATACACAGTATTTTCTCTTGATACTGCATAGAGATAGTATGAGCCGGGCTCTACAGTATCGGGAAGAATGAGTTCTTCAGATATTGCACCGTCTGCACCTGTTACGGTGATGTAGGATATCATAGGTTTATTATCATCACTGAAAGGATGTTCAAGAATTATTTCGCCATCTTTTACTGATGCTTCCTCTGCGAAGTTAAGAGTTACGTGAGTACCAAAGGAATCGCCCATAATTCCGCTTATTTTTATTGAATTATTTGTAAGAATGTGAGTTGCATTTACAAAGTCATTTTCCAGAACATATGGCTTACATATTCCGCCCTTTACAGGGTAACTTGTTTCCCAACTTTCAATGAAGAACACTTCAAAAGAAGAAGCAAGGTCATCGGATGGTATGAGAGAAAGGGTTGCACCGTCAGAGCCAACAAGTGTTTTGGGCGTTGATGCTATGGAAGTAATGGCACCATTTTCATTTTTTCCGGCAACTACCATAACTATTGATTTTTCCGTTCCGGTTAAATTTACAACTGTTGCGCAAATTGCACCCGAAACATTTTTAACCTCTGTAACGTCAAATGCCATTGCATCTGTTTTAAAGGTATATTCATAGTTTTCTCTGACATTTATTCCGCTGACGGAAACAAGTTCATCAGAGAGTGTTATTTTATATTCAGTAGCTGATATAAGAGGTTTTTTGGCAGTTAATACAATCTGATTTTTGGATGAATCATATACTGCTTTTGAAAGTTCAACCTCATCTTCGCCTGAAAACAGTGCTACAAAGGGAGTGAAATCTGCTGTTTCCTCCGGTGTGAGAACCAGTTCATCATTCATTGCTATATATACGATGTTATTGTCAACTGTAACCGATTCTATATTTGTGCTTCCTTTTACCGAATATGTGATATTGTCAATAAATACTGTTGCATCATTGCTCTGCTGATAGAGCACGCTGTAGAGACTACTTGAAAGTATACCCGATGCACCTGCATATACTGCTACACCATTAAGAGAGGAATATACTGTTCCGCTGATTGTATCTAAAGTAAATTTAACCTTGTACCACTTACCGGTGGGAACTGTTCCATAGTTTGCTCCGTCGTTATCGTTTGTCAGAGTTGAGCCGTTAAAAACCATACTTGCGGCAGCATCACGACTATTTCCGCCTCCGCAGGGATAGAGATATACACTTCCACCGGTAATTTTTATGTCAAATGTTATTTCGTGGATTGCACCGGGTACACTTCCATTTTGGGCAACATATGCATCCAAAGCGTTCTTGGGTGTAAAATAGCCTTGTTTTCCGAAAGAGAAAACGGACCCTGTTGAAGCATCTGCACCTACTGAACTTGTACCTATCTCGTGATATAAAATGGGATCAAGTTGTTTTATGGATGATGCCACATATGTATCTGATGAAAATTCGCCGTTTGAATATATTACTGTTCCGTCTATATCATAAAGAGGGATTTCAATGCTTGTGTCACCCACTCCGGGAACAGGAGCAAATGCATCATCATCTTCATCTTCATCACCTGATGGAGGAGGTGTGGGAGGGGTTGATGATGTTTCGCCTTTCACAATATACACTATGTCATCAATCTCTGCATTTGTTCCGTCGCCGTGCTGATATAGAATGCTTCTGAAATCGGAACCTATGATTGATGATGTGCCTGAATATACAAGAGCATTATTTACGGAAACATATGCTTTTGAGTTCTCAGCGTCATAGGTAAACTTCACCCTATACCATGTGTTGGCAGGAAGATTTCCGTAGGTTTGTCCGTTGTAGTCATTTGTAAGTCTTGTGCCAATTATTACAAGGCTGGCAGATGCATCTCTGTTGTTATTTACACCGCAGGGGTAGAGATATATATTAGCCCCTGTATACTTTATGCTGAAGCTTACCTCGTGAACCGCTACGTCAATTGACCCATTTTCGGCAGTGTATGCATCAAGAGCATTTTTAAATGTCATATATCCCTGACTGCCGAATTTGAAAGAGGTGTTATCTCCATCTGTCACAACCGAGCTTGAGCCACGGTCATTGTAGAGAACTGCATCAAGCTGATTCTGTCCGTTTGAGGTGTATGTTGCAGTGTCAAAATCAGATTTTTGGTATATGGATATGCCTTCTTCATCTTCTCTCGGAAGTGTGGCATCGGGGTCACCCACTCCGTCTACAGGTGTAAATTCATCATCTATATCAGGGGTTTCCGGTACCTCTTCTGAAGATACCCCTTTTACAACATATCTGATATTATCAATGTTTGTTGTTGTCCCATCGTTTTGCTGATATAAAATGCTTTTGAAATTTGCTCCGACAGTTGTGGAAGTACCTGAATATACAACCGCTCCATTTATGGATACATATATTTTCTGATCACGAATATCATGAGTAAATTTTATCTCATACCAGGTATTCTGCGGCAGGTTTCCATATGTCTGACCATTATAGTCATTTGTAAGTCTCGTACCTGCAAACACAAGACTCGCTTTTGCATCTCTGTTATTGGAATTTCCGCAAGGATAAAGATATACATCAGCATTAACAGATTTCATCTCAAATGTTACTTCATGTACCTTGGCATCTATTTCCCCATTTTCGGAAATATACTCATTCAAAGAATTCTCCAGAGTAAAATACGCCTGTTTCGGTGCAACAAAGACATTCGAATCAGAAGATGTCGAACTTGTTCCTTTATCGTGATAAATCATAGGATCTAATTGTTTTGATGTTGTTGCACTAAAGACAGATGTATCAAAATTTGATTTTGAGTATATCAGCGTGCCTTCAACATCTGACATAGGAAGCGTCACATTGACATCGCCGACACCTTCTATGGGAGCGAAAGAATCAGCATAAGATATAATCTGTCCTGATGAAAGTATCGTTGAAAATAATAATGTCAGAATTAAAAATGCTGATAAGATTTTGCTTGGTTTATTCATCCTTATCTACCTCCTGAATTTATAATATTCTAATTGTCTTTTCTTATTTTTCAAAAGACCAGTTATCCATACTTGTGTCATAATTTTTAATGTCGCTTCCCTCGACATCATATGGTGTAATCTTGACAGTTATATTAACATCACCACTGCCTGCTACCTTATAATACAACCTTTTAAAACCATAATTCTTGTTCTGATTGGGAATCTGCGGTGAATCCGAAAAAGGTACGGCAGATTCTGTCCCGATTGTTGTCTCTTCCTCTGATGTAAGAAATTCTACTCTCAATTTTTTGTTGCTGTATCTTTTATCAGTTAAAACAACCGTGTTATTTCCCACATATTCCATATTGGAATCTATATACATAAGCCAGTATAAATCAGAATCCCCATTTAGTGTTACTTCATCTCTGACAACCAGACTTGTTCGGTCATCTGTGAAGAAAAATCCTCTTTTTGCACTTTTAACCTTGTTCCCATATAGTTCGGTCATATCTGTTTTTGCAATGATACCATCCGAATTGAATTCATATGAAATCATTTTTGCTCTGCCGTTTATATCAAAACCATATGACGAATCAGGATTTATCAAAAGTGTGTTATGGGATTCGGGGCGTCGTCTGAATATATCGTAGAATCCCCATTCATACTCGAGGTTGTAATCATCTGCGCCAAGGTCATGTGCCCATCTTTTTCCGTTCGCATCATAAACAAAACTTCCAAAGTCAAGATGTGAATGGGAATGAAGTGTGCCACCAAGTTTCAGACCTGCAAAAACCTGACCTTGCGAGAATTTATTTCTTGTAACTATTATATCTTCACCCGGATAATAAAAATCCAGAGGAACATCTGATTCAAATTCATCGTTGTCTTCTATATCATAAAACATAAGTGCAAAGACAAGGTCAGCACCATTTGAACCATAAAGAACATCAGCCAGTTCTCTATGTCTGCCTTTAACTTCATAATGGTCATATAGCCAGAATATACCCGGACATTCTTTTAAATTAGAATCTCCATCACCAAATCCAAATGATGCAACATCGGATTGCATATTCATTATATACTGACCTGACATATCAAAAGCCTCTGCTTTATCCATCCCGTAAAGTGTTCCCATACAAGGCTCCATTGAAGCAAAAAGCTTTGTTGCATAATTGATGGATATACTTGCATAACTTGGGCCCTCAAAGTATGCGCCATATGGAGCAAAAAGACACATAAAGCGTTCTAAAAGTCTCATTGTGTTCGCCGCTATATGACTTCCTATTTCAGGATACACATCCATAAACGCAATAACTGATGCAATTACACCTGCATTACAATACACATTATGATTATCATCCATTCCGGGATCTCCATAAGGTGTATCAAGGCTCTTGTGTGCTTCATTAACAATCCAATACATATTGTTATATATGCATTTTTCCATAATGTGCCGCTGCTCCTCGGTCATTATGTCATAAAACCAGTCATATGCAATTGCATAACCAAGAGCCATAATACCAACATCAATATGATGAACCGGATTCCAGTCCGGCATCTCTGACACTGATTCAATGTGTTTCCATGCTGTATCAAAATATGTTTTGTCACCTGTAATCCTGTATGCAAATGCATAACTTGTTATCCAATGCATAAAATCATCGCTTACATACATAAGGCGAACACCATCTCTTAATTCATACTTAAGCGGGGCCTTATTTTTTTGAAGATTACAGTATGATATGAGTTTATTAAACCACTTTTTCTTGGTTGAATCAGTTTCTATTTCGTTCCTGAGGCGTTCAAAATCTTCACTTGTTGCCATAACTCTCGGATGAACGCCTTTTAAAGGAGAATTATTATAATCATTTAACCATTGTTCTTTTGTTGGTCTCACATAGAAACAATAGTCATTTAACTTCTGCAGTGATTTTCCTGTGGGCATATTGACTTTCTTCAAAGAAAATATCATAAGTCCGGAATTCACTGTATCAAATCCTGAATAAATTTTCTGAGATAATCCTTTTTGCATAACAGACATAAGAGGAAGATACAGAACACCGTCTTTTTCTTCGGGGGGTGTAGAAAGTCCATAGTTGACATTTCCTACTTTCATAGTGTTTGCACCGAGGGTAAGACGAATATTGTCACCAACATATATTGCATTTTTTTCTCTTCTTATTTCAAATCCGTATGCAATTTTGAAAAATTCATCAGGAACCATTATTTCCTCATTTTTTTCATATGGCATATGGGAAAGAATTGTTTTTTTACCATCAGCACATACAACACCGCTTCTTTTATGAAGAGATACTTTATCTTTCATAAATTCTATCTCATTTGTGTCGTCAGAAAACCAGTTTTCATCAGAAAGAATTACTGCCTTGGTTTCAGGAGCGGGCGACGCCCACGGGTCATAAATAAAACACTTGGATGTCTGCATATAGGTCGGATATGCCAGAATATTATCAATATATACCTGAGAATCTGAGGTTGAATCAAAGTTTAATGTGAAGGTTACACATTTATCTGTCATACCGCCACCCGGAAAATACTTCCCTATTTTCAAGGTTTCATCGGCATATATATCAAAATAATATGAGTCAGCATCATAAACAAGCGTTATGGTTGTATATTCACTATTGTATGTGGAAACAAAGTCGCCTTTCGGAGTACTAATTTCCCCTGACTCATCAAAATCAAGAACATGGGATGGTGAACCACCGCCCTGAACTGTAAGTGTTCCGGAAAATGTAGCTTTTGATGCAATGTCAAAAGAGATTACATAGTCACCTACAACAAATGCGTCAAAAATTATACTTCCAATAGTTGATGCATTTACTAAAAGTGCATCCGATGATTCATATTGAACAATATCACATCCTGCATAGGAAGTATCATCTGTATCATCAAATGTAAGTTCAAGAGGAAGTTTTGAATCAATAATCAGAGAATTATCAAGTCCGACACTATTTATGACAGGAACAATATATTTATCTGTTGCCCTCCACAAAAATGCTTTGGCATAGTTTGAATCCTTGTCGGTGTGAGTATACGAAAAGGTGTTTTCTCCTGCTACAACATCAAAATATTCATATGAAACAGATGTCATTTTATGTAATGAATCATCTTCATATGCACAGATTATAAGACAAAGGGTTTCAGCCTCTTTTGCCATCCATCTGACATCTGACTGATATTTTGTTTCAGGTGTGCCGGTTAGTTTTATGACACCATAGTTAAACTTATTGTTTTTCACAGTGTATGTTATATTGTCAACAAGTGCTTGTGTTCCGTCATTTCTCTGATAAAGAATACTGCAAAATTCACCGCCGAATCCTGCTTTATATGAGTCAACCACAACATCATCGACTGACACATATGCCATATCGGTTTCAGTATCATATGTGAATTTAATATTATACCACTCATTTGAACTTATGCTTCCATATGACGTGTAACCATAATCCTGAACAGACTGAAGAGCATTGTCAGAAATACGAAGTCCACCTTTATTCAGTCGGTTATTGCCAACTGTACAGAAGTAGAAATATATATGTCCATAATTTGTGTTCTTAAAGTCAAACGAAACTTCGTGCACAGAGCCTACAATATCTTTTCCGTTTTTCTGCTTTGCATCTGAAAGCGTCCAATATCCGTTTCTTCCGATTTGCATTGATGCTCCATGAGAAACATCAGTATATAAAATGGACCAAAGTTCATCTGTAGGCGAAAAAAATTCATCAACCTTGCCTGCTTGTACAAAATCAAATTCTTCTTTTCCAAAATCACTTTGAGTATATATTATGCTTCCTGTCACATCGTTTGCCGGAAGTTCGCAGGAATTTGCCGGTATAATATCTGCATTTACTCTTATATTAAATAAAAATGCCGAAGATAGAATTGTAATACAAAGAAATTCCGAAAGATGTCTTAAAGCGTTTTTTTTGATTCGTTTCATTTACTGCTCCTAATTTTTTTACAAAGTCCACTCGCAGATTGACTTGCAATAGTCTCCAATTTCACTTTCATCATTTCCTATTCCAACAGGTGTGATTTTTGCTGTAATAGTTACATTTTTATTTGATGATGATAGTTTGTAATAAAGTTTATGGAATCCTTCGTTTGCATCCTGTTCGGGAATCTGAGGAGATTTCGGAAAAGGAACCGGAGCATCAATGTGAATTTCACCGTTTCCACCGGATACAAAAAACTCAACTTTAATTTTCTTTGAAATGTCTTGCGGGTCTTTTAAAATCACCTGGTTAGAATCTACGACTTCATAATCAGAATCAATGAACATCATCCAATACAGTTCAGATTCCCCCGTGAGTTCAACTTCATCACGCACAACAAGACTCTGTCTTTTGTCTGTGAAATAAAATGCTCTTTTCGCATCTGTAACTTTATCACCGTAGAGTGTTGTCATATCAACTTTGACAATTATTCCGTGAGGTTTTGACTCATAGGACAAGATGTCCGCTCTTGCACCGAGAACAAAGCCTTCATCTTCATCCGGGTCTATTATAAGAGTGTTGTGAGATTCAGGTCTGCGTCTGAAAATTTCATAAAATCCCCAGTTATATTCAAGGTTATAATCATCAGCACCAAGATCGTGTGCCCAACGTCTGCCCAGAGCGTCAAAAACAAAACTACCGCAATCAAGGTGGGAATGAACATAGAGTGTATCTCCTGCTTTAATACCGACAAAAACCTGACCGGGATTAAAGTGATTTCTCATAGTTATAATCTCTTCTCCCGGATAATACACATCAAGAACCTCATCAACGTCTGTCATATCTTCTTTTTCAACATTATAGAAAATTGTACAGTAAACAGATTCAAGTCCTGCATAATCTTTGAAAAATTCTGCAATGTGTTCCTTTTTTCCTTTGATATTATAGTGATTATATAGCCATAACGATGCCATACATGTTCTGGGTTCAGGTCCATTATCTGCAAAGTTAAAGGACAGAGCGTCTGACTCGGTATTAGTTATATAATCCGAAGAACGATCAAAGGCTTCTGCTTTATCCATACTGTAAAGTGTTCCGAAACATGGTTCAATAGAAGCAAAAAGACGCACACAATAGTTTATGCCGATAGCTGCATAACCGGGGCCCTCAAAATATGCACCATAAGGGGCAAAAAGTCTTAAATAACGTTCAAGGACCTTTATTGTATTGGATGCAATAACGCTTCCGACTTCTGGGTGTATGTCCATAAAGGCAACTACACAGGCAATTACACCTGCATTGCAAAATGTGTTATGGTTATCATCCATGCCGGGATCACCATATGGTGTATCCGGTCTTTTATGGGCTTCATTTATAATCCAGAAAAGATTGTTATGTACGCATTTTTCCATAAGTTCTCTCTGTTTGTCAGTTAAAAGTTCGTAAAACCAATCATAACTTATGGCATAACCGAGAGCCATGATACCAACATCAATATGATGCACCGGATTCCAGTCAGGCATATTTGAAACAGCCTCAATCTGTTTCCAAGCGGCATCAAAGTATTTTCTGTCACCTGTCATTTTATATGCAAATGCAAGACAAGTCATCCACACCATAAAATCATCTGCTACATACATAAGACGAACACGGTCACGCACTTCATATTTGAGGGTTGGCTCTTTCATTATTTCTTCACAGTTTTCTAAAAGATTTTTAAACCATCTTTTTTTGTATTCATTTGTCTTAACTTCTTCCCGAAGACGGATGAAATCTTTTTCTGTTGCAATAATTCTCGGATGTACACCTTTGAGGGGTGAATTATTATAATCTGAAAGCCATTTTTTTGGCGACGGTCTTTCAAAAAAACAATAATCATTTAATTTCTGCAACTTTTCTTTGTCATCTATCTTTATCGTTTCGTCAGATATAATCACAAGACCGGAGTGCACAGACGAGGTGTCATAAAATACTTTTTTTGATATCAGTTTTTCACAAATATCATAAAGGGGGAAATATAAAACTCCGTCTTTTTCCTCAAAAACAAATTTTGAAAGTTCTTCTGCAGAAATGTCAAATGCTAATTTGTAAAATTCAGCAGGGGCAAAAATATTTTCATTTTTTCTATATGGCATATGTAAAAGATTATATTTTGCACCATTTATTATTGTCTGACTGCTTCTTAAATGAACAGAAACTTTATCTTTCATAAAATCTTTTTCTTCATCTTCATTAAGGAACCAGACTTCATCTGCCGGAACAATTTCCTTTTCCCATACAGGGGCATTTCCTATTTGCCTTGCAGATACATTCTCAATATGAATCTTTGCACCATCTGTTTCTGCTTTTACATCAAAAGTAAATGTGATACATTTATCAAAAATAACCGTAATATGATGAAGTTTGGTGAATATATCTGCGCTATAATCTTTTGCAATAAGTTCGCCGTTTGCATATATATCAAAAAGTCTTTTTTGAACGAAATATTCAACTCTGATTTTCACGAGACTACATCCGTAATCTGCAACATGAATGTGACCTTCCCTTGTGCGTATTTCACCATCTTTTGTGAATTCAAGCACAGTTGCAGGAGTGCTTCCTCCCTGGATTTCAAAGTTGCCGGATATAAATCCGTCTGTAACCGAAACATCAAATTCTATAGCAAAATCGCCAAGTACCAGAGAATCGTATTCTATTGTTGAAACTTCATTTGAAAGTTTCATATCAACAGGTTTGCTGATTTTGTCTTTGCTTATTTTTAGTGTCATTAACCTGCTCCTTTCAGTTCTTATCTTTCCGGACTCACCGTTTAAAATAACCGATGAGTCCATCAGATTCATATTTTTAATTACTTCTTCTTTGCAACAACAAATTCTGTTACTGAATTGTATGATTCACCATTATTTGCACCACGGAAATTGATTCTGACAAAGCGTGCTTTCTGATCACCAATATCAAAGGCTTCATAATCGTCAGTTGTTCCGCTGTTTGTGAATGTTCCTACAGAAGTAAATGTCTTTCCGTCATTTGAAATATCAATACTGAAGGTGTGGGTTCTTGTTGTAGCAAGATACATTGCAAGAAGAACTGTATCAAATTCCTGCTCTGATTCGAGATCAAAGACAAGATTTGCAGTGTATTCCGATACCCATCTAGTAGACAAATCTCCATCGAGAACATGTTCAGCAGGATTTTCCTCCTGAAGTACGGAAGATGCCTTTACATTGTTCATCGTAAGAGCGGTATAATCATCAAATTTTCTTTCGATGAAATCAGAGGTTATCGTGGGAATAAACGAAATAGTATAAGTAACTTTGTTCTCTTCATCATCAGGATCGGTGAGTGTGATTGTTGTCTGATCAAACAAATCTTTTGCATAATGAATATCCATAATATATTTTTCTGATTTTGCAACAACTTCGGGAACGGGAGAATCAATGGTTGTTACACGTATAGTATAATATGCGTTTTGCGGACTATAACTCTCTCCGTTAATTGTCAGAGAATCAAGAACAGGAACCTGTTTCATTTCTCCTTCAGGTATAACCCATGAATCCATGTTTTTATCATATTCTGATATATCAGAACCTTCAAATCCCATCGGAGTTATTTTTGCAGTAATATTTATATTACCATTTCCACTTACTTTGTAAGATAATCTCTGATATCCTTTGTTCTGATTCTGTTCAGGAATCTGCGGAGATGTGGGGAAAGGTGCGGCAGGACCGACTTCTATGGTTCCATCTCCTGTTGATGAGATAAATTCTACCTTGACTTTTTGCGAAGCATTTGTTGTCTTTGTGAGAATTACTGTGTTATTATCCAAAATTTCCACATTTGAATTTACAGTCATAAGCCAGTAGAGATCTGATTTGCCTGTGAGGGAAACTTCATCACGAACAACAAGACTTCTGCGGTTGTCAGTAAAGAAAAATCCTCTTTTTGCGCTTGTAACCTTGTCACCGTAGAGTTCTGTCAAATCCGTTTTGGCAATAACACCCCTTGGCTTGTCTTCATAGGAAATAAACTTCGCTCTGCCATCAAGTTCATAGCCATAACCGGCATCGGGATTGATAATGAGCGTATTGTGAGATTCTGCTCTTCTCCTGTATATTTCATAAAAACCCCAGTTCCATTCAAGGTTGTAGTCGTCAGCACCAAGGTCGTGTGCCCATCTTGTTCCCATAGCATCAAAAATAAAGCTGCCCGAGTCGAGATGTGAGTGAGGGTGAATTGTTCCTCCGCATTTAAGTCCGGCATAAACCTGACCGGGATTGAAATTGTTTCTTGCAAGGACAAGATCTTCACCGGAATAGTATGAGGTGAGCCCGGCACCTGATGTTTGAGATTCTTCGGGGTTAACGTCATAATGCAAAAGGGCATCAACTGCATTCATGCCAATTGCATCAACCGAAAGGTCGGCAACTGCTTCCTTCTTACCTTTTATTCCATAGTGATTATATATCCAAAACATTCCGGAACATCTTTTGAGCCCGGAATCACCATCTCCAAATCCATATGATGCTGCATCGGACTGCATATTCATAACATAGTCTGCCGAAAGGTCGAAAGCTTCTGCTTTGTCGAGACCATAGAGTGTTCCCATTGTGGATTCCATCGATGCAAAAAGACGAACAGTATAATAAATTGATATACTTGCATAACTCGGTCCTTCAAAGTATGCACCAAGAGGAGCAAAGAGCCACATATATCTCTCCAAAAGTCTCATGGTATGTGCACCAATCTGACTTCCGATTTCGGGATATGTATCCATAAATGCAATTACACATGCAATTACACCGGCATTACAATATACATTGTGGTTATCTTCCATTCCCGCATCGCCGTATACAGTGTAAAAACTTTGATGTGCTTCATTTACTATCCAGTACAGATTATTTTTTACTGCTCTTTCCATAAGAGCACGCTGATCATCTGACAAAACATCATATAACCAATCATAAGCAACTCCAAAGCCAAGAGCCATAATACCAACGTCAATGTGATGAATAGGATTCCAGTCAGGCATATTAGCAACAGATTCTATTTGTTTCCACGCTGCATCAAAATATTTTCTGTCACCGGTGATTTTATAGGCAAAAGCATAGCTTATTGTCCAGTTCATAAAATCATCACTGACATACATAAGTCTTATACCGTCTCTGAGTTCATACTTCAAAGGCGGCTCTTCAAGACGGGCATCACAGTATGAAATAAGATTATCAAACCATTTTTTCTTTCTCTCGTTGGTTTGAATTTCTGCCTTTATTCGGTCAAAATCATCCTGAGTTGCCATAACTCTCGGATGAATACCTTTGAGGGGTGATGCATTATAATCTGCAAGCCACTGTTCCTTTGTTGGTCTCACATAGAAGCAATAATCGTTAAGATTCTGAAGTTCGTCCCCTGTTTTTGGTTCTATCTGAATGTCAGAAATGATTACCATACCATAGTGTATTGCTGTTGTATCGTGATATATATTTTTAGAAAGCCCTTTTTCTGCAATTGCCCTGAGTGGAAGATACAGCACTCCGTCCTTTTCTTCAGGAGAATATGCAATATCATATTTTTTTGTTCCAACAGTCATCGTAGGAGAATTCATATCAAGAATAATCCTATTATTTAAAGAGACTTTATTGCCGTCAGACACGGGCTTTATTCCGTAGGCATATTCGAAAAATTCTCCGGGCACCATAAACTCTGTGTCTTTTATATATGGCATATTTTTAAGGGTTATTTTCTTATTGTTGGCGCATACAACACCGCTTCTCATGTGCACAGATACTTTATCAGACATAAATGCATATTCTGCTTTTTCATTTATAAACCAGGTTTTATCTGTGAGTATTACATTTTTGTCCCACTGAGGACGTGCATCGGGATCATAGAGCAATCCGCCTTGTACTTTTTCATAGGTGGGATATGCCATAATATTATCAAGATATACCTCTGCCTTTTCACCCGGAGCACGGAAATACAACTCAACGTTCACGATTTTGTCAAATCTTATTTTTGTAAAGCATCCGAAAAGAACGGCCTTCCGATTCACATAGATATCAAATTTTTGCTGATTTGCCTTAAAGACAACGGCAATATTTTTTATTTCTTCTCCATACTGAGTGATTTTTGCACCGTTATAACTCATTACGTTTCCATCTAAAGTGAAATCGAGAGCATGACCTGCTTCATTTCCGCTTTCAAATGTCATTCGTCCTTCCACAGGACCGCCAACTGATGCAAAATCAAAAGAGAAAACTGCATCTCCAACAACCATGGTGTAAAACTCTGCACGTCTTCCGGGGGCATCGAGATCCATTTTTAGCATTTTGTTGCCTTTATACTCAGACACTTTCCCATCATAAAGTTCAGTGCCAATGTCCATATCATCAAAATTATAGTACAAAGAGGGTTCAACAAATTCAGATGCATCGACATTTATCTGCCAAAGAGGCAGTGACGAAAATGCCATTAGTGCAGACAAAAGCAGTGATATTGATGATTTTAACAGATTGTTTTTCATATTGTTCCTCCTTGTGAAACGTTTTACAAATCTTGTTAATTTTGTAATTAATTTACTCTAAATTGTGACAAAACAGCGCTAAATTTGATCATTTTTTATGCATTGTAATGCTCTTTAGACGAGAAAATAATATCACAACACATATATTTAGTCAAGAAAATTGTTTGAAAAGTGAAACGTTTTATAAGTGATTCCCCCTATTTTTGTATAATATGACCAATAGCGTTTCAATTTTTTGTGCATTATTTTAAGAACAAAAATTGAGACAAAATGATATGTATTTCATCCTATGAAGTCCATGGGTATAAATCACGTTATTACGTATAAATAGCCCCCAGGCTTCAAAAAAATTCATATTGAAAAGGGACTGTAAATTAATTCGGCAAATTAATTTACAGTCCCTTTTGGGGAATAGAAAAAAAGATTCAGAATTGTCAAATCGAACTCAAAGCAAGGCAGAGCCATGCTTTGAGTGGTAACCCGAAGCTGTACAAAGGTACTGCGAGTGGTGAGATTTGGCAATAGCAAAA
>SVJK01000096.1 GCA_015069015.1 Oscillospiraceae bacterium
AAGACTTGGTGTGAAAAAAGGCGACGGACAGTATGTTCTTTCAGGAAACATTCTTGTTAGACAGAGAGGTACCAAAATCCATCCCGGTATCAATGTTAAAAAAGGCAGCGACGATACACTCTTTGCAGTAGTTAACGGAAAAGTTAAATTTGAAAGAGTAGGCAAAGACAGAAAACAGGTTAGTGTATACGAGATTGCTGAATAATACATTGAAATAATCAAAAGTTCAAATCTCAGGTGCCTTGCACTTGAGATTTTCTTTTTGATTAATAAAAGGTCATTTCATATGAATTTTTATTAATACGAAAGAAAGACTAAAAAGGGAGGTATGCATAATGTTAGCAGATACAGCGAGTATTTATGTTGAAGCGGGAAACGGCGGACACGGACTTGTTTCTTTCCACAGAGAAAAATATGTAGCAGCAGGAGGTCCCGACGGCGGTGACGGAGGTCATGGCGGTGACGTTATTTTTGTTGTTGATGAAAAACTCAGCACCCTTATGGATTTCAGATACAAACGTCACTACAAAGCACAGAACGGCGAAGACGGAAAGGCTGCCAAATCAAGCGGAAAAAACGGACAGGATCTCATAGTAAAGGTTCCGGCAGGAACAATTATAAAAGATTCTGAAAGCGGAAGAATAATTGCCGATATGAAAGAGTTCGGTCAAAGATTTGTTGTTGCCAAAGGCGGAAACGGCGGTTGGGGAAACTGCCATTTTGCAACTGCAACCCGTCAGATACCACGTTTTGCCAAAAGCGGAACTGAGGGTGAAAAAAGAGAAATCACTCTTGAACTCAAACTCCTTGCAGACGTTGGACTGGTTGGATTTCCAAATGTCGGAAAATCTACACTTCTCTCTGTTGTCAGCGATGCAAGGCCGAAAATTGCGAACTACCATTTCACAACTTTAGAACCAAATCTTGGAGTTGTTGATATGGGTGTCGGCAGAAGTTTTGTTATTGCAGATATCCCCGGAATAATCGAAGGCGCCAGCGAGGGAATAGGTCTTGGTCACGAATTTTTGCGTCACGTTGAAAGAACAAGACTTCTCATTCACGTTGTGGATGCATCTGCAATCGAAGGAAGAGATCCTGTTGCAGATTTTGATCTTATCAACAAAGAAATAGAAATGTATAATCCAACTCTTGCAAGCCGTACACAAATTGTTGCCGCAAATAAAAAAGACCTTGTATATGATTCTGAAATTTACGATAATTTCTGCAAAGAAATGGAACAAAGAGGATATAAGGTATTTCAGATTTCTGCTGCAACAAACCTTGGTGTGTCAGACCTTATGAATTATGTTGCTTCAATCCTTGATGATATTCCCGTTCCTGTTCTTTTTGAAGAAGATGAAAATGAAGTTGAAGTAATTTCATATGAAGAAGAAGCACCCTTTAATGTAAGAGTTGAAAACGGAGTATATATTGTTGAGGGAAGATGGCTCAAACGTCTTCTTGGTTCAACCAACTTTGAAGACTCTGAATCACTTCAGTATTTCCAGAATTCCCTAAGAAAAAAAGGTGTCATAAAGGCACTTGAAAAACTCGGCATTCAGGAAGGCGATCCTGTGCAGATGTATGAAGTTGAATTTGACTTTATCGAATAGAGATATTATTATTATTGACATTTATTGATATGCTTATTTTACATCGTTGACAAACTGGAACTTTAAGAGTATAATTCTGAATGTGATTTTAACCTGAAAGGTGATGTAAATACATGAAAATATCGACAGAGATTGCTTCGGCATCAAAAATAATTGGTGAAGAAAAAGCAGTGGAACTCATTGCAAAAGCCGGATTTGATGCATGGGACTTTTCAATGTTCAGTATGTGTCCATATGATTTTGCAAACAAAAGAGTTGTTTATTCACATCATCCTCTTGCAGGACGTGATTATGCGGATTTTTCAAAAAAACTGAGATACATCGGTGAAGAATGTGGAATAGTATGTAACCAATCTCATGCTCCTTTTCCCTGCAATAATGAAATAACAAAATCATATCTTAAACGTGCCATAGAATGTACAGCCATTGCCGGCGGAGAGTATTGCATAATTCATCCCAATAATTATGATTCTCCCACAGGAAATAAGGAACTTTTTCTTGAACTTTTGCCTTTTGCAAAAGAATGTGGAGTAAAAATTGCAACGGAAAATATGTGGGGTTGGGATGATGTAACGGACAGAGCAGATCACGCAGCGTGTTCATCTCCTGAAAATTTCAATGCTCATCTGGATGAAGTCTGCGATGACTTCCTTGTTGCATGTCTTGACATTGGTCATGCTGAAATGATGGGAAAAGAAACAAATGCCCCGGAAATGATAAGAGCACTTGGGAAAAGGCTAAAAGCACTTCACATTCACGACAACGATAAGTGGCACGATTCCCATCAGATTCCGTTTTCTATGGACATTGATTTCAACCCTGTAGTAAAGGCACTGAAAGATATAAATTATAGTGGCTATTTCACTTTGGAAGCAGATCAATATCTTAATGTATATGATTCAGATAATGTTTTTGAAGGTATCAAAGAATTATCCCAAAGTGCAAGAAAACTTGCGGATATGTTTGAAAATATGTAATAAATCATGTTCTTTGTCATTAGTTGGACTTAAAAATTGAATGACGATAATTTATTAAGGGAATGTAAAAAAAGTCCAGACCGCAAAAAGGCAGTGATAATAAGCAATACAGAGTATTAATTAGCCTGTAAATCATTTGAATTTGCTAAAAATGTTGAAAAACATCTTTTAAGATGTTTTTCTTCAATTATATG
>SVJK01000097.1 GCA_015069015.1 Oscillospiraceae bacterium
TTTATAAACCAAATATGCCACAATTTTGTATCCAGATGTGTCATAATCTTCAGGGATATAAAGCATGGTACTGCAGTTTGTATCTTCGCCTGATGCACAGAAAGCATCGCTTGCAATAACGCTCTCCAAGCCTCCGTCTTTGTAGAGTCCGAGAAGTATCATTGCGTCCTTATCATCAGATGTGGAGTTTCTTACAGTAACCTCAAATTCCGCATCTTCTCCCGAAACGATTCCGCCTGTAACACAATTTGAAATAGCATATGGAGGGAGATCTACGTCAAACTCCATCAAATATGTACCTTGCGATGAGGCAGCCCCCTCAATCATCACATTTTCATTTAAAGAAATCCTGCATTTTTCTCTTCCTATAAAAGTATAGGCAGGTATGATGATGGCAGTATCCGTAGATTCATCAAATGAAAAATCAAAGTTTATTGCATTACCGTTCACTTCAAAACTTATGTAGTCTTTTTTGATTTCTGCCATATTCTCAGAGAACTCAAGTTTTACCGACGCTCCGCTTAAAGGGAACGCATCAAGCCCATCTGATTCACCGTTGTCAGTAACCGTATATGCTGTGACGGTATAGGGTTTACGATATTGGGCAATCATCAGATCCTTAAGATAATATGTTGCACATTCATCACCATCATAGTGGATGGGAAGTTGAAACGTATACAGGTAGTCTGCAAAGTTTCTTCCTGTAACCACCTGAACACCATCGATTGTTACATCATATTTTTTTGTTTCATTGTCAATAACAATGTTCACATCCACCCATTCATTTACAGGCTGAGTGTGGCTTCTTGTCAAATTCTCGCCTGATTTGTTAACCAGTACACCGTCGGACGAGGAAGCAACGACATGTGCTTGGTGCTTTGAAACAGTTCCGCCGTTAGATTTAAACTGCAGTCTCACCATATCCAGCGAACCGGCATAATTTTCCGCATATATACTATAGGAAATCTTTATAATCCCTTCACCTGTATCTTCACTTTCGTAAAAGTCGTCATACGCCTTTTCGGTGATTTGGAACATATATACGGATGGTTTGTTTGTACCAGCCGGGGCCTTCACCATTGTAACCTTATTTTCCCCGCCTGCAGGGTCATCAACAAAAGTCACCCATGTCGGCTGAGTTCTATCGTACCAGTTTGTTGCAGTCCAACTTGCAAGGCTGTCTTTGCGAAGGTTGGCTGTGCTTGCTTTAACAAGCGGATAAAATGTTTTTGTAACTATGTTGGATGTCGCAACAACAGTGTCACCACTCACAAGTTTTGCCTGCATTTCGTTAGTGCCATAAACGCTATTGAAAGCAAAATCTTCGGCAGTATAACTCTCTCCGGTCTTCTCACCATTTAAGTAGTATTCAATTTTCTGTCCATCATCCAGATCCACACCGGGGGTGACAATCATCTCTGTTCCCTCGAGTGTGTATGGAGAATAGGAATCATTCTTCAAATCAATGGTAATTGTTGTTTCTGCACTTGCCGAAAAGACAAACATTGTCATTGTCATAGCAAATACAAGAACAACCGACAGAACCTTTTTCATCATATTTTTCATCTCCTATATAAAATTCACCAATTTAACTTCACAGACTATAACATAAGTCCCGTACTATGAAAAATTCGTCAGAGTTTGGCAGAACTCATCAGCATTGTTTGTAGAACCGTAGCCTCGTATCCACCAAAATCATAAGCACATTGTGACTTTTAAAAATTCATAATAACGTCATCAACAGAAATCTCTGTCTTTTCTCCCAAAACCCTGTTGCCGTTTTCTTTCATTTTCTTAAGGTCTGCAATTCTTGGGCCGATTTGTCCTATGAAATCCTGCTTGCCTTCAGAGAAACTCTCCCTTTCCCAGAGGATTTCATATTCTTTGATGTTTTCTTCAATTGCCTCAATCAGTTCATCAATTTTTTCTGTGGTTGCAGTTTTGTTATATCTGATTTTGCAAAGTTCTGCTCCGATTATTGCCTGATTGGAATTGACAAGAATTTGTCTTTTCCAGTTTTCGTCAAAGTCAATTGCTTCAACATCTTTATTAACCTTTTTGAGATACTCTATAACGTTGTCAAAGTAGAAATCGTCACCGCATTCCAAAAGGTCAAAGTCACCTGCAAGTGCAGTTTCTGTGAGAGGTCTTGAGATAAGTCTCATACTCAGGGTGGAACCGGGGATTCTTTCGGGCTCTAAAAGATAATACTGCTGAAGTTTATAGATAAGTTCGCCCACAGGTTTTCCTTCAAAGTATTTGTCATTTACAAACTTAATTGAATCTCTTACAAAATAGTTTTTATATCTCCAACCAACCTGTTCTTCACCAACATTCCAGGCATACTGACCTGCAAGGGCAGATAAAATGAGGTTATACACAGGGAAGGTGTTGTGACCGTCAGCACATCCCCAATCGGTAAACATATATCCGATTGCACCGTGTTCTCTTCCGTTTTCAGCACAGGTTCTGAGGTTGAAGTTTGAAACTTCAAATCTTCCTGTTGCACAAAGCCATGTGCTGGAACTTGGACATACATAATATGGAACGCCCTGCTCTTTTAAAATCATGCATCTTTTTTCCATTCTTGCCGTGGGAATTGTATCATAGCCCCAGTTGAGAGCAATGCCGTCTTTTGGTGCAAGTTTGAAGGATTCAGGATAGTGAATTATCATATCCGACCAGTACTGACATTTGAGATTATATTTTTCTCTTATGTGATCTGCAACTTTGTTGAGCCAGCGATA
>SVJK01000098.1 GCA_015069015.1 Oscillospiraceae bacterium
TGACCGAGAGGTTCAACCACTTTTTTGAGAGTATCAACGATGATGGCATTTTTAGCTGCCTGGCTGTTTTCATTGATTAATGCAATTTTCATTATGTTTACCTCATTTCTGAAATTATATTATCCTCATTATACTATATAATTTCAGAAATTTCAACTACATTTATCAAAAATTATCCGAGAACTGCAATAATTTCAGATTCGTTAAGGCTGTGAGTGTTTTCACCGGATGGAGGAGAAAGTTCGTAGCCACTGCCAAACTCATCGGTAAATCCGTACGATTTCATTTTTTCAAGGTAAGTAGCACTGTCTACCTCTTCGGAATTTACTGTAAGCTTACCATTACCGCTCATATCCCCGGTGTTGTCATAGAATTCACACTGAAGAACAGCTTTACCGTTTTCGAGAGTGTACACCGATACAGAGTTTACCCCCATACCCATATAGCATGAAGAAAACTTTCCGCTGCGGGGAAGATAGGTCAAAGCTCCATAACCTCCATAGACATTTGATGCTGAACCGTCATATGTGTTTGTACGGTTTACTGCCATTGCTCTGCCGTTTTTGAAGGTGTATAAGTGAGCTCCGAAAGCATGGGAGGTTGATTCATTGTATACCAGCTCGGGAATGTCGTCGTTGTCTATGTAAATCAGATCAA
Source organism: Oscillospiraceae bacterium (assembly GCA_015069015.1). Classification (GTDB taxonomy): domain Bacteria; phylum Bacillota; class Clostridia; order UMGS1810; family UMGS1810; genus RGIG1828. The sequence continues at coordinate 658 of SVJK01000098.1, forward strand.
AAAATGCCAGATTCGGATCGGACACAGACTGCGATGCTTTCAGCAAAATCTCCTTATAGGCACTTTTGTAATCGGATGAAGCGTTGCTTGCCTGATTATCGGTTTTGGTTTCAGTTTTGGTTTCGGAAGAAGCATTTGTTTTGGTATCGTTGTCAGGAACTTCATCCTGCCCAACGGTACTTTCACCGGCTGTTTCGCTGTCTTTTGATGTATCAGAGGGCAGTCCGATGTTTACAATACCTTTTTCCAAACTCATATTTCCGTTTTCATCGGTCATAAACGATAAGCCGACCCTGCCGTTACCGTATTTGGTTTCTTTTTCAACCCAGGCAAAATAGTCACCGTCAATGTTGCTTCCGAAGCTTACATCTGATTCAAAGCATTCCTCAAATCCGGATTTGCGTACAATGCCATCATCATCTGCATAATTTTTTATTTGAGGAAATAGCTTTGTCACAGCACCGAACAAAGCAAGACATTTTGACTTTTCGGGCTTTGCAGGCATCGGAGTGTCTTTGGAGTTTTCCATCATTGTTATATCCATAAAGTTTCCCGAAGCATCAATAAAATCACCTATGGTAAATCCGAAGTGAACTGTTTCGTCACCGGGAGCAATAAAAAAGTAGCCGCCCTCATAACCGTACATAAATTCAAGACCCTCGTGATAATCATATATATCTTTAAAGGTTTTTGTCAGATAAAACTCATAAATTTCCATCCATCCTTCGTCTTTGTAACGTTCTGCCTCAGACGAATCGACCTTTTTTGTTTCTCCGCTTTCGGAATACAGTGTAACTTCAATTCCCGACAGAGAAACCTCCTGATTTGCGCCATTGTCAACTGCGGGCTTCATTTTTTCCGAACAGCCCGAAGATGCGCAGAGCATTAAACAGGAAATTGCCACACACATTGTTTTTTTAAAATTCATTACATTTCCCCCTTTGATTTGGATTCGTATTTTCATATTAACAAAAATAATAATACAATTCAATTAAAAACATATTACATTTTCAATACATTTTCTACGACCGGTGCAAAAAGCGAAATAAAGACATAATTGCATAATTTTTTATGAATAGTCAATACTTATATCAAAGGAGAGATTCCATGAAAAAGATTTTTTTTGCTTTGAGTATCGGGGTTTTATGCACCGTGATAATAACTTCGGGATTTGAAAAAACACAGACAGCACTTGCCGGAAGTGTGCTTCGTCTGCACGTTATTGCAAACAGCGACTCTGCCGGTGATCAGGCTCTTAAGCTTAAGGTGAGAGATTGTATAATTGAAAAAACAGAGCATCTTTTTGATTCCAACGGAAACATTGACGCCGCAAGGGAAACCGTTTTGGAAAACCTTGACACCATAAAAAACTGTGCAGAAGAAGAAATCCGTAAAAACGGGTATGACTATGATGTAAGGGTGAGTCTTGGCACCGACGACTTTCCCACAAAGGAATACGGAAGCCTTGTTCTTCCTGCGGGAACATATGAGGCATTGAAGGTGGAGATTGGAAGTGCAAAGGGCAAAAACTGGTGGTGTGTGCTGTTTCCGCCCTTGTGTTTTGTGGATGAAACCTGCGTAACGGTTGATTCGGAAAGCTTTGAGTGTATTAAAGACAGTCTCAGCGATGAGGCATCAGAATTTATTAAAAAAGATAAAAACAACAGCGTAAAAATCAGATTTAAGGCGTATGAAATGTGGCAAAACGGCAAACAAAAAATTGCTTACCTTTTGGGTCGTACTAAAAAAGAGGTTTGATAAATGTAATTCAGTGTGAAAACGCTGAGGGTCTTTTCAAAGGAGGCTTCTGCAGGCTGTGCAAAATTACGCCTCAGTGTTAATTTGATTAAAATTACAAGTACTTTATTGTGCATTTAAATTGGGGTTTATCGGTGAGTTTGCCTGCAAACTCACCGAAGTAAAAGTTAATAAGTAAGAAGGAATAAGTAAGGAACAAACTCGCCCACAGGCGAGTTTGCAGACTGTCGAAGAACCCGACCTTGCATCAAGCAAAAATCGGGTTCTTCTTCGTTTTTCTTAAAAATAAGATAAAATCAAATAATTTGGAAGGGGTATTGTT
>SVJK01000099.1 GCA_015069015.1 Oscillospiraceae bacterium
GTAACACCGGGAATCTGTCTGATTTTTTCAAGTGTTACGGGATCGTCTTCACCATACCATCTGAATGTCATTTTCATAAAATTAACCCTCTTTTATACAAAAATTTCTTCATTCTTCTCTGCACTTTCATACAGGGCAAACATTGTATACATAGTGTCTTTAACATCGTGAAGTGTTAAAATCTTGTTTCCGGAATACAAATCACCAAGGGTTTTGGTATGACCGTTACCCCAATATGATTTTCCGCTGTATTCCTTGGAATCACTGCATATGAGTTCACCATTCAAAAAGAGACTTCCACTGAAATATGCAAAGTTATTCTTTTCAAAATTAATTTCAAAAAGTATCGGAGAATGTGTCTTATAAGCATTTGTAGCATAGAAAACGCCAGTTGCGCCGCTTTTATACTTAATATATGCTTCGACAGTATCTTCAACTTCAATAACGCCTTTTAAAGAATGATTTTTCATACTTGCGGTAACACTTTCGGTTTCTCCGGCAAAATATGTCAAAAGGTCAAGAGTATGAATAGCCTGGTTTATAAGAACACCACCGCCTTCATAATCCTTTGTACCGCGCCAGGCTGCAGAGTTATAGTATTTTTCATCTCTGCACCAGGTAACAACGCCTTTTACACCTCTTATGGGACCGTAGTCATTATTCTCAATCATTTCTTTAAGCTTCATAACACAGGTATTTGTTCTGTTCTGAACTATCGGAAAAACCTTTGTTACATCATATTTTTCAAAAAGAATGTCAAACTGTTCTTTTTTCATTACCATCGGTTTTTCCACAACAACTCTTTTTCCTGCATCAAGTGACTTTGTTATCATTTCAAAATGAAGATAATGCGGTGTACAGATGTGTATGTAATCGATATTTTCGTCATTTAAACAGTCTTCAAAATCATAAAATGCCTTTGCGTTATATAACTCTGCACCTTTATCTGCACGTTCTTTTATAATATCGCACACACCGTACAAATTGACATTTTCAATTCCGGCAATTGCCCCGGCGTGAACCGGGCCAATTGCACCATAACCAACTATACAAGCGTTTATCATTTGAATCCCTTCTTTGTAAGAAAATCATAACTCGTTTTAAGACAGTCAAACGGATCAGTTTCACATACATCCTGCTCAACAAGAGCACAGAGCGAACCGGATTCCATACTTGCTTCAATAATATCATCCCAGTCAAGATTTCCTACGCCAACTTCTGCCATCTTGCGTTCTCTTTTTTCGATTTTTAAATCTTTGTAGTGTAAGCATGCAATTCTGTCAGAATGTTTTCTGATGAATTTGGCAGGATCAATTCCGGCTACAGCGAGCCAATAAACATCAAGAATCCACTTGAAGTTATCTGAATCAATTCCTTCGTTTATGATATCAAAGATGTATTTACCGTCAATCTTTGTAAATTCAATCTCGTGGTTGTGATAACCAAAGATAAGATCGTTTTCTTCAAGCTTTTTCACAATCGGTTTGAAATCTTCAATAAATTTTTTGAGATCTTCAGGTTCGCTTCTGAATCCGGGCATACAACCTATACCGCAAATTTTTGCACCAATCGTTTTATGAAATTCGATTTCTTTATCAAGATTATCTCTGTAATAATTAGGCATACGATGTGTGCATATAACTTCAAGACCGTATTTATCCAAAACGGCTTTTATGTCTTTTGCTTCAAAGTTACCTATTCCGGAAAGCTGAACAAGTTTATATCCGATTTCACTTACCTTTTTGCACGTTGCATCAAAATCTTCAAGAGTTTTACAAAAATCTCTTAATGTGAAATACTGAGCGCCTATTCTGTTATCCATAATTATTTCTCCATTAATATATTCAGGTATTATTCAAAGCCCTTTGATGTCAAGAAATCATAGCTTGTTTTAAGACAATCAAATGGATCTGTTTCACATATATCCTGTTCAACAAGAGCATATAAAGCTTCTGATTCTCTACTTGCGGCAATTATGTCATCCCAGTCAAGAGTACCCTGACCAACTTCTGCCATTACCTGTTCTCTTGCTGATTTCATCTTCATATCTTTATAGTGTAAGCATGCAATTTTATCAGAGTAATCTCTGATAAATTTAGCAGGATTTTTACCCGCATAAGCAAGCCAATATACATCAAGAATGAGTTTGAAGTTATCAAGATCTTTAAATCCTTCAAAAATTATGTCAAATATATATTTTCCATCAAGTTTGATAAATTCAAGTGCGTGATTGTGATAACCAAAAATTAAATCATTTTCTTTGAGTTTTTTGATAATCGGTCTGAAATCTTCAATAAACTGAGTTACAGATTCTATAGTAGCACTTGACGGATTCGGGAAGCAGCCTATACCGCAAACCTTACAACCGATTGTTTTGTGAAATTTGATCTCTGCATCAACATCTTCAAGATATTTTGCGGGAGCGTGGTGTGTGCAAGCTACTGTAAGACCGTATTTATCGATAATTTCCTTTATGTCTTCTGCGGCAAAATCACCTATACCTGAAAGTTGAACTACCTTGTAGCCCATTTCTTTTACTCTTTTGCAGGAAGCATCAAAATCTTCCAATGTTTTTACTGAATTTCTGATAGTATAATACTGAGCACCTATTCTGTTATCCACAGTATAATTCCTCCTTATTAATATGTTCCGCTGGTGTCACTAACCTGCTGTTTAACTTCGCTTTTATCAACTTTTGAATTCTTAATTCTTTCCTGAAGGAGTTCATAGAACTC
>SVJK01000100.1 GCA_015069015.1 Oscillospiraceae bacterium
GAGTTCTATGAACTCCTTCAGGAAAGAATTAAGAATTCAAAAGTTGATAAAAGCGAAGTTAAACAGCAGGTTAGTGACACCAGCGGAACATATTAATAAGGAGGAATTATACTGTGGATAACAGAATTGGTGCTCAGTATTATACAATAAGAAATTCAGTAAAAACTCTGGAAGATTTTGATGCTTCCTGCAAAAAAGTAAAGGAAATGGGCTACAAGGTAGTTCAGCTTTCAGGTATAGGTGATTTTGCGGCAGAAGATATAAAAGAAATTATTGATAAATACGGCCTTACAGTAGCTTGCACACACCACGCTCCTGCAAAATATCTCGAAAACATAGATGAAGAAATCAAGTTCCACAAAACAATCGGTTGTAAGGTTTGCGGTATAGGTTGCTTCCCGAATCCTTCAAGTGCTACTATAGAATCAGTAACTCAGTTTATTGAAGATTTTAGACCGGTCATCAAAAAATTGGCCGAAAATGACCTTATTTTTGGTTATCACAATCATGCACTTGAATTTATCAAACTTGACGGAAAATATATATTTGATATCATCTTTGAAGGATTCAAAGATCTTGATAACTTCAAACTCATTCTTGATGTATATTGGCTTGCATATGCCGGCAAAAATCCTGCTAAATTTATCAGAGATTATTCTGATAAAATTGCATGCTTGCACTATAAAGATATGAAAATGAAGACCGGAAGAGAGCAGATAATGGCAGAAGTTGGTCAGGGTACTCTTGACTGGGATGACATCATCGCAGCAAGCAGAGAATCCAGTGCTTTATATGCACTTGTTGAACAGGATATTTGCGAAACAGATCCATTTGATTGTCTTAAAACAAGCTATGATTTCTTGACATCAAAGGGCTTTGAATAATACCTGAATATATTAATGGAGAAATAACTATGGATAACAGAATAGGCGCTCAGTATTTCACATTAAGAGATTTTTGTAAAACTCTTGAAGATTTTGATGCAACGTGCAAAAAGGTAAGTGAAATCGGATATAAACTTGTTCAGCTTTCCGGAATCGGTAACTTTGAAGCAAAAGACATAAAAGCCGTTTTGGATAAATACGGTCTTGAAGTTATATGCACGCACCGTATGCCTAATTATTACAGAGATAATCTTGATAAAGAAATCGAATTTCATAAAACGATTGGTGCAAAAATTTGCGGTATAGGTTGTATGCCCGGATTCAAAAGCGAACCTGAAGATCTTAAAAAGTTTATTGAAGATTTCAAACCTATTGTGAAAAAGCTTGAAGAAAATGATCTTATCTTTGGTTATCACAACCACGAAATTGAATTTACAAAGATTGACGGTAAATACATCTTTGATATCATAAACGAAGGAATTGACTCTGATAACTTCAAGTGGATTCTTGATGTTTATTGGCTTGCTGTTGCCGGAATTGATCCTGCCAAATTCATCAGAAAACATTCTGACAGAATTGCGTGTCTTCACTACAAAGATTTAAAAATCGAAAAAAGAGAACGCAAGATGGCAGAAGTTGGTATGGGAAATCTTGACTGGGATGATATCATCGCGGCAAGTATGGAGTCCGGCGCGCTTTGTGCTCTTGTTGAGCAGGATGTATGTGAAACTGATCCGTTTGATTGTCTTAAGACAAGTTATGATTTTCTCACAAAGAAGGGATTCGAATGATAAACGCTTGTATAGTTGGTTATGGAGCAATTGGCCCGGTTCACGCCGGGGCAATTGCCGGAATAGAAAATGTTAATTTATATGGTGTATGCGATATTATAAAAGAACGTGCAGATAAAGGTGCAGAGGCATATAACGCAAAGGCATTTTATGATTTTGAAGACTGTTTAAATGACGAAAATATCGATTACATACACATATGTACCCCGCATTATCTTCATTTTGAAATGATAACCAAATCACTTGATGCAGGAAAAAGAGTTGTTGTGGAGAAACCGATGGTAATGAAAAAAGAGCAGTTTGACATTCTTTTTGAAAAGTACGATGTAACAAAGGTTTTTCCGATAGTTCAGAATAGAACAAATACCTGTGTTATGAAGCTTAAAGAAATGATTCAAGCAAACGACTACGGTCCCATAAGAGGAGTAAAAGGCGTAGTTACCTGGTGCAGAGATGAAAAATATTACAATTCCGCAGCTTGGCGCGGAACAAAGGATTATGAAGGCGGCGGTGTTCTTATAAACCAGGCTATTCATACTCTTGACCTTTTGACATACTTTGCCGGAGAAACAGAAAGTGTTACCGCAAGTATGAAAAATCATTCTTTAAAAGGTGTTATCGAAGTTGAAGATACTGTCGAAGCATATATTAAGTATAAAAGCGGCGCAACAGGTGTTTTTTATGCAACTAATGCCCATAAGACACATTCTCCAATACTTTTTGAGATTAATTTCGAAAAGAATAACTTTGCATATTTCAGTGGTAGTCTCTTTTTGAATGGTGAGCTTATATGCAGTGATTCCAAGGAATACAGCGGAAAATCATATTGGGGTAACGGTCATACCAAAACCCTTGGTGATTTGTATTCCGGAAACAAGATTTTAACACTTCACGATGTTAAAGACACTATGTATACAATGTTTGCCCTGTATCAAAGTGCAGAGAAGAATGAAGAAATTTTTGTATAAAAGAGGGTTAATTTTATGAAAATGACATTCAGATGGTATGGTGAAGACGATCCCGTAACACTTGAAAAAATCAGACAGATTCCCGGTGTTAC
>SVJK01000041.1 GCA_015069015.1 Oscillospiraceae bacterium
CACCGAAAATTCTTTGAACCTAAAACAAGATAAAATTGTTTGTTTTTCAAGGCGGAAGGTCGCAGGAATACTGACGTATTTCAAGACCGACAACGAGGAAAAACATCTATTTTACTTGTTTTAGGCGGGTTCGGATACTGACGCAACTGCTTAGGAAAAAAAGATTCAGAATTGTTCGTTCGAATGCCAAACGTTCCGTTTGGCACGTCAGCCCGAAGGCGTACAAGCTTGAGTCGAGGGTGAGACGGACAATTATGGACTTTTTTTACATCCCGTATCTGTTATCTGCAGTGCCAGATGCCCTTTGCATATTCCATTATTGCTCTGTCAGATGAGAATATTCCGGCTTTTGCAATGTTTGTGAGAGACATATCACCGAATTTATATTTATCCATATAGGTTTCTGACACTCTCTGCTGGGCTTTTACATAGGAATCAAAATCTGCAAGGGTCATGTAGGCATCGGCTGTGCCATAGGCATTTGTGAGAAGGGATTTTGCTATGTCGTCAAATCTTGCACCAAGAACATTTGATGTGAGCATATCAAGAACTTTTTGAAGTTCGGGATTTGTGCGGACATAGTCAAGGGGTGAATAGCCCTGTCTCCACAGTTCTTCAACCTCGTGAGATTTGAGACCGAAAAGGAAGATGTTGTCCTCGCCAACCTGTTCGGATATTTCAACGTTTGCACCGTCAAGTGTTCCAAGGGTTACGGCACCGTTTATCATAAGTTTCATGTTACCGGTTCCCGATGCTTCTTTTCCGGCAATTGAAATCTGTTCGGAAATGTCTGCTGCGGGGATGATTTTTTCTGCAAGAGAAACCCTGTAGTCCTCAATGAACACAACTTTTATTTTTTCTCTTGCCACAGGATCGTTGTTAATTGTGTTTGAAACTGCAACAATAAGACGGATAATCTGTTTTGCCATGAAATATCCGGCTGAGGCTTTTGCCGCAAAAATAAAGGTGCGGGGAGGAATGTCAAGGTTTGGATTTTCCTTGATTTTGTTATACATATAAAGAATCTGAAGTACATTTAAAAGTTGTCTTTTATATTCGTGAAGTCTTTTTATCTGAATATCAAAAATGGAATCAGGATCAACATTAATTCCGTTTGCCGTAGTTATATAGTCTGCAAGGCGAATTTTGTTTTCCTTTTTGATTTCATAAAGACGGTCAATGACTTCCTTTTCACCTTTGAATTTGAGAAGTTCTTCAAGGTGAGTTGAATTTTTTCTGTATTTTGTTCCGATGAGTTCATCAAGATATGATGAAAGACCGGGGTTTGACTGAAGAAGCCAACGACGGTATGCAATGCCGTTTGTAACATTGGTAAATTTTGAATTGTCAATGTTATAATAATCTCTAAAAATGCTCTCGGTGAGGATGGTTGAATGAAGTTTCGAAACACCGTTAATGGTGTGACAGCAGGCAAGACAAAGGTTTGCCATTCTCACTTCTCCGTTTGCAATAACTGCCATATAGTCAATTTTTGCAAAGTCTCCGGGATAGATTTCATGAAGTTTTTGCAAAAGTCTTCTGTTAATTTCAGCCACAATCTGATATATTCTCGGAAGTTGTTCTCTGAACATATTTTCGTTCCATCTCTCCAGAGCCTCACTCATAACTGTGTGGTTTGTGTAGGAAAGGGTTTTCTGTGATATTTCCCAGGCATCATCCCAGCCATAATTATATTCATCCATAAGGATTCTCATAAGTTCAGGCACGCAAAGGGCAGGGTGAGTGTCGTTGATGTGGACAGACACCTTTTCAGGAAGATTATCGAGGGTTGAATATTTCTTGAAATGCTTTTTGACAATTGTCTGAAGAGAAGCACTGACAAAGAAATACTGCTGTTTTATTCTGAGGATTTTTCCGTCCATGTGGTCGTCTGCAGGATAGAGAATTTTGGAAATTACCTCTGCTTTTGTGTTTTCTTCAAGAGCCTTTGCATAATCACCCCTTGAAAACGCAGTCATATCAAGACTTTTGGGTGATTTTGCACTCCAGAGAACAAGTTTGTTGACAGCCTTTGAATCATATCCTGAAATGTACATATCATAGGGAACGGCAACAACTGTGCTATAGTCTGTGTGAACTGCCCTGTATCCGTTTTCGTCAAAATGTTCATCAACTTTTCCGCCAAACTTTACCTCAACGGATTCATCGCCTCTGGCACTGAGCCACACATCACCCATATTCAGCCAGTCATCGGGAAATTCCATCTGCCATCCGTCTATGATTTTTTGTTTGAATATGCCGAATTCATATCTGATGGAATAGCCTGTTGCAGGAATGTTGAGAGAGGAAAGTGAGTCCATATAACAAGAAGCCAGTCTTCCGAGTCCTCCGTTTCCAAGGCCTGCGTCGGGTTCAATTTCATAGAGTTCATTAATGTCCACCCCTGCCTTTGAAAGAGCCTGAGCAAACTGTTTTTCAATTTTTAAATTTGCAAGGTTATTGCGAAGTGAAGTTCCAACCAGAAACTCCATTGACATATAATAAACCTGCTTTTCTTCTTTTTCCTTAACGGATTTTGAAAATTCCACATTTTTTTCTATTAAAATATCTTTTACAACAAGGCAAAGTGCTTTATAGAGTTGTTGTTTTGTTGCATCGGAAACTGCACAACCAAACTGTTTTTTACACATTTCCTCCATCAAAGCAATTGCTGTTTTCTGATCCATTTTCATAATTTATCTGTACATCCTTTCATAAGTATCACACATATCTTTCATTTTTAATATTATAACATTTTTTTCTGTTTCATACAAGTAAAATGACCAAATTGACAAATATGACGTTATTTGACAAAATACTTTTCAATATCAGACAATTTTGCCATAAATTTTCCCGTAGCCATTGGTCCTTTTCCGCCGCCTCTTCCCGAAAGTGCCTCATTCGCACTTTTTGTGTGAGTTGAAATATCTCCCTCTGATGTTACGAGAACATATGAATAACCGTTTTCGTCATCTCCCGATAAAAGGGCGGCAAAAGGAACTTTTTTCTCTAAAAGAAGATTTGCCCCGAATCGAAGTCCATCCATATCCATATCATCAAAGAAAAGACAAAGTTTTTCTTTTGTGGTATCTGCGCTTTCAACGGTGAGTTTAACAATTTGCTTTTTCATTTCGGAAATTTTTGTTTTAAGCATCTGTTGGTCGGAATTGAGTTTTTTGACTCCCAATGCAATTTCCGATTGGGGAACTGATAGAAGATTTGAAATCTCCTTTGCCTCTTTCATTCTGAGATTATAGTCAGAAAGGGCATCAAATCCGCAAAGAATGGAAAGCCTCATTCCGCCCCGGTGGCGCATGGAATCTATGATTTTTATTATGCCGATTTCACCTGTAGCCCCAACGTGAGGTGCGCAGCAGGCACAGGAATCCACGTCTCCGATATTTACAATTCTCACATTTCCCTCAATTTCACCTTTTGCCCTGTATTGAAGGGTTTCAAGTTCTTCTTTTGAAGGATAGAAGGCAGTAACGGGCATATTTTTTGCTACTGCTTCATTTGCAAGTCTTTCGATTTTTTCTATGTCCGAATCTGAAAGTTCACCGCTAAGATCCATTGTGACAATATCTTCTCCAAGATGGAATCCCACATTTTCATAGCCGAAAAGGGAATGGGCAATACCGCAGATAATATGTTCTCCGCTGTGGTTTTGCATATTGCGGAAGCGAAGAGAAAAATCTATTTCCCCTCTTACTTTTTGCCCGATTTCAAAAGGAGAATCAACATAGTGGTATATTTCATCTCCCGAAATTTCAACTTTTTTTACACTCTTGCCGTCGAGATTGCCTCTGTCACAGCATTGTCCTCCCTCTTCGGGGAAAAATGCTGTCTTATCAAGAGTGACTTTATATTCTGAATCTGTTTTTTCGCACGTCTCCACGGTTGCATCAAACTCTGTCAGATAACTGTTTTCATCATATAGTTTTACGGTCATATCATTCTCTCCATATTTTTAGTTAACATATAAAATTATACACAAAAAACCGTTTTATGTCAATTAATTTGGGGCATTATCCTCATTGACAGAAGAAAAGTTCCTTGATATAATGTGCCTTAGAACAAGTGTCGTAAAAACCATTTGCCATCAATTATCTATTATCTTTTACATGGAGATGAAATATCAAATGTTCGGTTCATTGAGCCAGGTTCATGCCACAATTCCCACAAACAACATAGGCGGTGATTCTTCACAAGTCATAATTTTCCTTGTAGTCGTAGTGATTCTCTTTATTATCCTGGTGACTCTCAAGGTATATGTACCTTTTTTCAAAAGAGTAAGATATTTCAAAATGGAAATGAAAAGAAGCGATGGAGAGGAATATTATTACTGGAAATTCCAGTTGCGCAAGCTTTATCGTAAATACATTCCGTTCGCATCTCTTTTTATAAGAAAAAACGGTACAAGAAGACGCAGATAACTATGAACAAAAAAGCAGGCTGAGCCTGCACCCAAGTCGCGAGCGTAATTTGATATACATCTTATCTCGCGAACTAAATTCTGCGTAATTTCCTATACAGTAAAAAATCATAAGGTGATGTAAAAAATCAATCAGATTTTTACATCACCTTATTTTACAATTTCGTCAGAATCAAGAATTATGGTTACGGGGCCGTCGTTTAAAAGTTCAACCTTCATATCCGCACCAAAAATTCCCGTTTCTATCTTTTTCCCCATTTTTTCCCTGCATATGTCAACGAATTTTTCATAAAGTTCGTTTGCCTCATCAGCTCTCTTGGCAAGGTTGAAAGAAGGCCGTCTCCCCTTTTTGCAATCTGCATACAAGGTGAACTGAGATATGGCAAGAAGTTCCCCATCAACATCTATGAGGGATAGATTCATCTTTTCATCCTCATCCTCAAAAATTCTCAGGTTAATCATCTTTTCAGCCATAGGTTCTAAAAGATGCGATGAATCTTCTTCACAAAAACCAACCAAGGCCATAAGGCCTTGGTTTATTTGTCCGCATATTTTGCCATCCACCGAAACAGAGGCATATTTTACTCTTTGAATTACAATTCTCATTTAATGTTACCTTTTTTAATTTTTGTATATCTTACTGAATGGAAAATAATTGTGTATATACAATATAAAACATTTACACCCCAAAGAGAATAAGTGATATTCTGATTTGTAAGAATTTTTGCCATCTTCATTGCAAAATCAGAAACTACAAGCATTCCGTCCTTTTCTTCATAGAGTCCGGGAATACCGGATGCACCTCTGGGGAGAAGATAATACAACAAAGCAAGAATCAACGCAAATACAGCATATTCCACAAGGAATGTTTTCTTTTTCCATATAGCAAAAACCACACAAACCACTGCGGCTATAACGAATAAAACACTGATTACATTAATAATTCCAAGAGATGCAACATAATTTACCTTGAATGCATTGTGAACATATAACAAAAGAAAGAAAGAAACAATTATTACCATTACGGAAATGAGGGTAATGTTGGATTCTCTCTCCAAAGCTTTTGCCTTGTTTACAACTTTTTCTCTTGCTTCACGCGTCATAGGTTGAAACTTTTTCTTGTTCTTTTTCATATTAGTCTCCAATTCCGGAACTGCATCTTAGCAAATTCCAATGTGTGTTAGTGTGTTAACAGTAAAATTTAAATTACTCTTATTATCTCACCAGTCACCAAGTTCATACATAACTGCGGTTATGGCTGCAAGGGGTGCGGTCTCTGTCCGAAGAATTCTCGGCCCCATGGACACTGAATAAAATCCGTTTTCTTTCGCAAGTTCAACTTCCGATGAGTCGAATCCGCCCTCAGGGCCTATGAATATGCAAACAGATTTTGCATCTTTGCTTTCCTTAAGCACTTCTTTTATGGATTTTACTCTTTCATCTTCATAGGGAAGAAGTTTAAGATCAAAACTTTCTTTTGCATCTTCAATAGCCTGTTTAAAGGTCATAACAGAGTCCACTTTGACAAGTTTTCCTCTCAGGCATTGTTTTGCTGCTTCATCTGCAATTTTCTGAAGTCTTTGCCTCTTTTTTTCACTGTCTTTTATGACTGCAACACTTCTTTTCATTGCAACAGGAACAATTCTTACAGCTCCAAGTTCTACGCACTTTTGTACAACGGTGTCAAGCTTGTCTCCTTTTGGCACACCCTGATAAAGAGTTATGCTCAACGGTGGTTCTGTCTGACACTTTCCGCGGCTTAGGATTGTGGCTGTAACTTCATCTTTTGAAAATGAAGTTATTGAGCAAACGCAATCTGTTCCATCCGAGTCACACACAACAATGTCATCATCTTCTTTCAGGCGAAGCACACGGACAATGTGTGAGACATCGTCACCTGTGATTGTTACACTGTTTTCACCTTCCAAAGATGTGCCTATAAAAAATCTGTGCATAAACTACACCTCTCAGCTAAGTATTATATCAAGAAAACACCTGATTAGTCAAGAGGTATTTTTTTATGAAAGGGGATTCCCCTTTCAATCCACGTAGAGATTAGCGATTAGAAAATAGGGATTAGGCAGAACATTTTGGTTTCGGTCAGATGCCCAATATCCATTCCTAATCACTATTCCCTAATCCCTAATCACTACGTTACCACAACAATGTACCTCAAATCTTTGTGCTTATGGCACACCATCCTCCTGAATATTTCACAAAAGATGAATCAATTCCCTCTTTTGCCATTGCTTCTTTCACATCGGGGAGTCTTTCTTCAATAATTCCCGAACAGATAAATGTTCCTTTTTCTTTTATGAGTTTTTTTACTGTCGGAAGTATTGCAATTATAACATCAGCAACGATGTTTGCCACAATGACATCATATTTCCTTTCGGAAAGCTTTTCAAAAAGTTTTGCGTTTCCCGTAACATCCCCTGAATATATGTGATATTTTGAAAGGTCAACGCCATTCATCCCGGCGTTTTCTTTTGCAACGTGTTCGCAGGCAGGATCAATATCCACAGCGTATGCCTCTTTGGCACCGAGAAGAAGAGAAATTATGGAAAGTATTCCGCTGCCGCATCCAAGATCTAAGACCACTGAATCCGAATCCACAACCTTTTCAAGCTCCTCAATACAAAGTTTGGTAGTGTGATGGGTACCTGTTCCGAAAGTCATTCCGGGATTTACCGTGAAAACTATTCTGTCGGTTTCTCCTTTTAGTTCTTCCCAGCTTGGCTGAATGAGGATTTTTTCGCCAACTTCAATGGGGTGGAAATACTGCTTCCAATTGTTCGCCCAGTCTTCTTCAAAAAGAGTGGCAGAATCTGTGGAGAGTCTTCCCCACTCATCTTTTCCGTCTTGTTTTTTCAGCGTCAAAAGAGCATCGTCCAGTTCTTTTTTTCTTTTCTCAAAGTTTTCGTCCGATTCAAGATATATCTTGACGCAAGTTTCCTTTGTTTTTTCTTTCACAAGCTCTTCATCAACATAATCCCAGTATTTTTTGTTTTCTTCAAGAAAATCCTTAAAATCCTGCTCGTCTTCAATTTCCACTCCGTCAATTCCTATTTCCGATAGCATATCGCACACTCTGTCAATTCCCTTTGCAGTGGTGAATATGCTGATTTGTGTCCATTCCATTTTTCTTTTCTCCCTTTTCGTCCTTTATTCCCCGTAAGGCTTTAGAATAAATTCAATTTCATTGAATTCATTATACCACACCGTCATCCATTAATCAATATTACACTTTCGAATTATTACCGAAAATATGCACCTTAATCTTGTCCAAACTATTGACAAACAAAGGCTTGTGATATATACTATAATAGTATATTTATGTATTATGGTTAGTGCAAAAACAATGTCAGGAGGCATTATAATGTATAACAAGGTTGACACAAACCTCAATTTTGTTGAAAGAGAAAAACAAATTGAGAAGTTCTGGAAAGAAAATGATATATTCCAGAAAAGTATTGACACAAGAAAAGAAGGAGAAACCTACACCTTCTATGACGGCCCACCAACTGCCAACGGAAAGCCTCATATAGGTCACGTTCTCACAAGGGTAATCAAAGATATGATTCCCCGTTATCGCACAATGAAAGGTCATAAGGTCCTCAGAAAAGCAGGTTGGGACACTCACGGTCTTCCCGTTGAACTTGAGGTTGAAAAACTTCTTGGTCTTGACGGAAAAGAACAGATTGAAAAATACGGTCTTGAACCTTTCATTTCAAAATGTAAGGAAAGCGTATGGCAATATAAGGGCATGTGGGAAGACTTTTCAGGCACAGTAGGTTTCTGGGCTGATATGGACGATCCCTATGTTACATATGACAACAATTTCATTGAATCAGAATGGTGGGCACTAAAGCAGATATGGGAAAAAGGTCTTCTTTACAAAGGCTTTAAAATTGTTCCCTACTGCCCAAGATGCGGAACTCCCCTTTCATCTCACGAAGTGGCACAGGGATACAAGGCTGTCAAGGAACGCTCCGCCGTTGTACGTTTTAAGGTTATCGGCGAAGATGCATATTTCCTTGCATGGACAACCACTCCCTGGACTCTTCCCTCAAACGTTGCGCTTTGCGTAAACCCCGATGATGACTACTGCAAGGTAAAGGCTGCAGACGGATACACTTACTATATGGCAAATGCACTTCTTGACAAAGTTCTTTCACCTCTTGCCAAAGAAGACAAGCCTGCTTATGAAATCATTGAAAACTATAAAGGTGCTGACCTTGAATATAAAGAGTATGAGCCTCTTTTTGAATGTCAGAAAATCCCTTGCGAAAAGCAGGGCAAAAAGGCTCACTTTGTAACCTGCGACAGTTATGTTACAATGTCTGACGGTACAGGTATTGTTCACATTGCTCCCGCATTTGGTGAAGACGACGCAAATGTCGGAAGAAAATATGACCTTCCCTTTGTTCAGTTTGTTGATGCACAGGGTAATCTTACAGAAGAAACACCTTTTGCAGGTCTTTTTGTTAAAGATGCAGATCCCAAGGTTTTAGTAGACCTTGATTCAAGAGGACTTCTCTTTGATGCTCCCAAATTTGAGCATGACTATCCTTTCTGCTGGAGATGTGACACTCCTCTTATCTACTATGCAAGAGAGAGTTGGTTCATAAAAATGACTGCGGTAAGAGATGACCTTATCCGCAATAACAATACAATCAACTGGATTCCCGAATCAATCGGCACAGGCCGTTTCGGTGACTGGCTGAAAAACGTTCAGGACTGGGGCGTAAGCCGTGACAGATATTGGGGAACTCCCCTCAACATCTGGGAATGTTCCTGCGGCAAACGTCATTCCATAGGTTCAATTGAAGAACTCAAAAGCATGAGCGACAACTGCCCTGAGGAAATCGAACTCCACCGCCCATACATTGATGCAGTTACCATCAAATGTCCCGACTGTGGCGGTGAGATGACAAGAGTAAAAGAAGTTATCGACTGCTGGTTTGACTCAGGAGCAATGCCCTTTGCACAGTGGCACTATCCTTTTGAAAACAAAGAAATCTTCGATGACAACTTCCCTGCAGACTTTATCAGTGAAGCAGTTGACCAGACAAGAGGATGGTTCTATTCACTTCTTGCAATTTCAACTCTAATCTTTAATAAAGCCCCCTACAAAAACGTTATCGTTCTCGGTCACGTTCAGGATGAAAACGGACAGAAAATGTCCAAATCCAAAGGAAATGCAGTTGATCCTTTCGATGCGCTCAAAGAACACGGTGCAGATGCCATCAGATGGTATTTCTATTCAAATTCTGCTCCCTGGCTTCCAAACCGTTTCCACAAAGGGGCTGTAACAGAAGGTCAGAGAAAGTTTATGGGAACTCTCTGGAACACATATGCATTCTTTGTACTTTATGCAAACATTGATGAGTTTGATGCAACAAAATATACCCTTGAAAAAGACAAACTCGGTGTTCTTGACAGATGGATGCTTTCAAAACTAAACACTTTGGTAAAAGAAGTTGACGATAATCTCGCGAACTACAAAATCACCGAAACCGCAAGAATTCTTCAAAGTTTCGTTGATGAACTTTCAAACTGGTATGTAAGAAGAAGCCGTGAAAGATTCTGGGTTAAGGGTATGCCTCAGGACAAAATCAATGCATATATGACACTCTATACAACTCTTGTTACCCTCGCTAAAGTAAGTGCTCCCATGATTCCTTTCATGACAGAAGACATCTACCAGAACCTTGTTCGTTCAATAGATAAAGATGCTCCCGAAAGTATTCACCTTTGCGATTTCCCTGTTTGCGATGAAACTTTCATTGACAAAGCACTTGAAGAAGACATGGAAAAAGTTCTTGATGTGGTTGTTCTTGCAAGAGCGGCAAGAAATGCATCCGGCATCAAAAACCGTCAGCCTATCGGAAAAATGTTTGTTAAAGCAGACTTTGCACTCAGCGAGTTCTTCACAGACATCATAAAAGAAGAAATCAACGTTAAGAACGTTGAATATACAGACGACGTTAAGGAATGTACAACCTACTCATTCAAACCGCAACTCAGAACCGTTGGTCCGAAATACGGCAAATTCCTTGGAAAGATTCAGGCTGCCCTCTCATCTCTTAACGGCAATGATGCAATGGCTGAGCTTGAAGCAAACGGTGCTTTGAAATTTGACTTTGACGCAAATGTGGTGGAACTTACAAAAGAAGATCTTCTCATCGAAGCGGCACAGGTTGAAGGTTTTGCATCCGAAACCGACAAAGGCATTACGGTTGTTCTTGACACACGTCTCACAGATGAACTCATCGAAGAAGGTTTTGTAAGAGAAATCATCAGCAAAATCCAGACAATGCGTAAGGATTCTCTCTTTGAAGTTATGGATCACATTAAGGTCTACACCTCAGGTAATGAAAAGATAGACGCTATAATGAGCAAAAATGCTGAATTTATAAAAGAAGAAGTTTTAGCAGAAGAAATCCTCACAAATACAGATTCAGATGCAAGCAAAGAATGGAACATCAATGGAGAAAAGGTAAAAATCGGCGTGGAGAAGGTGTGATTATGAAAATAATTGCAAGGTGCGCAGTGTTGTTGGTTGTATTTGCCTTTGTGACGGTGCAGATTTTGTGCCCGGGTGTATGCACAAATGTATCTGCATCAGTGACGAATTATGATTCGGGATATGCTATCCGCAGTATAAAATGTGATTTGGATACGGGAGAGATATTCTCGGGAGATGTTCTTGTTGCACAATCAGGAACAGTAATATTGCAGGGGGAATTTCCGGTATCGTCGGTAAGAGGACTTGCAGAGGCTGTAGAAGCCGAGGCAATATATGACCACGAGACAAAGACCATCACTTTAGAAGCGGATGGAACGGTTATGGTGTTTACCTATGACACTGACACCTACACCATTAATGGAGAAACAGCTTATGTTTCAACGCCGATGTGTATGATTAATAGCAGGACATACGTTCCTGTCTATGAGGTTTTTGAAGCATTTGGATATACCCTTGAGGAAGACATACAGGAAAATGCTCTTATATATACCAAAAAAGTCCGTATAAAACCTGCAAGTCTGGAGGTAGAAGCGGAAAACGGCGGTATAATGGTGTCATGCAATGCACTGATTGATAATGCTGATTCATCAAGCTGCCTGATCTGGATTTTGTATGAAGGTCAGAAGCTTGTAAGAATTACAACCACACCGAGTCCTTCAGATATTGAATATATGGAATTTGAAGGCAATTTTGACAGACTCAAGGTGATGCTTGTGGGCGGTTTTTCACAGATGAAGCCGCTGGCCCAAAGCCATGAATTTTCCTGGAGCCGCAAGGAACGTTTTCTTGCCCAATGTAACAAAGGAGAAGGTTACAGGTGCATATATGAGGCCCTCAGGAGCGATTTGTATGAGTATGAGCTGAAGGCGATAATACAAGCCTTATCCTCAAACAAAATAAGGGAAATCTCCGGAAATATATATTCAATCAGTACATATTTTCAAACTATAGAGGATTTTGAAGCTGCATGTAAAAAAGCTTACAACGTATATCTGAGCAGTGTTTCCGGTGGGGCTGTCGGCGGTGGCGGCGGAAGCTCCAACACCGTTGAAAGTGCAGGCACAATAAGAACTTGAGTGACAAATTGTATGTGTATAAAAAGAGCCAAAACTCAAAAGTGAGTTTGGCTCTTTTTTGTTGTCAGTTGAGCACATATATCCCAAAATTCAGATATAGTGCAAAAATGCACCACAAAAGATATGGAATTTGAAGATTTCCTGTCCACAGTCTTTCTTTTCTGAAATCGGAAATCATTTTGATGATAACACCAATAAGCAAAATCAGCCACACAAACGCAAAGAAAAATGCCTGAAGGTTAAAAAATACTATGCTCCACAAAAAGTTCATTCCAAGATTTATAGCATATACTGTAAGAGCACTCGACCAGGTCTGCCCCTTGTCTTTCAGACTTTCCCACACCCCTGCAGAGCTTATGCCCATAAGCACAAAAAGAATTGACCACACAACAGGGAAAAGCCACGCAGGCGGAGAAAGAGGCGGCTGATTCAGCGTTTCGTAAATGTTATTTGACCCCTGAGTCAGAAGTGCCGAAAGACCGCCGACGGCAAGGGCAATTAAAACAGAAATAATGTAGGACTTATACTTTTTCATATTTATACCTCCATATATTTTATAATATATGAAGGTACAATAATATTATGCAAAAAGGTGATGTCAATCAGATAAATTCATTTTTCAAATTCCGTTAAAATAAATTACAGATAAATTTATACACATCACCGTAAAAGTTCGGGAAGAATTTTGAAACATATCCGTGTACCCAGAAAACAAGAAGTATTACGGGCATAATATACTTTGCATAGAAATACAGTTTCGCAGGATATTTAATTCCTTTGCCCGTATTTGCCTCTTGAATGAAGTTGTTCCATCCCCAGCCTTTTTTGTTCCATGTACAGAAACATACATATACAAGAGAACCGAGGGGGAGAAGATTGTTTGAAACGATAAAGTCTTCGAGATCAAGAATCGTTGAGTCTGCGCCAAGCGGATGAACACCTGACCACAGATTAAATCCGAGAGCACAGGGGATTGAAAGAATGATTACCGCAAAAACATTTATAATACACGCTTTTTTTCTTGACCATTTCCAAAGATCCATTGCAAAAGATACAATGTTTTCAAAAACTGCCACAATCGTTGACATTGCCGCAAAGACCATAAACAGGAAGAAAAGGCTTCCCCAGAGTCTTCCGAGAGGCATTGAATTAAAAACATTGGGCAAAGTTTCAAAAATGAGTCCTGGACCTTGTTCATATCCTATGTCGTATGCTGAGCAAGACGGGAAAATGATAAGACCTGCAACAAAAGCAACAAATGTGTCCAAAACGGCAATCGAAACAGTTTCACCCATAAGACGGCGATCCTTGTTTATATATGTGCCAAAAATTGCCATCGAGCCGATACCTATGGAAAGAGTGAAAAACGACTGACCGAGAGCCGCAAAAATAACCTCTCCGAGATTATAATTTGAAAACTTTTCGAAACTCGGAACAAGATAATAACGCAGTCCATCCGAGCCGCCTTTGAGGGTAATTGCACGAATTGCAAGAACCGATATTATTCCAAGAAGTGCCAGCATCATTCCCTTTGTTACTTTCTCTACACCATTTTTCAGTCCGAGAGAACAAATAAGAAAACCAACAATCACAACCAAAATCATATATAACAAAACATCCGGAGCATTTCCTGTAAATGATGCAAACTCTGCACTTACGCCCGACGGTGTAAGTCCCACAAAGTCACCTTTAACACTTTTTACAAGATAAGCAACCATCCATCCGGAAATGACGGTGTAAAACATCATGAGAAGGTAGTTCCCTGCCATTCCGAAAATGCCAAACCAGTGCCACTTTGTTCCTTTGGGCTCCAGCGCCTTAAAAGAACTTGCGATACTCTGACGGCTTGCTCTTCCAACGGAAAATTCCATTGCCATAATGGGGAGTCCGAAAATCAGAAGAAACAAAAGATAAATCAAAATAAAAATCGCTCCGCCGTATTGTCCCACAATGTAGGGGAAACGCCACACGTTGCCAAGACCTATGGCACAGCCGGCGGAAATAAGAATAAATCCTATTCTTGAACCAAACTTTTCTCTTTCCATAACAATCTCCTTTAATATTGTATAAGTTATATCCCGAAAAATCAAAACCTGATCCGTTTCAGGACTTTGTATAAAATACAATAACATAATATCATAATAATAGAAATAACACAAGGCAAAAGTTTTTTGTTTTATATCACAAATATTTTTTGGACAAATTAAACAAAAATACATCATAAAATTTGATATTTGCAATGAATTTCAAAAATTTTGAATTTTCTTTCAAAAAAAAGAGGAAAAAAGGGGATAATGTTGAATATGTGAATATGGCATAAATTGGATGTTATTTGGGAAAAATTTCATCCGTGATATAATCAGCACCGAAAGGAGGGGTTTTGAATGTCAAATGCATTCGTGTGTATTATGGGAATATCAACCGTTTTCGTTGGTCTTATCTGTATAATTCTTCTTTGCAGTCTTATGAGTTTTATATGTAAGTTGATTCCCGAAAAGAAAGCAGAAAGTGTGCCTGCTCCGAAAGCGGCATCCGGAAACGAAAGTATCTCAGGAGAACTTGCAGCGGCAGTTTGTACAGCAATTGCCGAAGATCTCGGAAAAGATGTTAAAAACATCAGGATTGTATCATTTAAAAAAGCTTAAATCAGATTAAAATCAGAAAAGAGAGGAAAATTTCTATGAAAAACTATAAAGTTAATGTAAACGGAACCGAATATGTTGTATCAATCGAACTCATTTCAGAAGAAGAAGCAAAAAAAGCCCAGAGTGCTGCTCCCGCTCCCTCTGCTTCCCCTGCAGCTGCAACAGGCGAAGGCGCTGAAGTTGTATCTCCTATGCAGGGAACAATTCTTTCAGTTAATGTTGCAAACGGCGACACAGTAAAAAAAGGTGACGTTCTCTTCATTCTCGAAGCAATGAAAATGGAAAATGAAATCATGGCTCCAAATGACGGCACCATCACCTCCGTTAGCGTTCAGAAAGGTGCTTCCGTTGCAAACGGCACAGCTCTTTGCACAATTAAATAATTACTTAATTTTATTCGGAGGAAAATAATATGAAAAAGAGAATTTTCAGCATTCTTGCTCTTGTTCTCATTCTCACCACCACAATTGCGGGATCTGTTTTTGCAGGCGAGACTGAAAACGGGGCAGAAAGTGCATTGTTCATAAAATCCGCAACAATTGATGAAAAGGGAGAAACTCTTTCGGTTGTTGTTGCAAATAAGTCCATTGAGAAAATTAACGCATTTGTATCCTTTACATTTGAAAAACCTGAAAATGTGATTCTTACACAGGAAGATTCACAGGAAGGTTTTTTAATTCCCGCAGGTCAGGAAGTTGAGTTTGAATATGACATCAAACTTGCAAAAGGCGAAAAATCCCCTGTTATAAACTGCGAAGGACAGTATACCGACAAAAACGGCGAAACTGTGGAATTTTCATATGCTGACATATTGAATGTTCCCGAGATTTCAGAACTTGAAGCAGTTGTAAACTTCTTAAAGCAGACAGGCTTTTCCATCACCGACTGGCGTCAGGTTGTTATGATTCTTATTTCCTGCGTTCTTTTCTATCTTGCAATCGTTAAGAAGTTTGAACCCCTCCTGCTTTTGCCGATTTCTTTCGGTATGCTTCTCACAAACCTTGCAGGAGCAGGAATTTTCCACGAAGAACTTTTTGCAGGCGGACATGTTCACTGGGAACTTTTCAATGCATCAAATGCAATCACACCCGGTCTCATAGATATTCTTTATCTTGGTGTTAAACTCGGAATATACCCCTGTCTCATCTTTATCGGCGTTGGTGCAATGACAGATTTCGGTCCCCTCATTGCAAATCCCAAGAGTCTTCTTCTTGGTGCTGCGGCTCAGGTTGGTATTTTTGCAACATATATTGCCGCATCCTACTTCTTCACACCCGAGCAGGCGGCTTCCATCGGTATCATTGGCGGTGCTGACGGCCCTACCGCAATTTTTGTAACATCAAAACTTGCTCCCGAACTTTTAGGACCTATTGCCGTTGCGGCATATTCATACATGGCTCTTGTGCCCGTAATTCAACCGCCCATTATGAAACTTCTCACAACAAAGGCAGAACGTCAGATAGAAATGAAAGCACTTCGTGTTGTTTCACAAAAAGAAAAAATCATATTCCCCATTGTTGTTACAATCTTTGTTGCACTTCTCGTTCCATCAGCCGCTCCCCTTGTTGGATGCTTAATGCTTGGTAACCTTCTGAAAGAATCAGGCGTTTGTGAAAGACTTTCAAAGACAGTTCAGAACGAACTTATGAACATTGTAACAGTGTTCCTCGGAGTATCTGTTGGTGCAACTGCAACAGGTCAGACATTCATCTCTGCAAGCACACTCTTAATTGTTGCTATGGGTGTTATCGCCTTTGGTGTTGCAACAGCATGCGGTGTACTTCTTGCTAAATTCATGAATCTGTTCCTTAAAAACAAAATCAATCCTCTTATCGGTTCTGCAGGTGTTTCCGCAGTTCCCATGGCAGCCAGAGTATCACAGAAAGTCGGTCAGGAAGAAAATCCCTCAAACTTCCTTCTCATGCACGCTATGGGCCCCAACGTTGCAGGTGTTATAGGATCTGCAATTGCGGCAGGTGCACTTATTGCTCTTTTAGCAAAATAATAAACGTAGCGTAAAACAAGCAGAACACATACTAATACAGAAAGGATATATATTATGTCTAAACTTTTTATTACAGACACAATTTTAAGAGATGCTCATCAGTCTCAGGCGGCAACCCGTATGAAAATTGAAGATATGATTCCTGCATTGGAACTTCTCGACAAGGTGGGATACTGGTCTGTTGAATGTTGGGGCGGAGCAACTTTTGACTCATGTATGAGATTTTTGAACGAAGATCCATGGGAAAGACTTCGCACAATCAAAAAACATATGCCAAACACAAAACTGCAGATGCTTTTCAGAGGTCAGAACATTCTCGGCTACAAGCACTATGCAGACGATGTCGTTGAGGCTTTTTGCAAAAAATCCATCGAAAACGGAATCGACGTTGTAAGAGTGTTCGACGCCCTCAACGATCCGAGAAACCTTGAGGCAGCAATCAAATTTGTTAAACAGTACGGCGGTATGTGTGAAGCGGCAATCAGTTACACAACAAGCCCCGTTCACAACGAAGACTACTTTGTACGCCTTGCCTGTGACCTTGAAAAAATGGGTGCAGACACAATTTGTATAAAAGATATGGCAAACCTTCTTTTGCCTTATGATGCATACAGTCTCGTTAAAAAACTCAAAGAAAATGTTGGTGTTCCGATTCACCTTCACACTCATAACACCGCAGGTACAGGTGATATGACAAACCTTATGGCAGCACAGGCAGGTGTTGACATTGTTGACTGTGCACTCTCTCCTATGGCAAACGGAACAAGTAACCCATCAACAGAATCTTTGGTTGCTACATTAAAAGGCACCGAAAGAGACACAGGTCTTGACCTTGAAGTTCTGAGTCAGGCTGCAAAGCATTTCAGAAATGTTGCAACTGAACTCAAAGAAAGAGGAGACCTTGATCCGAAGGTTTTAAATGTTGATGCTAACACTTTGCTTTATCAGGTTCCCGGCGGTATGCTTTCAAACCTCATTTCTCAGCTCAAACAAAACAATGCTGAAGATAAATATTATGACGTTTTGGCAGAAGTTCCGAGAGTAAGGGAAGACTTTGGTTATCCTCCTCTTGTAACTCCCACAAGCCAGATTGTCGGAACTCAGGCGGTTTTAAATGTCCTTGCCGGCGAAAGATATAAGATGATTACAAAAGAATCAAAGGCTCTCCTTCGTGGTGAATATGGTCAGCTTCCCGCTCCTGTTAATGAAGAAGTGAGAAAGAAAGCAATCGGTGATGATGAAGTTATTACCGTAAGACCTGCTGATCTTTTGGAACCCGAACTTGAAAAATATAAAAAAGAAGCAGGCGACCTTATCAAATGCGAAGAAGACGTTCTCAGTTATGCTCTTTTCCCGCAGGTTGCATCAGGTTTCCTTGCAAACCGCAATAAACCTTCTGTAAAAGAAGAATCATCTGACGAAGTAAGAACACTTTATGTGCAATTCTGATTAACAATAAGGGACTGCCGGCTCAAAAAGTCAGCAGTCCCTTAAAGTGTAAATTGAAGTTTATATAATCAATGATAATGAAAAAGCAGGCTGAGCCTGCACCCAAGTCGCGAGCGTAATTTGATATACATCTTATCTCGCGAACTAAATTCTGCGTAATTTCCTATACAGTGAAAAAATGCTACAGCGAAAGCCTTCTCCTTGAGTAACCAATGATTATTCCATGCATTGTAGGGTTCGGTGGTTTATGACGAACCGGGAATTCGGTTTTTTCGGTGCATCCTAAAGGCTGCACCCTACAATATCTTATTTAACCAGCATCTACTCAATGGGAGGCTTTGCAACGCTCTATTTTCCTATTCTCTATTCCCTAATCCCTAATCACTATGTTAAGGAGAAAAACTATGAATGACTATCTTATCCGGGCAGTAAGCGAAGACGGATTTGTCAGAGCATTTGCCTGCTACAGTAAAAATACAGTGCAAAAAGCAAGTGAATATCACCACACATCCCCCGTTGCAACTGCGGCACTCGGAAGACTTCTCACAGCCGCTGCAATGATGGGTGCAATGCTGAAAGGTGAAAAAGACCTCGTAACACTTCAGATGACAGGTTCAGGTCCTCTCGGAAGAGTTCTTGCCGTGTCAGGCCCTGATTCTATGGTCAAAGGATATGTTGGAAATCCCGGTGCAGACCTGCCTCTTCGCCCCGACGGAAAACTTGACGTGGGCACAGCCTTTGGGAAAGACGGATTTCTCACAGTCATAACAGACCTTGGACTGAAAGAACCCTACATCGGAAAAATTCCTCTTGTCACAGGAGAAGTCGGAGACGACCTTGCAAAATACTTTGCAATTTCCGAACAGGTTCCATCAGTTGTTGCTCTGGGTGTTTTGGTGGACAGAGACTACAGCGTAAAAAATTCAGGCGGATTCATTCTTCAGGTGATGCCCGGTGCTGATGACAGCATAATTGACAAACTTGAAGAGAATCTTAAAAACATCAAAAGCATAACTGATATGCTTGAATCAGGAATGAATGTGGAAGAAATTCTCGGTGTTGCCCTTTCGGGAATCGACTTTCATTTTACGGATAAAAAAGACATTGCATATTCTTGCAACTGTTCAAGAGACCGAGTGAGAAAAGTTCTTGCAACAATCGGCGAGACAGAACTTAAAGCAATTATCGAAGAAGACGGACAGGCTGAAATGAACTGTCAGTTCTGCCCCGAAAAATATCTTTTTGAAAAAGAAGAACTTGAAGAAATATTAAAAGAACTTCAAAGTCAAAAGGAAAAGTCACAAGAAGGAGAATGAAAATGATAAAGAGTTGTATTTTTGACCTTGACGGAACTCTTTTAAACACTCTTCCCACCATAAGACACTATGTGAATCTCACACTTTCGGAATTCGGACTTGGTTCTGTGTCTGAAAAAGATGTTAAAAGGATGGTGGGTAACGGCTCAAAAAAACTTATTGAAAGAGCGCTTTTGAAAAATGGTGCAAGTCTTGAGGATTTTGAAAAAATTCACAAGTTTTATTCCGACAGTTATGACGAAGACGTTACATATCTCACCCATACCTACGACGGAATTCCCGAACTTTTGGCAGAACTTAAAACCATGGGCATAAAAATTGCAGTTCTTTCAAACAAGCCCGATTTTGCCGCAAAAGAGGCAGTGAAAACATTCCTTGGAGACCTTGTGGATGTTACATATGGTGCAAGAGATGATGTCCCTCTGAAACCTTCTCCCGACGGAGTTTTTCAGATAATGGAAGAACTTGGCGTGAAAGAGGAAGAGAGTTTTTTTATCGGTGACTCATCAGTTGATATGAAAACAGGGAAAAACTCAGGGCTTTTCACCATCGGTGTGGAATGGGGATTCAGAGATGAGGACGAACTTATTCAAAACGGTGCAGACAAAATAGTTTCCTCCCCCGAAATGATTTGTGATATTATCAACTCAAGGCAAAAATGAGTCAAAAAACAAATCAGAAAGCATAAATACAATATTTTTCAGAATTTGCAATTTTAATCTTACAAGAAAAGCGGCTTCGCCGCACCGCCTGCGGCGGGAGTGCGGAGCAAATTCGCTTTTCTTAAGCCATGTGCATTTTTGAAAAGCAAATTTGCTTTTCAAAAAATTTGCACGGCAATATAATAAATTTTTTACTGTATAGGAACGAAGTTTCCTATACAGTAAAAAAGCAGGCTGAGCCTGCACCCAAGTCGCGAGCGTAATTTGATATACATCTTATCTCGCGAACTAAATTCTGCGTAATTTGGTACAATATAAGCATAGTTTGTATAATTTACAAGCTGTGCTTATTT